>JAFZNK010000212.1 GCA_017550965.1 Thermoguttaceae bacterium
ACGTCGTACAAGACGATTAAGACGAAGTCGCTCGCGACGCTGACGACGCCGACGATAACGTCGTTGACGAGCGACCAACGTACGATCGACGTCGCCTGGAAGGCCGTATCGGGCGCAACCGGGTACGGCGTGAGCTATCGTTCCTCGAATTCAACTGAAAGCGACAGTATCTACGTTCCCGTCGACAATACGAGTTACTCTATTTCCAATCTAACGCCTGGAACGTCGTATACGATCGGCGTCGTCGCATACGGCGATCAGAAGACGGCGGATTCTAAGGAGGCGACGAAGAAGATATCGACGAAGTCGCTCGCTACGTTGGCGCAACCGACGATTACGACCGTAACGAGCGATTTTAGAGAAATTTCGGTCGAGTGGAAGCTCGTCGACGGCGCGCAAGGCTACGTCGCGATCTGTAGCTCTTCAACGACGAACGAAGACGTTCGCGTCGATCTTCCTAGCGGCGAGACGAGTTACCGCTTTGTCAATCTTACGCCGGGCGTTTCGTACAAAGTGAAGGTCGTCGCGAAGGGGGATGGAATCGATACGTCTGATTCCAAGGATACGGCGTACAAGACGATTAAGACGAAGTCGCTCCCAACGCTGGCGACTCCGACGATAACGTCGTTGACGAGCGACAAGCGTACGATCAACGTCGCGTGGAAGTCCGTTCCGGACGCTACTGGGTACTACGTGAGTTATCGTTCCTTGAACTCGCCTGAAGGCGACTCTTTTCACATTCTCGCCGATGAAACGAGTTATACGTTTGTCAAACTGACGCCTGGAACGTCGTATACGGTCGGCGTCGTCGCATACGGCGATCTGGAGACGGCGGATTCGAAGGAGGCGACGAAGAAGATTTCGACGAAGTCGCTCGCTACGCTAACGCAGCCGATGATTACGTCGTTGACGAGCGATAAGCATTCGATCGAAGTCGCGTGGAAAGCCGTTAAGAACGCCTCCGGCTACCAAGTGAGCTATTCCGTCGGCAATTCAAGCGACCGAACCTACGAATACGTCGACGCCGAAACGACGCGTTTTAGCGTTTCCAAACTGACGCCGGGAACCTCGTACACGGTGCGCGTCGTCGCGCTCGGCGACGGGCTCGACACGCAGAACTCCAAGGATACGTCTTATAAGAAGATAACGACCAAGTCGCTTGAAACGTTGGCGACGCCGACGATAACGTCGTCGACGAGCGACAAGCGTTCGATCGCCTTCTCCTGGAACGCCGTTACCGGCGCGACTTTGTACGAGGTCTCTTATACGACGGCGTCCGGCGGCTTCGTTACCCGCGCGGTTCAAGCCGATCAGACGAGTTATACGTTCTCCGATCTCGCGCCTGGAACGGCGTATACCGTTAAAGTCGTAGCGCAAGGCGACTACTTTAATACGGCGAATTCGAAGGAGGCGACGAAGAAGATTTCGACGAAGTCCCTCGTTACGCTGGCGCAGCCGACGATTACGTCGTTAACGAGCGATAAGCGTTCGATCAACGTCGCGTGGAAAGCCGTTAAGAACGCCTCCGGCTACCAAGTGAGCTATTCCACCGCC
>JAFZNK010000213.1 GCA_017550965.1 Thermoguttaceae bacterium
GCCGGAGGAAAAGTAGATTGCGGCGTGATCGTCGGCGGTTAGTTTGACGTCGGGCGGTTCCGGAGACGCGTAGGTCGTGAGGTTGTGGAGCGGCTCGGCGAAGGTGGGGCAGACGTCGCCGAGGAAGAAGAGCGCGCGAACGCGATCGAGGCGATCGCAGATCGATTCGACGCGTCCGATGAACTCGGGACCGAAAACGAGATAGTCGACTTCCGCAAGCTCGAGGCAGTATTGGATTTCGTCGGCGGCGTATCGGAAATTCATCGGCACGGCGATCGCGCCCGCCTTGAGCGCGCCGAAGTAGACGGGCCACCCTTCCAGACTATTCATGAGCAGAATGGCGACCTTGTCCCCTTTCTTGAGCCCGCGACTGAGCAGTAGATTGGCGAAGCGATTGGCGAGCTCGTCGAATTTCTGCCAGGTCGTAGAACGTCGAGCGCCTTGACCGGCGCGGGGCGGCTCGACGAGATCGAAGTCTTTCCATGTAATTCGTCGTTTCTCGTCGTCTTCTTCTGGCGAGAGCTCGACGAGGCAGACGTCGGAGCCGTAAAGTTGCGCGTTGCGCGCAAGTATTTCCGTAATAGGGGTCGTTTCGTCAATGTTCGGTAGTTCGAGGGGTTGCGTCATTGTTCTAATCCTCGGGTAATATTTGTTCGTTTCTTCGGTCGTCCGCGCGGGTTGCGCGCGCCGCCTGGCACGCCGCCGTCGCCATTGCTGATAGAGTGGGCGCGGCAAGAAGCAAGACCTTAAGATCGAGCATTTTTGTTGTTGTTCTTGACGGAGCGGATCGAGTCGATACAATCGGACTTCTAGGCGTTGCGGCGCGCAGATTGCGCCGTTAGTCGTCTGAAATTTGCCTAATTTAACAGTAAGCCGCCCCCGCGACGGCGCCGGAACCGCCATGAACCCAACGAAAACTAACGCGACCCGATTATTAGAAAACGCCGGGATTCCCTTTGCGACCGTCGAATATGAAGTCGACGAGTCCGATCTCTCCGGCATGCACATTGCCGAAGGCATGGGAAAAGACCCGCAGGGAATCTTTAAGACCCTCGTTATGAAGGGGGAAAAGAAAGGATACTTCGTCTGCTGTCTCCCCGTCAGCGACGAACTCGATCTCAAGAAGGTCGCGAAAGCCTTCGGGGATAAAAAGTGCGATCTCATTCCCATGAAGGAGCTCAAGGATCTCACCGGCTATCTTCGCGGCGGTTGCTCCCCGATCGGTATGAAGAAGAAATTCCCCACGCTTATCGACGAGACCGCGATCCTTTTCGACGAAATCTATATCAACGCCGGCATGCGCGGCATGATGATCGCAATTGAACCGAACGCGCTCGTCGGATTCGTCGAGGCGACGCTGGCGGATCTTGTTAAGGATTGAAACGTCTCCTCGCGAAGGGAACCGCCGCCCGTAGCGGCGTCGCGACTTGACGTGACTAATGCCCGCAAAACAGATCGACAATAACAGAGAGGAGCGTTATTAGGAGTTGCTCAATGAAAGCCGAAACAGAAAGTAGAAACGTCGACAATTCACAACGCCGCCGTCGAACCGTCGCTATTGTCGAAAAATCCATAATCATTCTTCTGTGCGTAGCGATAGTTGTCGTTGTCCGCATAATCTCGTTTCCCTTGTCGTTATTATTGACGCCAAGCCTAGGGACGCCAGAGAAGGAATTCAAATGGGAAGGAACTCAGGTTGTCGAAAGCTATGGCAAAGGCGACGGTCAGCGTTATGTCTATCCTTGCCAGTTTTCACGTTGCGATCCGACCGAGCGTCAACATTGGCAAACGAAAATATACGAAGGAGTCTGGGAACCGAGCGTTTGGTTTGACGATCCTAAGATTGTTCACCTTTGTGATGCTTTGCTATCCAGCAATTCTGGAAAAGTTGAAGACCTTATTATGTACGACGGCGTCGATATCAACGCGCGCGGTAAAGAGGGTATGACGC
>JAFZNK010000214.1 GCA_017550965.1 Thermoguttaceae bacterium
GACTTCGACCAGGTCCTGATCAACTACATGGCCGACGATTTCCAGGGCAAATACGGCGTCGACCTGCGCAAAGACCCGATGGCGTTGCAACGTCTGCAGGAAGCGGCGGAAAAGGCGAAGTGCGAACTTAGCTCGCAACAGTCCAGCAGCGTCAACCTGCCGTTCATCACGCAAGACGCGACCGGTCCGAAACACCTGCAAATGAATATCACGCGCGCGGAATTCGAGCGTAAAGTCGACCACCTGATCGAACGAACCAAAGGTCCGGTCATGCAGGCGCTTCAAGACGCGAAGCTCTCTCCGTCCGACATCGACGAAGTCGTGCTCGTCGGCGGTTCGACGCGTATTCCGAAAGTCCAGGAAACCGTTCAGAAGATCTTCGGCAAAGAACCGCACAAAGGCGTCAATCCGGACGAAGTCGTCGCGGTCGGCGCGGCGATTCAGGGCGGCGTCCTCGCGGGCGAAGTCAAAGAAGTTCTTTTGCTGGACGTTACGCCTCTGTCGCTCGGCATCGAGACGCTCGGCGGCGTTATGACCAAGTTGGTCGAAAAGAACACGACGATCCCGACGGAAAAGAAGCAGGTCTTCAGCACCGCGGACGACAATCAGACGGCGGTTACCATCAAGGTCTATCAGGGCGAACGTGAAATCGCCGCCGCCAACCGACTGCTCGGTCAGTTCAATTTGGAAGATATTCCGCCCGCTCCGCGCGGTTTGCCGCAAATTGAAGTTACGTTCGACATCGACGCGAACGGCATTTTGAACGTCAAAGCGAAGGACCTCGGCACCGGCAAAGAGCAGAAGATCCGCATCGAACAATCTTCCGGCTTGACCGAAGCGGAAATCGAACGCATGCGAAAAGACGCGGAAGAACACGCGGAAGAAGACAAGAAACGTCGCGAACTCGTCGAGGCGAAGAACCGCGCCGAGTCGATGTGCTTCGAGCTCGAAAAGCTCCTGAAAGAACACGACGACAAACTTCGTCCGGAAGACAAGTCCGCGCTCAACGCCGCGATCGAAAAGACGCGCGAAGCGTGCAAGACCGACGACGCCGACAAGATCAAGTCCGCGTTCTCCGAACTTGAACAGGCGTCGCACGCGATGAGCAAGGCGATGTACGAAAGCGCGCAACAAGCGCAAGCGCAAGCCGGCGCGGCCGGGCCGACCGGCGACGCCGGAAACGCGGGCGCGACCCCCGGAGCCGACGACGACGCTATCGACGCCGACTTCGAAGTCAAATAGTCCGACGACGGACTCCAGATTCGCGCGACCGCGAAGCGCCAAACGTAAATGTTCCAACCGCGCCCGACGATGTTCTCACGCGTCGTCGGGCGCGGTTTTTTGTCGACTTCGCCAAAACTCTCAAATCGTCGCGGAATCGTAATCGACGCTTTTTCGCTCGTTACGGGACGAACGTCGACTTCTGGCGGCGACTCTCCGCGCGGGACGCGGCGCCAAGACGACATTGTCTTCCGTCTGAAAATCTGTTATACTAAGCGCGAGACGTCGAACGTGGACGGCGTCAAATTTCCGGAGGACGCGCGTCGCGATGACATTCACAACCTTTTCCTTTTTTCTTGCGGGGCTTGCCGCGACGACGATTCCCATCGCGATCCACCTCCTTTCCAAAGGCAAGCCGAAACGCGTAATCTTTCCGGCGCTGCGATTCGCTCAGGAAAAACTCGCTCAAAACCGCCGCGCGCTCCAACTAAAACGCTTGTTTCTCCTGCTGTTGCGCGTCGCGACGTTCCTCTTGCTCGGGCTTGTTCTCGCGCGTCCTTACGTCGCGCCAAAACTCGCGCCCAAGACGCTGGCGGAAACGGCGCTGCCTCAGGAAACCGAATCGGACGAACCGATCGCGACGGAGCCGGAAACGGCGGGGATTTCCGGACGCGACGTCCCTATTGCGACGGCGATCGTCGTCGACACGTCGGTTCGTATGGATCGAGTTCTTGAAAACCAGACGCTGCTCGAACGCGCTCGCGCGACGGCGCGCGCGATTCTCGATCAGACGCCCAAAGGAAGCGAAATCGCGATTCTTGACGGAACTTACGACGGAGACGCGTTCCAGCCGGACCGTTTCGCCGCCAAGACAAGACTCGACAAACTCGAAATTCAGCCGACCGGACGAACCGTCGCGCAATCGACGCTCGAAGCGATCGCGCTCGTCGATCGGTCGGAACTCCAGACGCGCGAAATCTTCGTCTTAACCGACTCGACGCAAGCGAGTTGGCCGCGTCGCGACGTCCAAAAACTGCGCAAACGTCTCGCGCCGTCCGAAGCGCCTCAAGGCGCGATTGTTCCGACGCTTTATTTCGTCGATCTTGGAGACGACTCCTATCAAAACGCGTCGATTGTCGATCTCGCGCTCTCGGCGGAAACGGTCGGCGCCGACGCGACGCTTAGAATCGACGTCGACGTCGAACGCGTCGCGCCCAAGTCCGGAGACGTCGTCGTGGAAATCGTCTTTTTCGACCCGAAAAAAACGCCCGAGAATTTGGCCGACGCCGCGATTTTCAACGATCAAAACGCCGCGTTCAAACGCGAGTCGCAGACGGTCTCTTTTGGAGAAGGGCGCGCCAAACGCTCGATCAATTTCCAGACGTCGGGCCTGCCGAGGGGAACATGTTTCGGCGCGGCGCGAATCGTCGGAGGAGACGCGCTCGCAACCGACGACGTCCGATGGTTCGCCGTCGACGTCGTCGACGATTGGCGTCTGCTTGTCGTCGCTCCGGAACCGACGGAAACGAAATCGCTCTTTTTAACGCAGGCGCTCGCGCCGGACGACCTTCGACGCGTCGGGCGCGCCCCGTTTGAACTCGACGTCGTTCCGTACGCGAGCAAGAACAAGTCGGGCAATCGCCCGGAGGCGCCCGTCGACCTGGCGTCCGCGACGTCCGACGAACTCTCGCGATATCGCGCGATCTTCCTCCTCGATCCTCCCGGTCTCGACGAAAAAGTCGTCAAAAAACTCTCGACGTTTGTCGCCGACGGCGGGGGACTGGGCGCGTTCCTCGGCAAAAACGCGAATCCAATCGCCGCGTTCCAAACCCCCGAATGCGTCCGACTGCTCGGGTGCAAGCCGACGACGATCGCTTCCTCGACGAACTGGAGCCGCATGTTGCGTCCGGTCGATTACAACGCGCCGCTTCTGTCGTCGTTTCGCCAATTCGAACGCATGGGCGTTCCGTGGGACGCGCTTCCCGTCGATCGATACTGGAACCTTGAAGAAATCGGCGCTTCTGCGTCGGTCGTCGCGACGTTCGCGCCAATCGGCGCGGAAACAAGTCAAAACGACGAGTCGACCGGCGAAAAGGACGCGCCCCCCGCGCTCGTCGAAAACCAGGTCGGGCGCGGACTGACGGCGACGCTGGCGACGCCAATTTCCGACGCCGCGCAGGACAATTCGTGGAACGCGCTCGCAAGCGGCGATTCCGCATGGGTGTTCGTCGTTTTTGCCGACGGCGTCGCGCGAAGACTCGCGTCAAGCTCGTCGTCGATCCTCAACTATACGGCGGGAGAAGTCGCGGCGTTGCGTTCCGCGTTAAAAGTCTTTCCGGCGGTCGCGACGGTTACGACGCCCGACGGGGAGGAAATCTCCACGCCCGCCGACGTCGAACGGCGTTTAATTCGCTTTCCGGGGACCAAACGACCGGGGATCTATCGCGTCCGCACGACGCCGAACAAAGACGGCGAATCGATCGACGCGGCGTTTGCCGTCGCCATTAACGCCGACGAATTCGATCTTTCGAGATATCCGGAAGAAGACTGGGCGAGACTCTGGGACGGGGTTCCGTACAAAAAACTCGATCTCCAGGCGACCGGCAAAGCGCTCGACGCCGCGCGTCGGGGAAAAGAATCGGACCCGTACGCGTGGCTGGTCGTTTTGCTCGCGGCGCTCTTTATTGTCGAGACGGGCGTCGCCAATCGGTTCTATAAGAAATAAAAATAGCGAACAACGAATAACAAAAGCCGCAGGCAGAAGCGCGCTATGTCGCGCGTATGCCGCCGGCAACCAAAAGCGACGCGACGATTACAGAAATAACAAAAGCCGCAGGCAGAAGCGCGCTATGTCGCGCGTATGCCGCCGGCAACCAAAAGCGACGCGACGATTACGGAAATAACAAAAGCCGCAGGCAGAAGCGCGCTATGTCGCGCGTATGCCGCCGGCAACCAAAGGCGACGCGACGATTACAGAAATAACAAAAGCCGCAGGC
>JAFZNK010000025.1 GCA_017550965.1 Thermoguttaceae bacterium
GATACGCAGCGGCGAAAAATTCTAGATACTCGATAACCTTCATATCGTCGTACACGCCGAAAAAGTCCGGCATAAAACCTATTATGCGCCTTATCTCCTTCGGATGCGTGTAAATTGACATATTGCAGACGTACGCTTCTCCCCACGTCGGCTGGAGAAGAGTCGCCAGCATCTTCATCGTCGTCGTTTTACCAGACCCGTTCGGTCCGATAAAACCAAAGAGATCGCCTTCGCTCAACTCCAGGTTCAGACTCTTGAGCGCAAACAATTTGCCGTACTGCTTCGTTAAATCGACTGTTTTAATCATGGGCGCTACGTCTCCAAGACGCTTTCATTTCATTCTTCCGTCGCTAGCCAGCGTCCAGCGGCGACTTCGTTTCTTATTCCAACGCGTTTAATTCTATGGGCGCAATCAATCGAACCACAACGTATCTTCGATCAGAGGCGCCACGCGCCTCTCCGTCGTCGCCGCTCTCTCGAAATCGAACGTCCGCCGCAAAGAAATCAGGGCTCGTTCCGGACGCGCCGTAACGTTCTAGCGTCTTCTCGCGCGCCGTTTGATACTCCTCGCCGCGACGTTCCGCCATACGACGACGATACGAATCCAACTGACGAGCGTCAACCGCCTGGTGCGCGTCCTCTGCCGACGACGAGTAATCGGCGTAATCTGGATCGACGATCGTTCCAAAAATAATCGCGCGACCACTACGAACAAGATCGCTCAAATCCATATCGCGTTGCAATCTTTTTTCAAGACCATAATTATTAACGCCGCCGCCTAGTTCATAAAACGACGCCGCCGTTAAAATGTATGGAATACGCTTGGACGACGCGTTGTACGAGCTTGAAGTCCAACCGCCAAGACTAGAACTTGGAACGGAACTTTTGTGATCGTTAAGAACGCGCTTGGGCGAAAGGCGCGCGCCGCCGCGTTCGATCTGCGTCTCGCCGGGAGGAAGAGTGCCGAGCGCGTACGCGCCGTCTCGATACACTATATACGCCGAGTAAATTGGAACGTCGAACGGATTCACAACCGCGCCGTGCAACGAGAGTCCGTCGTCCCAAAGGCGCGGCGCGCTAGGAAGTCCGGAAAGGCGCCCCGTCCAGCGACCTATAAAACTCTTACTCGAACGCGTCGCAATCGGTAATTTCTTTAATTCGCCGTCATGAAGCTCATACGCGTCCTTCCATTCGCGCGCGACAAAATTCGACTGTTCCGCGCCTCCTAAGCTTGAGCCTGACGACGCTAGAGGCACGAGCGACGCCGCGCCGTCCGATTGATCGGCGCTTGATAAGGCTGAAGAAGGAGAATATTGGATATCGTAACGTTCGCCGACCGGAGAATAAAAACCGAGCCACGTCGAAATTCTGGCCATGCCGCTCGTTAAATCGACGTCGAGCGCGTCCGCTTGATTGAGAGACGGTTCCTTTGGCGTCGACGCTGAACTAATCCAGACGGCGATCGCGCTGAAGATCACGACGCACAAGGGAAACGATACCCACGTTATTATCGGACGACGTGAAAGTTTTTTCGCTAAAAACCAATCCCAAGGCGCTATCGCTATCAAATAAACCAAAAGGAGGGCGCCTATAACCGCGAAGGATATTACGCGAGCGCCGGAGAAGGAATCTAACGCGCTACGCGCTTGACCGGAAATGTCCGCGTAACTCTGATTCACGAGCGGAGCGCCACTCTCCGCGCCCGACGTCGCGTCTGGATCAATGCCAAGAATCTTTAAAAGAAGACGTCCCCTACCCGTCCAGTTGGCTATTGGCGCCTCGGAAAGATCCGCAGCAAAATAAACGATCGTGCCAAGTCCACACGCGCGAGAAATCAAAAGCGGCGTCTCCGCTTCCTGCATTTCTACAAGCGCGCCTGGTTTTAAGGCTCGAAGAACGGGCGCGCGTAAAAAGGGATTGCTTCGCGAGCCCGTCATAACGAGGTTCTTGACGTTTTGAAGGTCCGTCGTAAGAGAATTAACCGATCGAAACTCGTGAAGTTTCTCGTCAAGCGATTCGCCTGGGAGAAATTCCGACAACGCGCCCCCGGGGCGTAAAAGACGCAACGACTTCACGCCCGCCAAAAGAACGACGCGTCCGCC
>JAFZNK010000026.1 GCA_017550965.1 Thermoguttaceae bacterium
AATCAAAAATACGGAGTTTTATGCGAAAGCTTCAAACAAGTCCGAGCAGAGTCATAAAGCTATTTGAACATAAAAAACTGGAGTACATTAGGCGATGTGTTTACGGAACCTAGTGTCGAGATTTAATGGCCGGAGTAATAGTAATGACCTCAGCAGGCTCGCCGTTTTCGCCCATTACGATCGCACCGTTTTCATCCGCCAAATAGTGGTCTCCAGCGTATAAAATCGCTTCACGGAGCGAAATATGCCCGTCGAGCGGATCGACGACGTCGGCGACGGTCGTTACGATCGTCGGACAAAGGTCGTAGTCGGTAACGGCGCCGTTATACCCCGCCGCGTCGAGCAATTCGCGGGACTCGAGCGCTTCGAGGCGCAAGGTTCTTGCGCGATTTGGTCGTTTGGCCGCGTCGTGGGAAGCGGATTTAGCGCGAAGCGATTGCAAGAGATTTCTCATAGATAGGCTGGAACTCATTGCTTATTTTCCTTTCACTGGTCTCGCCGACCGGGCGACGTCCTGTTTTGCTCGGTCGACAAGAAGGCAGGTAAAAATCGACGTTTCCCCGATCCGCCGCATGCTCGCGAGGGGACGCCGACGTCTAGTGTCAACTAGCCCATTTTGATTAATTTTAATTAGATCAGTTTTTTTTTCAACAGTTTGCTGGAACTTTTTTGAAAGAAAATAGGATTTTTCTGTCTTAACGATTTTGCTGGATATAACAATCAAAGAATATACAAGGATTAAAAGGGATGGCGCAGGCCATGGGCGACGCCCGAACGCGCCGTCAGATAAACGACATTTTTATAAGAAGGACTAATCGATTGCTACTACTATTATTTCTTATTTAAAAATAATGTCGCGCGTGTCCGACGGCGAACTCCCAGTTCGCGCTACCGCACGGAACTAAACAACCGCTTCTATTAGTCGCTATGCGACGCCAATCGCCGCAGGCGTGAGCGGATTCACTAGAGCGCAAGCGGCAGGCGAACAACGCGGCGTTTTGATTTTGCTCGACTCTTACGAGTCGATGACCGCCGTTTCATTACGGCGGCCTCGCGCGCTTCGCGCGGAACGCGTCGTCGTTACGCTTGTCCATTAACGTCCCCGACTACGGTTCGCCAATGAAAAACGCGCGGCGTTCTGGGGCAATCCCAAAACGCCGCGCGCGTTTGTTTAAAGCGATTTCAACGCTCAGATTTCAAAAAGCTCGTCGACGAAGTCGGCGTCCGCGAAGACCTCCAGGTCGAGAACCGCGCCGGAACCTTCGTCTTCCGGATTCGTCGCCGTCGGCTCCGCAGGCGTCGGTTCCGAGGCGACAACTTGACCAAGGGTATATTCTTTGCCGTTATCCATCCGGACGGACAGCGTATAAGCGCCTTTAGCCGTGTAGACGTTATAGACGTTGCAGGCGAAACCGTAGTTGTCGTACGTTTTGACGCTACCGTCGCCCCAATTGACCGTCCACTGAGCGACGGGGTTTGTCGAGAGAACCCGAATCGACGCGCCGACGGGGAATTCAGTATCGCTGAATTTAGCGAGCCCAGTCATGTCGATTTGGGACATAACCACGCTCGTCGTGGAGTTGATCACGTAGATATTCGATCGATAGACGATTTTTTCCTGACCTTCTTCTACCGGAACATAGTAACGAACGACATGTTGACCTTCCGTTAGCGTGGCTTTACTTCCCGCCTTCCAGGGGTTGACCTCGTCATAATCGACGACTTCGCCGTCGTCAATCTTTACGCAGAGTTCCGTCGCTCCTTCTCTAACGCCTGCGGCAAGGTCTTCGAAAGTCAGCACGTTGGCGGTTGTCGTCGTATAGCGGACGAACAACGCGACTTCGTCTTGCCCCGGTTCCCTTTTGCGGAAGAACGCCATTGAAAGATCCACGATTGTCTGGTCGCCGACGTCGCAGGTGATCGCGACGTTTGGCGCGTAGAAACCGACTTCTCCTTCGGACGGATCCTTATGGAACGCGTCGGCGAAGACCCCTTCCGTTTCGCCTTCGGCTTCGATGTAAAGGAAATCGGGAGCGTTAAACGTGTCGAGACCGTTGTCAAAGTCGAACTCCGAGCCGTTGGAGGTCGCCGCGCCCGCGATAATCATCGCGCCGCCGATAGTCGTAGCGACGTTGTCCGTAACGGTAACGTCGGCGCCGTCAAAAGTCAGCGCGCCGCCCAGATAATCGATCGCGCCGCCGGCGTTCGACGCCTTATTGCCCAAAAACTTTGTTTCGCCGGCAAACAAGGTTATGCCGCCAGACGCGTTTTCGCCGCCGGTTTGACTTGCAAAAATCGCGCCGCCGTTGCCGCCGTAATCGAGACGAGCGGCGTCGAGCGCGTTTTTGCTCAACAGCGCGACGTTCGAGGAAAACGTGCAGCCGTCAAACAAAGCGTTTCCAGAGTTTTGAACCGCGCCGCCGGAAGAGGCGACGTTTTCGGAGAACGTAACGTTTTCCGCGACGAACTCGCCGAAGTTCGAGACCGCTCCGCCGTATTTGCCGGCGAAGTTGTTTGTAAATACGACGTTGTACGCGGTAATTGTTCCTGTTTGGCCGTCTTTGGTCGTATTGTATATCGCGCCGCCACTGTAGCCTTTTAAGTATCTGGCGACGTTTGTTTCTTCCGTCGCGCCGTCGGTTATTGGAACAGTTATGGGTTCTCCTTCGTCGAACGCCTGATTGCCCTCAAATCCTATCGTCGGGGAGTCGGAAATATCCCCGTCGCCGATCGTAATTGTTCCGGCGTTGTAAATCGCGCCGCCAAAACTGCCGTTGGTTCTTGTCGCCGCGCTGGGAATCGCCAGGTTGCCGACAAAGGACGACTCGCCGGTAATCGTCACGCCGTAGTTGTCGTCGCTTCCTTTGACGGCAAAGTTCGCGATCGCGCCGCCGCGCGTAGACTTGTTGCCTTCAAACCGGGCGTTGTCGACGGTAAGAGTTCCGCCTGCCTCGACATAGACCGCGCCCCCGTATTTAGCGGCGAAGTTGTCCTCGAATCCGCCGCCGTTGGCGACGTAAGCTCCGCCTGGAACATAGACGTTGTCGACGTATTTGCCTCCGACGACATAGATTGCGCCGCCCATGCCGGGATGCGGGTCGACGTAGGCGTTAGGATCGGTCGATTCGGCGACGTCAAGCGTTTTACCGTTTTTCAGAACGACGTCGTTCGCGGTAATCGTTCCTGATTTGATTTCAAAGATACGCGAGTTGGAACCGCTAATGCAAATCTCTCCGCCTCCGTCGATAACGAACGACTTCTCAACGACGATCGGTTTGTTGACAATGTTGACAGTGTTATTCGCGGATTCCTGCAACCGGAATTCGATCGTTTTGAAAACGACGTGGTCGTTATTATCTATATATGAACCGGTTACGTCGTCGTAACTGACGTTGGCGTCGTCGACTAATTTCCAGTTTTCTGGATTGCCGGGTCCGCCCTCGCCGGCGACGTAATAGCAATTAATGTAATTGTAAGCCTCGCGTAAAGAAATGTTTCCGAGCGATCCGTCGCTGTTAAAGTCGTCGCTCGAATCGACGACGTCGCCGTCGATCGTAACGGCGATTTCCGGAGCAAGGGTTGTAACGGAAATTGGAGCGGGGTCGGAATCGTCCATATATTCCCGGAACGCGGTAACGGTAAACGTGTATTTCGTGCCGGGACTTAGATTTTCCGCCGTGAACTCATATTGCGGAAGGTTTGTTTCCGGATTGGTTGCCGCTTCTGTTACGTCGACAGCATAGGTCTGGTTGTTGATTTCATACTGCACACGGTATCCGCCTGCATATTCGACGGGATCCCAGGTTAGCGTAACCGAATTTTGCGTCGCTTCGCCGGAGACTTCGGGGGTCGTTAGTTTCTCTTTGTAGACAATCAGGTCAAATTCGCGAGTTTCGAACGCAGAACCGCAGGTCGCTTTAACTGTAACGTGATAAGGATTATTTTCGGGATCTTCTCGCGGAATCAGGTTTTCGTTGCAACCGACGAAAATCAAGTCGCCGCTTTTGTTAAACAAACCGACGGCAATTTCGCCAATGTTATCATACGGGGTTATTGGGGCAACGGCAAAACAATCCGAGACGTCGATAGTCGCGTCGTTTTCACTAATGGAGAACGAGAACTGATATTTGTCGTTGTAGCCGTTTGCTTTGTCGCGATAGACGAGATCAATATCCCCAATCTTTTGACGGTTTCCGACAACCGCAGTTACCGACTCGTTGACTTCGCCGAGCGAGAGCATTGGATTGATCTCTGTCCTGTGAACGACTCCGTTCAGAGGTTTTATATCGATGTGAATAGGGTCATGGACGTCAAGGTTTCTCCTCGGTAATAATAACTTGGGAGCGAAACGTCCGTCGTTAGTATGTACGAGAGTGTTCCTGTCATTGCCTGTTTCCGGGAGATTTCCCAGAGAATCTTCCGCTTTGACGTTGAGATCAAATTGATCTGTGCTGTCGTAGTCAGCTCCGTAGAAGGTTATATTTCGATTTGCCGCGTTACGATTGATAAAAATGGCGTCAACGTCGTAATCGACTTCCAATGTGGCGACTATTGTCTTCGTTAGGTCAAGCGTTTTAATATTGTTGCCTTGACAGGCGAGCGTTCCGAGTTGTGTATTATTTGAGAGATCAAGCGTGCTTAGACTATTGCCTTTGCAGGAAAGGAGAGACGACAACTCTGTCAGTTCTGAAACGTCTAAATCTGTTATTCCAAGGTTGTCGCATCTGAGAACTCCTAAATTGGGAAAATCAGAAAATTTGAGCGCAGGCGCTGTTCCAGGCTCCGTTCCAGGCTCCGTTCCAGGTTCCGTTTCTGTTGGAGGTTTCAGTTCAACAGTCAAAGAGGTAATTCCTGCGCTTGACTGGTTATAAACGTAGTGAAAATAGTCGTCTTCAGCAACGTATTCCGTGCCCTGCCGAGATATGTAGTTACGTCTGACATACGCTTCCGTAATATTGAAATAAGCAACTTCCTCTCCCGCTGTTGTATTTAGCACGGAACTAACGTCGATAACCGCGTCGTCGACGTTAGTGGCTGCGGTATATTGCGCGTCGTCGACTATTGAGTCGGCAAGGACGAGCGAGGCGACGTCGGTAACGCTTAGGAGTTGACGTTCTTCGAGAGTTTCCAGGCGCAATTTGGACGGACGCGCCGCGTTCAACGTTTCTGAACGTCGAAGTTTCGAGAAAAATTTATTTTTCATTGAATATATCCCCAAAAGTGTTTTCGTATAACCAGCTGATCAAATTGCGATCGACTCAAGCGTTAAAATACGACGTCGGGACTTCCTGCCGCCGCGCTTTATCGAACTCTTCAAACGGTCAAATGCCCGTCAGAAGCTGAATCTTTTTGTTGCGAAATCGTTTGTCGCCAACGACTTCAGCGCATACGCGCCGGCGTGGAACGCCCGTTCTCGTATCCCATTTATCGAAGAGCGATTTTTCAAAATGTTGCGATAATGGCAAAATTTAGAAGAATTCTAAAATGCCGCTCGGATAAATAAAAAATGCTATATCATTGAGAAATGCGGCGTTTTTAGATAATTCGGTATATTTTAACAGAACTTTTAACTGACGCCGAGCCGGAAGTGTACACCGCGCGTGTAAAGCGCTTGTGAGAACAATGAAAAAACGGAGCTTCGCCTTATGGCAAAACTCCGTTTGGGGAGGGGATATCCGGAAAGAAGCCGGTCCGTTTAGTAAATATAATTCGCCAGTCTTGCGTCTTCAAGTTCTTCGAGCGCTTTGAGGATCGTGTCGACGGGGAGGCCGGCGCGATTGTCTAAAACGAATCGGACGACGTCGTAGTCTTCGAGTTTCTCTTCGACAAGTTCGCGCAGTCCGTGAAAATCGTCGAACGTCTTTTCGATATCGCTTTCGCTCCAAATGAATTGCCCGGTCGGGGTCGTCGTGACCGTAACGGTCAGGCGCTTTTCGTCTTCCGCCGCCTTGATCGCGTCGGCGAGCGCGACCGACTTGCCTTTTTCTTTACGGCTCATATCGGCGGCGGTCATGAACGCGAAGATGTTGATCGTCTCCTGTTCGTCGACGGGGGAAACGCCCGTTTCAAAGAATTTGCAAATTTCCACGAGGAGCGGTTCGTAGCCTTCGTAGTCGCCGACGTTTTGAACGCCGTCTTTGCCAAAGACCTTGCAGCTGTACGGCGCCGCGCCTTTGCGAATGCCGCGGAACGTGCCGATCTTTTTATCTTTCCAGACGCCGACGACCACGTCCGCGTTGGGCGTGTTCGTCCTGGATACGGAAACGCAGTCCGGGCCCATGACGGTGAAGAGCGATTCCACGCCGTGAACGCCGTACCAATATAACGACGGGTGTTTCGGATTGATCGAGCACGGACTCGTCGCGTCGGCGCCGTAAATTTCGCCGATCGGGCTGTCGTTGCGCATCTGCTGATACGCCTTCACGTATCGGAGCGAAGAAGCGGAGAAGACGGGGACGTTCGCTTCTCTGGCGAGCTCGAAAATTTCCAGCACGTCTTTGAGCGACCCGCCCATCGGCTTGTCGATAAAGACCGGCTTTTTCGCCGCGATCACCGGCTTGACCTGTTCCAGGTGCGGACGTCCGTCGACGCTTTCGAGCAGGACTCCGTCGACGTTCAGAAGCATTTCCTCAATCGTCGAATAAACCTTGAGCCCCGCGTCGACGCAGTCTTGCGTATATCGTTCGACGCGATCCCAACTGTCGGGATTGTCCGGAACGCCGCCCGGATAGACCGCGACGCATTCGAAGTTCCTGAAGATTTCGGCTCCGTCGGGATTGTTGATCGTCTTGACAAAGGCGGGAACGTGCGAGGTCGTCGCGCCAATGATTCCGATTTTAAACGTTCCATCGGCGGCAAATGCGGACGCGCAGACTAACGCGACAAGAGAAAACGCCGTCGCGGCTATTGATCGTTTCATAATGTTGACTCCATGATTACGAGGAATTTTAACGTCGCCCATTCGGACTGACGCCATTATAAACTCGTTTCAACGTTTTTCCAGTCCCTGTCCTACGCGACGCTCAGGTCACGTATATGAGCGGGCTACTGCAAACGGCGACCAGAATCGCCGCAAAGACGAACTAGGTCGCCGTAATCGCGACCGATGTTTGAAACGTCGTCGAAACGAAATATTTTACCGTCAACCATGCCGCGACGACGCTTGTGAGCATCACAAGCGACCATTGAACGACGTCGGGCGCAGACAGAGCAGACGCCGCCACGCCGACCGCGCATACGACGAATTGAGACGCCAGACAACCTAAAAACAGCGTAACGTTTTCCCCAACGTTGTCTCGCGCGCATAATTTGATAACTTTATAGAGGACGTACGCGAGAATAAGAACGAGGCCAAGAGAAGGGACGACGTCGCCGAAGAATCGATACAACGATCCGTCCATAACGATTCTTTCTAACGTTTGGTCCACTGTTCTGCCTTTTGTATTACCGCGTTGTTTGCCTGCAGCATACGCGCGACAAGGCGCGCTTCTGCTTGCGGCTCCAATTTGCGTTTTGGCGTTGCGTTGTTTGCCAGCAGCATACGTGCAACAAAGCGCGCTTCTGCTTGCGGCTCCAATTTGTGTTTTGACGTCGCGTCGCCATTATATCCAGTCTTCAACGCTTCGCTAACAACGTCTCGAAGATTCTGAAACTTTGAACTTAAAATTTTTAGAAAAACTATTGACAAAAGATTATTTTGTGTTATATCTAAGTATATTAAACTTCTATTAATTCTCTTTTCATGAAAGGAACGTCAGATATGCTTGGAGCGATTGTTGGGGACGTCGTTGGGTCCGCTTACGAATTCAATCCCGTTCATACGACCGATTTTGATCCCTTTCCGTCCCGGTCGACTTTCACCGACGACTCCGTCCTGACCTTTGCGACGGCGGACGTTCTTCTTCACGGGGGATCTTATTCGGACGCGTATCGACGCTGGGGCGTCGATTATCCAGGTCGCGGCTACGGCGGCCGATTCGCCATGTGGCTGCGCGATTCCGCAATGGGCGCGTACAACAGTCTGGGCAACGGGTCGGCGATGCGCGTCGCTCCGGTCGGCTGGGCGTTCGATTCTCTGGAAGAAACGCTTGCGGAGGCGGAAAAGAGCGCCGCGTGCACGCATAATCATCCGGAAGGAATCAAAGGAGCGCAGGCGACCGCCACGCTGATTTTTATGGCGCGAAAGGGCGAAACGAAAGCCGCGATGAAAGAGTACGTTCAAAAGACGTTCGGTTATAATCTGGAACGCCCGCTCGACGACGTTCGCAAGACGGCGAGATTCGACGAAACCTGTCCGGTCAGCGTTCCGGAAGCGTTCGTCGCGTTTTTCGAGTCGGAGAGTTTTGAAGACGCGGTCAGAAATTGCGTCTCGTTCGGCGCCGACGCGGACACGCAGGCGTGCATAGCGGGCGCGATCGCCGAAGCGTTCGGGTATGAGATTCCTAAAGAATGGCGCGAGAAGACGATCGCAAAATTAGACGACCGACTCCGCGCGCTATTGAAGGAATTTGAGAATTGGCGACGAGATTGATTTTGCGTTGACGGTTGTTACCGGGCGTTACGCTGCCATTCTTCGAGTCGTTTTCCAACGTCTAATTGCTGTTTTGCCACACAAGCGACACTATGGCTGCGACAATGACTGCTTGAACGAGGAAAAAGGTCAACGTGATCGCTACGACTTTTTTGAACGTCGTCGAAACCAGATAATTTACAATCAATCCTGTCAGGATGAAACTCAGAATCAACACGACGGTTGCCTGCGCGCGCGGCGACAGAGACGTCAACGCATATTGATTGACAAGCCAAACGGCCAATTGCGCCGCAAAGCACGAAAGGAACGTCTTCACAAAACTGAGGTTGTCGTCTTCCTGCGTGTAAATCTTAATGATTGCCGATAAAACGACAGTGAAAAAAAGAACCGAAAACAACGACATTGGTTTACCTTTCGTCAACGTTGGAACGCCGTAAAAATCAACAAGTTGAGCTTTAGTCCGACTAATGGAATCGAAAACCTTTCCAACGGCGGACATTATACTTTGTAGTTGACGCTAACTCAAGCGTTTTTCGCAATTCGTCGTCGAATCGTTTGTTCCAACGTTTGATTGTTGTTTTGCCGCGCAAGCGCAACAATAGCTACGACAAGAAAACGTCGCGTTGGCGCGTTAGGATCGAAGGTAATTATTCGCCAGAATCTTCTTTTACCATTTCCTTTAGGGTTGACGCCAATTTTTGAAACACGGGGATAAAATCGGAATAGATCAGGTCGAGGGCGTCTTCAACTCTTTCGAGGTCGTAAATGTGGGCGGCTTCGTTTCGCCGTTTTAACATTTCCAACCAAACGTCGACGTCGTCGATAAACCCTTCTTTGTACGCCAGTCGCACGGTGTTTCCGGGAGAGCCGCCGACGCGCTCCACCGCGCGGTTTTGCAAGACCTGCTACAACGCCTTCCAAGCCAGTTCAAACGTCAAATTGAACTGTCCAATTATTCCCATTCGGACAATTTCCCAGCCGTCGGCGTCAGAACGTTTCGTAGTTTCCAAAACATTTAAACAGTTCAGAAAGTTGTCAATCTTTTGCATAAATGAGAACTCCGTCGCGTAAGATATTTCTTATGAGCTTGTCAGAAACTTTCCTGTCGAGATTAACGACGTCGATTAAGTAAGGCGTCGACAGAATCTCCGGCGCGAGATCCTTGAATTGCTCGGCGTTTTTTCCGCTCACGGCAAGATCGACGTCGCTTTTTTCCCAATTGTCGCCTCGAGCGCGCGAACCAAAGAGTATAACGCGGTCGAGTTCGAATCTCCTTGCCCAGCAGATAGTGTCAAGTTCGTCTTTTTCGGAAAGGTTATAGCCCATTTTAGCTCCCTCGTCGTGGAGTCGCAGGTTTTGCGCGACGCGTAACGCCGCGTCATCGTCCACATTATACTCAACCTTCAGCGCGACGCAAATAGTATCTCGAAGAATCTGAAACTGCTAATCAAGTTCTTTTTAAAACTCATTGACGAGATCCAATTCTGTATGACGCCTAAATACAATTCTCTGTTCCCAAAAGCCGGCGTTGACGGTTGATATTGCGCAACGCGTCGCCTTGTTTGCCTGCGGCGTCCGGCGGACTTCGCCGCCTACCGCTTGCGGCTCTTATGTTGCGTTTTCGCGGCGCGTTGTTTGCCTGCAGCATGCGCGCGACAAAGCGCGCTTCTGCTTGCGGCTCCAATTTTGTGAACCGGGAGTCCGCCGTCGGACCGTCAATATTCCATTTCGTCTTGCGTTAAAACGACGGTCGGGGGATTTGCGCTCTTATTTGGCGCGGAGTCTTTGCCGTATCCTCTGGAGCGGCCTTTGGTTTCCAAATAGAACCGTATGAGCCTCGCGTCGCCGGACCTGATTCCCTCGAACAATTTGCTCTCGACGTAATCGAGCGCGTCTTCGTCGATTTGCTCGACGCGTCGCGCGAAGTCGGGATCGTCGCGTTTCCAGCGTTCGTATTCGTCGCGCGAGACGCCCGTCTTTTGACGCGCGCTCAACACGCGACCAAGCGACTTAAAAAGCTCTTGCAAAAAGGATTCCTTACGTTCAGATTCCGATAGATTTTCGTCCGTCTTTTTATTCGCGTTCGATTTCGACCTGGCCATATCGTTCGTCCTCCTTCTTTTGTTCTTCGTTGTCTTCAAACGACGGCAGAACGCCGGGCGCGGCTTTTTCCAAAAACGCGTAGGCGTTGCGGTTCGAGAGCGTGCGCGTTTCGCCGTTGGTTTTGAGCAAGTCGACGACGGCGCTCATTTCAAATTCCGCGCCGACGTACGAAACGTCCGGACGGTACGAAATGCGGCGGCACGTCTCGTCGACGCTCGCGCCCGACCACCTTGACGCAAAGCAAAGCTGCTCCTCGATCGCGCGCGCTCCGGTCCTGTCGATCGTCGCGACCGCGACGGTTCCCGACGTCGTTCTTACGCGCAGCGCGTCCCCGGACGAATTCGCGCCCGCGCCGTCGATAAGGTCGCGCACGGACGTGTAGCGCAACGTCTCTTTGAGTTCCGTCTTCGCCTTGCGCAGTTCCGCCAGCCCCGCGCCGTTCGTCTCCAAAATCGACACGGAAACGGGATTCGAGCCCGACCCGCGCGGCCAAACGACCCCGCCGAGCCGCACGTCGTTCGATTCTCTCGCCGCGTTGCAGACCGCGAGCGTGGGCGTCGCGTGTTGATAGAGCCCCATTTTGTACCAGCTGTCGACGACGTAGTTTTCGACGGCCAGTCGCGCGACGTCCAAATACGGAGGCGTCGACCACCGATCGATTCCCAAGTCGGACGCGTTGCAGACGGTGAACGGGATGAAGTCGAGCGTTCGCCCTTTAAAAGACGGGTAGACGACGTTCTCGCCCGAGGGGCGCTCAATATCGAACGCGCGCCATCGCGCGTCGGCGTCGGCGCCTTCGAATACCGCCGCGTAGTAGCGTTCGCGCGCGTCAAGCGCGAGCAGGCGAAGTCGACGAACGGCGATCCATTCTTTGGACGCCGCGTTGAACCGTCGCGTCGACTCGTCCAGAAGCGCCCAGCGCAACGCGCCGAATTGCGAGATCGGCGTTTCTTCGACCATGCCGTCCAAAATCTTCTGCGCGGGGTACTCGACAATACAGAACTTTGGATCGAGTCCGTTTTCGTTCGCGACGACGTCGAGCAACATGCCGTAACGACCGAAAAGGATTTGGGCGAAATTCAGTCGCGCCTTGAGACCGGGCAGACCGTCGTTGAATCGATTGCCCCAGTCGCGAAGATCGCGGACCTCGCGCGCCGATTCTTCGTCGGACGTTACCCCGAATCGGACGGTCGCGGGGTTGCGTTGCATGAGGCCGACGACGTCGTCGACGACCGGTCGAAAGAAATTCTCGTACGACGCGATTCGGCGTCGAAAAGAGTAGCGCGACTCCTCAAAAGGCGCCCCGCGCAAATAGAGCTCGTCGCGTTCCAGAGAGCTCATCGGAAGATAGTCCAACGCGTTAGGGCCGTATTTCACGCGTTCCGAGCCTTCGTAACAGTCGGAAACGTAGTCCCAAAGAGTCTTGTGTCGTTCGTATTCGCCGTTCATTTTTATCGCTCCTTTTTTGCGATTATCGCGGGGAACGGCGAAAATATACGCGGAATTTCACGATTTTTATTATCGCGCGCGACGCCGCAGTTGGATGGGGGAGGCGATTATGGGCGTCGCGTCGTTTGGGGAGATTGCGTCAACGCGTTCGCGCTCTACAGAGCTCGGCTCACGCCTGAGGCGGTCGGCGGCGTCTTGCGACGCCTGGGCCGTTTTTCCTATTGATTTACGCCTGAAAATTGGCTATTCTCGGACGGTCAGATTGCGTTCGCGCGGGGCGAACGCCGACGGCAATGGAAGGAGCGGCAGTAATGAGCGTGTTTAACCGCGTTTTCGCGGCGGCGATTCTCTTAATCGCGTCGGCGCTATTTTTCGCGCAAGGCGCGTATGGGATCGAGATCCGCATACCGCGATTGCCGTTTCTTTCCGGGCCGGCCAAATCGTCTCCCGAGGCCGAGCCTCCGACAAATCCCGATTATCCCGCGCGCACGCCCGATCGATACGACGTTCCGGAATTCGACGACGTCGACGTCGATCTCTCCCCGATGTTTTCCGATCGACTCCCTTATTCCGCCGCGCTTGGCCGCGTGGTCGTCGAGTCGAATTTCCCGCTGGAGTCCGCGCAGGGGCTCGAAGCGGAAATTGTCCAGCTTCAAAAAGATCTCGTCGGCTTTCTTGGCGTTCCGGAAGCGCAGGAGAAAATCGAGTTGTGTCTTTTCAACGATATGGACTCGTATCGCGAGTTTATCGCGGCGACGTTTCGCGGCGCGCCGACCGATCGCCCCGCGCTTTACGTTAAAGATTCCGGGCCGGGCGTGTTGATGGTCCCTCGCGACTCGCGTCTGCTTCTGAACGTTCGCCATGAAATGACGCACGCGTATCTCAACGCGTCGCTTCGCAACGTCCCCATCTGGATCGACGAGGGACTTGCGAAATACTTTGAAATACCCCCCGGCGAGCGCGGATATCGCAATCCGTATCTTAACGACGCCGAGCAAAGCGTAAACGGCCTTTTCGGCGCGCCGCCGTCGTTGCCTCGTCTGGAAAAACTCACGCGCGTCGATCAGATGAAGACGCGTGAATATCGCGAATCGTGGTCCTGGGTTCACTACATGATCCACTATTCGCCGCGCACGCAACGAATTCTCGCCAATTACCTCCGCACGCTTCTTCCGAGCGAACAGGAGGGTATTACGATGAGAGAGTCGTTTAAGTTGCAGAAGAATCTGCCGCTCACGCGCGCGTTGGAGAAGTTCGAGCCCGACTACAAAAAAGAATACGTCGAACACTTCAAGAACTGGGAAAAGGGCAAGGAAGAGTACGAACAGGCTCGCGTTGGGGACGAATCCGTCGGTCGCGCCCAGTCAGATCAGGTCGGGGGACGATAACGGTGGACGTCGATTTTGAAAACGATCCCGTCGAGCGAAAAAAGTCGCCGAGCGTCGCGCTTGTTCGTTTCGCCGCGCGTCGTTCGTCGTCGGTTCTTGCGCTTGCGCTGCTCGTCGTTGTCGGATGCGCGGCGTTCGTCTGGACGTTTGCTCGTCAGGACGCGTTGCCGCTCGCGTCGCTTGCTCCTCGGGAAGACGCCAGGCTGGGAGACTCGCCGGTCGTTCGCGAATCGTATTTCGTCGTCATAGGTTCCGACCCCGCGCCCGTTAAAGAAGCGCTCGACTACGTTTCCGGCGCCGTCGATTCCAAATCAAAAGCGCTGACTCTTTCCCGATGGGGAATCGACGCCAATTCTCTTGAGAAAAAACGGCTCTACCTGCTCTCGAACGAGGAGTCGCTCGAACTGTCCAACGACCTGGAAACGGCGCACGAACTTGCGCGCGGGGGTTGGGATTTCCTTAATGCGGAAGCTTTTCTGCGTCGATTCGACCGTCGTTTGCGTTCGGAAATGACGTTCGAGCGCGACGCCGCCGTCGACGACGCGACTCCTTTTGTGGAAGCGCTCGCCGCCACGACGGACGTCGAACGATTCGACGAAGAGCAAAAGCCGATCGCGTCGCCCGTCGCGCCCGGCGCGCTTAAATACGTCGACGCGGCGATCGACAAGCGGTATTTCCTTTCGGAAGACAAGTTGCGCGGAGTCGTGGCCGCCGCCTGGAATTCCGCCGAGCCGACGGCCAGAGCGGTCGACGCGCTTCAGGCGATTTTGCGTCAGGCGCGGTCGGAGTTTCCCGACTTGACGATCGAGCTCGATTCTCCGGAAGCGGCTAAACGCACGGAGCTTGACGCGGCGTTTCAACTTTGGACGCGTGCGGGCGCGTTCGCGGGAATCGCGGCGCTTTGCGTCGGCTGGCTCGTTTTCGGGGGAGTCCGACGTTCGCTTGCGGCTCTCTTTGCCGCGCTAATCGCCGCGACGCCGGCTCTTACGGTCGCGATCGTCGTCGGCGAGCCGTCGGTCGCGAAATTGGGAACGGCTCTGTCGATTTTGGTCTTTTCGTACTATTGGAGCGCCGCCGCGCTTGTAAAATACGCGTCGATTCGGCTCTCGAACCGCTCGACAAGCGAGTCTATTCTCGAGACGTTTCAGGTTCTTGGGGACAAATTGTTAGGATACGCGTTGATTTTCGCGATCGCGTCGCT
>JAFZNK010000027.1 GCA_017550965.1 Thermoguttaceae bacterium
AAAACGAAGGACGCTCGAGATTTCGGGCGTCCTTTTTAGCTTTAGTCGGATGTAACGTTTGCTTAATCCGACGATTAAACTGTGGCAATGATTTTCAAAACAACTTTTTTCTAAAAGTTATTTTTCTTATAAAGAAACCAAAAAGTCCAGCGGGAAACAATAACTAATTTGTGAAAATATTACGTTTTCGTAAATTTTACAGACGTTTTTAAGGAAAATTTGTTGTTTTCTTTTCGCAAGAACTCTTTTTTCTTGCCTAAAAATCGTTTGCTGGTAGAATTAGTCGGTGTTATTTGTTTAGGTTGTAAGTTGCGAAAACATTTGTATTTTCGCAACTTTTATAGCGGTCGTCAATCAACGAATAAACTCCTATTAACACACCGAAAAAATTTTCCGTTGGAAATCAATAATTCAATCATATTCCATTCAGTGGAGGGACGTTATGTTTTTTAATCGCGACGCGTTTAGCTACTTCAATCGTCTGCTCGACGCTAAAAAAGGTCAAGTGAAACGGGAACGCGCGAAATCTGGAAGCAAAAGACTCGCCGCGCCCAAACCGTCCGCATTGCGTCTGGAAAATCTCGAAGAGCGTGCGCTACTGAGTGTCGTTCCTCCTTTTGTCGATCTGTCTATTGAGCAAAACGCGAGTTTTACCGTCGAATCCTACTCGATTGAGTCCTCGATTTCAATCCCCGTTTTTCCCGTCGACGTCAAGAATTCCGCGCCTCTCGCTACGACCGCCGCGCGCGACGAACACGACCTCGCCGTCGTTCAGGCTTGCGGCCTTGAGCCTGACAATACCAATCACGTTAAGTGGAATTCCGACGGTCGGTTGACTTACTTGAACTGCAACGGCTCGACGATCGCCCAACTTGATCTTTCCGGTTGTTCGGCTCTGGGAAGCGTTTCAGTCTATAACTGTGCGAATTTGACGAGCTTGACTCTTTCTGGATTACAGTCGTTAAAGAACGTCAATATCTACAACAACGCAAGGATGACTGATCTGAAACTTGACAACATCAAGTCGGCAGACGGAAGCGTCTATGTTTACAATAACAACGCGTTGACGGAACTTGCAATAACGGGGATGGATGTTCACTACGGTTTCAACTGTTACAGTAATGCGTCGCTGAATAGTTTTTCGGCGATAAATTGCATACAGAGAAATTGGAATTCCGCCCTTTGGTTGCATGATAACCCTCTGTTGACTCAAATTGATCTTGCTGAGTCGAGCGTTCATCTTAAACTCCACGATAACTCCAGTTTGACGAGTCTCGATCTTTCCGGCTTGCAATTGTTGAAATCTGCCAGTATCTACAACAACGCGTTAGAAACGCTGAGCGTTGCGGGATGTTCGTCGCTGAGTTATCTCTACTGCTCCGAAGACTCGCTGGAAACGCTCTACGCTTCTGACGCGGGGGCGTTCGAGTTGCGCGTCGGGAAGTCGGACGCGAGGAATTCGCTTGTCGTTCGTGATGAAGCTGGATCGGAAATTGCGACAAATGCCAATGACTCTTACGTTTACTTTAGTCCTGGATCTGTCGGTTCCAATCCAATTACGATTGATTTTTATTCTGAGGGAACGGAAGAACCAATTTGGTCTACGACTATCATCGTCAAGGACTTTGACGTTTCTCAATCCGTTTCGTTTACTGGTCTTGTCGACGTTGCGTGGGCGCGTCCTTGGGGAATCTTCAAGACCTGTTCGACCACGCTCAAATGGACAACTGACACGGATTCGACCGTTCTATTACTCCGGCCATTAAATCTCGACACTAGGTTCCGTAAACACATCGCCTAATGTACTCCAGTTTTTTATGTTCAAATAGCTTTATGACTCTGCTCGGACTTGTTTGAAGCTTTCGCATAAAACTCCGTATTTTTGATT
>JAFZNK010000215.1 GCA_017550965.1 Thermoguttaceae bacterium
CCCAGGGAGGACGAAGACAATGAGTGATTACAAGCTCTATCCTCTGTCAAGTCCGCTCGCGTTTCGGATTTTTCAATTTGTCGACGGACAAAAGACCGTCGTTACGCAACTTGAAATTAAACAGGCGATTAAAAACAACTCGTTGAGCTATTGGCTCGACGTTCTTACGGCGCGAGGCTTGATCGTCAGGAACACGGAACCGCGAACGATTCCGCAGTTGTACTCTTCGGCGAACGTCGCGCTCGACGTCGTTCGGAAATCTTTTGCGCCTGAACTCTGGAAAGGAAACAATGGAATATAAAGTCGCTTACAACGATTGGCGCGACGCAATGACGATTTTTCTCGACGACATGAGCGACTTCTACAATCATGTCTTCATCATGGCGTTCAAAGAGCAAATGCTTCCGAACGAAATCGCCAAAGCGACGAGCCGGCCCGTTTATTTTATTGAATCGATCGTCAACCATCTTTCGGCGATCGGCGAAACAATTCACGAGAATCTTTTGGACGCCGAGCTCTCTTGCGACGAGGGCGGTCATGTCAAAGAACTTTTAGAACAAGAGGAACAAAAACAATGAGAATCAATTTCAATTTGCAGGCGACGAAAGCGTATACCGGCTCGTCGCCGGTTCTGCCTCCCGGCGAATATCTCGTCGAAATCGTATCGGAGCAGGCGGATCAGCCGCTGCGAAACGGGAAGGGGACGGCGCTCGTCTTCGAATACCAAATTAAAGACGGTCAGTATCGCGGCCAGCGGATCCGCGACTGGCTCAATCTCGGACACCTGGATCAGACGGCGCGCGAACTTGGTCAACGTCGTTTGAAGGCGATTGGCGAAAGCGTCGGCCTGTCGCTTTTCAACGACACGCGCGAGCTGTTCAACCGACCGTTCCTTGTCGTCGTTTCTCTGACGGAGTTCCAGGGCAAAGAGCGAAACGGTATTGAAGAATATCGCCCCGCCAATTTGCAGGCTTGCGAACCGTCCGGTCCGCGGCAATCCCCCGCTCCCGCTCCGCAGCCGGAACAACAGCCGGAGCGCTACTGGTGACTTCTCTCCGTTGGTATCAGGAACAGGCGGTCTCCGCCGTGTGGGACTATCTCCGAACGCAAGACGGCGCGCCGTGCGTCGTCTTGCCGACGGGGAGCGGCAAGACGCACGTGATCGCGGAGTTGTGCCGTCAGGTCGTCGCCTGGGGAGGTCGCGCGATCGTGCTTGCGCACGTCAAGGAGCTTCTCGAGCAGACGGCGGACAAGCTGACGCGTTTCGTCGATCCGTCGATCGTCGGAATATATTCGGCGGGTTTAAAAGAGCGAACGACGGCGACGCCGATTGTCGTCGCGGGTATTCAGTCGGTCTATCAGCGCGCGGAGGAACTCGGCGCGTTTCATCTGATCGTCGTCGACGAGGCGCATTTAATTCCTCCGAACGGTTCCGGAAGATACCGTTTCTTCCTGGAAGCGGAAAAGAAGATTTCTCCAAAAGCCCGGCTTGTCGGCCTGACCGCGACGCCGTACCGTCTTGGCTGCGGCTGGATCGTTAAAGACAAAGCGTCGTCGGACGACGACGCTTATGACCGTCTCCTCGACACAATTGTCTACGAAGCGCCAATTTGCGAATTGATATCGGACGGGACGCTCTCGAAAGTCGTGTCGAAAGAAGCGCGTCGTTCGCCGGATTTCTCAGGCGTTCATACGACTCGCGGCGATTTCGACGAGCAAGAGGTCGAAAAGGTCTTTGCGAAAAAAAACGCGCTCGAATCGGCGTGTCTGGAAATCGTTGAAAAGACAAAAGAACGACGCAAGACGATCGTATTTTGCAATCGCGTCGAAAGCGCGCGCCGATGCGCGAAACTTCTCGAAGAATACGACCCCGATCACGAAGCGCTCGTCGTCGACGGCGAAACGTCGTCAAACGAACGCGCCGAAATTGTGAGACGGTTCAAAAGCGAAGTCGGCGACGCGGATTTGTTTGGGAACGTCGGCAAGCCGTTGAAATACGTCTGCAATTGCGGCGTTTTTACAACCGGATTCGACGCGCCGAACGTCGACTGCGTCGCGTTGCTTCGTCCGACAAAATCGCTCGCGCTCTATCAGCAAATGGTCGGACGCGGTTTGAGACGAGCGCCGGAAAAGTTCGACTGCCTTGTGCTTGACTTCGGCGGAAACGTCGACCGACACGGCCCGATCGATTTGGCGGATCCCGAGCCGACGTACGGAGACGCGAACAAGCCCTGGAAGAAATGCCGCGAATGCGGCGCGATCGTCAAAAAAGAATTTGCGGTTTGTCCGTTGTGCGGGGCCGAGTTTTCCGTTCCGCGCGGAGCGACCGATCCCAACGCGAATCTATCGGGCAGCGCGTCGACAAGTTCCGTTCTTTCGACGGACGAAGAGCCGTCGGAACCCAAAGTGGAGGAATACGCCGTCACGGCCGTCGAGTACGAGCCGCACTGGAAAAAAGACGCGCCCCCCGACAAGCCGCCGACGCTGCAGGTGAAATATCTGCGCGGACAATTTTCGCGTCCCTGGTTCGAATGGCTTTGTCCCGGTCATCCCGTTTACAAAGCGCGAAGTCGGTTCGAGTCCTGGTGGAAAAGCAAGAGTAAAGTCGATCCGCCGCAAGACGCGGAGACGGCGGCGCTTTACGCGAACGCCGGCGCGCTCGCGAAGCCTACGAGAATTCAAGTTACGACTCAAAAAGGCGAACGGTTCCCAAAAATCAAGTGGATCGAATTCGGCAAGATTCCCGACTTCGATCCGTCGACGGTCAAAACGCGGGAAGAACAAGACGAAGAGTTTTGGGACGATTTCGCCGTCTTCGACCCCGACTCTCAAAGCCGGGGCTGCGAAGCCCCGGACGGCGACGCAAAAGTTGACGCGTCGACTACGGCAACTCCATCCGGAAATTTACATCTCCGGCTTAATTGTCGTCAATGCCGTCACTGGTCGTTTGACGAGTTGGACGATTCGCGCGGTTTCTGCTCCCTCTACGGAAAAACGGCGGACGAACTTTCAGACGAAGTCGGCCCCGACGTCTGTTTTGAAGAACCCTGGCCGGAAGAAGATCTGCC
>JAFZNK010000216.1 GCA_017550965.1 Thermoguttaceae bacterium
AAACGTCCTGAGAAGAATATTTTTGGACCTGGCCATCATTCTTTCCTTTTTCTGCCAAACGGAGAGAATTATATTTTTTATCATCGCATTATTCAGCCGCAACCTGCCGGCGGTTGGGGACGCGAAACTTGTCTTGATCGATTTGAGTTTGCGCCCGACGGTTCTATACCGCCCATTGAGCCGACGCTCGAAGGCGTGTCCAAACCTGTCGATTTAAAGAGCCTTATTAAGTAAAGGGTTTGCCGTGATTTCTGTTCGTTCTTGCGTTGCATGCGCTTTGGGAGCGTTTTTCCTTGTTGGATCGGTCGGCGGCGTTTATGGCGACGACGATCGTTCCCCAAACGCCCTTTTTGCCGAAGCCGTTTTTTGTTCCAATTTTTCTTCGAACGACGACGAATCTCTGATTCTTTCGGACGGGGTTGAACTTGGCGTTTCCATTTCCGACGCCGACAGAACCGAGTCCCTGGCGCGCGGGGGAGACGGTCTTGTCGCCCGTTTTAAGAAAGGCGGGTATATTACCGTTTCCGAAGAAGCGAACGACTCGCTTAAAGTTTCGGGGTCCGAACTCACTTTTGGTCTTCGCGTGAAATGCGCGCCCAATGTTTGGAACGACTCGCCTCTTATGTCGAAACATGGCGGCCATGATAAACTTGCTTTCAACTTGTTCTGTATTGAAGACAAATTGGGCGCGGAGGTTGGAACGACCGGAAATCGTTCTTTGATTTCCGAGCGAGCGCCGCGTTCCGAAACGCTTGATCCCGCCGCCGCTCTTGAAGGTTGGCACGACGTGTATTGCCGCGTCAATTCCGCGAAGGCGGAGCTTTTCGTCGACGGGCGTTGTTACGACGAAGATTTTGTCGTCGGCGAACTTAGAACGAACGACGTTCCCTTTGTTATCGGCGCGCAATATGATTCCGACGATCCAAATTCAAAACCGCGCGCCGCTTTTGAAGGGGAGATAGATTTTGTCGCCGTTTGGAATCGCGCTTTAAGCGACGAGGAAATCGTCGCTTTATCCGGAGGCTCCGAAAAGGTCGACAAGCGAAGTCGAACGGAACGAGCGTATCCTGAATCGATGAATTATTGGACTCCGCCCAACAGGTACGGGGTCGGCGACTGCATGCCGTTTTGCGTCGACGGCGTGTTCCACTTTATGTATCTTCTTGACGTCAATCGACATGGCGCGAAAAACGGACTCGGCGCTCATCAATGGATTCAGGCGACGTCTACCGATCTGAAACATTGGACGCATCAGCCGTTCGTATTGGCGATCGACGATCAAAACGAAGGCTCAATTTGCACCGGATCCGTTTTTTATTACGAAGGAACCTATTACGCTTTTTATGCGAATCGAGCCGTTGAATACGTTATGCCTGACGGCGAACGCAAAACAACGTACGGACTCCTCTGTATGGCGACAAGTTCCGACGGGATTCATTTTGAAAAACAAGATCCTCAGCCGCTCTTCCTCCTGCCGGAAGGATATGGGCAGGGGACTCGAGATCCCGTTGTTTTTAAATCGCCAAGCGACGGTCGATTTCACATGTACGCGACCACTAGTTATCGCGGCAAGGGATGTTGGGCGCACGCCGTTTCCGACAATCTCAAAAACTGGGAGCTCCTCGATCCTGTTTACACGCATAAACCCGGAGAACCGGAGTGCCCCGATTGGTTTAAGTGGAGAGACGATTACTACGTTATCGCCAACCATTTGAACGGTTTTTACAAAAAGTCGAAATCGCCGCTTGGACCGTGGGAGGTTCCGGACGTTCCCAACGTGCTTCTCAACGGAGCGGTGAACGTGCCGAAAACCGCGCCCGCTCCGTTTGGGGACGACCGTCGAATCATTTGCGGTTGGACGAGAGAGCGCGGATTTGGGGGAAGCGCCGTTTTTCATGAATTGATTCGTTACGAGGACGGAACGCTTGGCGAAAAATTCGTTCCTGAAATGGTTCCGGAAACGCTTGATCCCGTCGTTTCAGAAGAGAACGTCGACGCGTCGGAACCCCGCGCTTTAGAAACGCCCGAAAGATTTCGATTACGTATGCGGCTTTCGTTTGACCCTGCAAATTTGGATCTTATGCGCGACGTCGTCCTGCAATATGCCGACGACGCTCAAATTCGCGTCGTTTTTTCCGATCGGGCGGTAACGCTTAATAGTTTTCGTATGGAACGGGTCGATTTTTCAACGGGGATAATCGCTCTTGACGTTATCGCCACAAACAACGTTGTCGACGTGTGCGTCAACGACTCGCGAACCGTTACGGACGCGAATCGAGATCCGCAAGCGAGAAAACTTTTGCTAACGAACGAAGCGAACAAGTACGTTACGATCGAAACGCTTGAAGTCGCTCCGCTGAAATAATAACGAACGGATTTTTAACGAATCCTCTTGGGAATTTGTTTATGAAACGCGTTTTACTCCTTTTGACGATGGCGTCGGCCTTTATTGGGCTGGACAGAGTCGGCGTTGCGCAACTGCCGCCGACGGTTAATCGTATTAGCGCCGTTGATTCGGCGGTCGACGTTCCCGATTTCTTCATGAACGATCTTTTCGTGGAATCGTTCAAGCCGGAATTTGGCTCCGCGATAGCGCCAAGACATAACTCGTTTGTTTTCGCTAGCGACGAACTATTTAACACTCGTCCGTTTACCGTGGAATTATGGGCTCGCGTTGATTCGCGCGAAAATTTTCAAATATTACTCGCAAACGAAGAGAAATCGTCGCCCAGACATTGGGAGTTGTATTCGTTTTCAGGGAGCGGAAAACTTTCTCTCTACGTGCCCGGTAATAAGTCAGAACAGACGATTCAGGCCGATTATGATCTCGTCGACGGCAAAGTCCATTATATAGGTCTTGTAATGGACGTCGACGAGGCGCGGCTTTTTGTCGACGGACGGCTTGTCGGTTCCGGAAAACTTGACGGCGATTATTCCGCAACTCCCGAAGACGCAAAATTTGCGATTGGCTCTCTAGTCGAACGAACGTTGTATTGCAACGGCGTGATCGACGAACTGCGTATTACTAAGGGAATTCTTCAATTTTCGCCCGACGCGATTCCCACGAAACCGTTTGAAACAAACGCCGACACAATTCTCGCGTCGCACTTTGAAGGATTAAACTCGACAAGTTCGGCGGCGCGACGCGCGGAGTTTGACCGTTCCCTTGAGAAAACGGTTCCCGCGCAGGAAGCGTTGAAGGTCGACCGATTTGCCAATGTGCCAAAGTATCTGCAGGCTACGCGCGATTCGGAAGCGGAAGGACAGATTATGTCTTTCGACGAACTTGGCTTCGATCGTTGGAACGACGTTGCCGGCGTCGCCGTCGAGGGCGTTTTGGCGGATAAATTGAACGGCAAACTTCAAACGACCACAAACGTCTCGCTCGATCATCTTTTTCCGACCGGCGGTTTGGAAATCGACGTGAAACCGGGCGAAAAGCCGGCGAAAAATATTCCGATTCAGGCGATTGATAAACAGGCGTTTGACAAACGCGTCGCCGATATCGGTTTGAAATCGTTTAACGCCGCCAGTTTCCGCGAAGGAGTATACGCAAATTGGGGCGAACGTTTTCTTGAATTGAAAAAGGAGATTAGCGGCGAACGGCAGCCTCCTCGCGGAGCCGCCGAACAAGTCTATGACGAAAACGCCTTAGTCTATCCGGATCGGGAGAAAACGCCCGTTCAAGTCGTCGTTCGCCGCGTTCGCGCGATGCTGGACGCAGGTTCTTTTGACGTCGCCGACGAATCTTTTCAACGACTTTGTTCCGAATTTGAGCTTTTCGAAAAAACGGTCGCCAGCGGCGTCGCCGCCGACGTTTATTCGAACGACGAATCGATTGCCGTCGCCGATTATTTTATCGCTTGCGCTTTTCGCCGTTTGATCATGTTTGCGCAAGACGAAGTCGCCGATCTGGATCGCATTATGTTCTTAGCGCGCGGTTGTTACGCCGGTTCGCGTTTGACGAACAAGTTTAACACCGACCGTATCGGCGGACACATGGCGACGCAAATTTACGGATTCAATACGATTCACGGCGGCGGTATTTTTGCGCTTGCCAATTGGAAAGAAAAAGATCCGCAAATCGTCGATTTGATCGGCGGAAAAAAAGTCGTTCCGACCGCTTTGCATAAACGTCTTGCCGGCCGCGAATTGAATGCCGGTTCGTTCTATAAGCCGGAATTAAGTTACGACGGTAAAACGATCTATTTCTCGTGGTGCAATTCTCAGGAACACCGATGGATATGGACTCCGGAAACAACCTGGAGCATTTTTAAAACGACTGTTGACGGCGATGAAATCGAACAGCTGACCGACGGCGCCTACAACGATTTCGACGTCTGCGAACTTCCGTCCGGCCGACTTGTTTTTTGTTCCGAACGTCGCGGCGGATTCATTCGTTGTTTCGCCGAGGGCGCGTCGTTGCGGGTAACGACGTCCGTTTTGCATTCGATGAAGAAAGACGGATCGGATATTTATCCAATCAGTTTCTTTGAAACGAGCGAATGGAGACCTGTCGTCGACAATAACGGCGCGTTAGTTTATTCGCGTTGGGATTATACCGACCGTGAGAACTGTCTTGGTTCGACGTTCTGGACTTGCGCGCCCGACGGACGCAACCCGCGTTCCCCGCAAGGGAATTATCCTTATCCCTGGGACACGTTCGAAGATTGCGAACACGGAGACCACCGCTTTGGTCAATGCGACGACGCGCCGTCGGGATTGCCGATGACGCAAATGCAGTTCCGACCGATTCCCGGTTCTCACAAATATGTTTTTACCGCCGCGCCGCATCATGGGGAGTCGTTTGGATCTTTGTGCATGCTCGATCTTCGCGTTCCTAACGACAATCATATGAGTCAGATTCGTCGTATTACCCCTTATGAAGCGTTTCCTGAATCGGAAGCGATCGATCGCAGTCAATACCGATACGGCGCTCCGTGGGCGTTGAGCGAAGATCTTTATTTGTGCAATAGCTGGGAAGATCTTGTTCTACTTGATCGTTACGGAAACGAAGAGCTTTTGTGCGAGCGCGAGATTCTTCCGATCGGATACGATCCTCGTCTTCGTTTGACGGAACCGATTCCAATTCAGCCGCGTCCTGTTCCCCCGGTAGTCGCTCAGCAGACTGCGCAAGGGGAAGATTTCGTCAACGCGGACAAAACGGCGACGATCGGCGTTGTCAACGTGAATATTCACGATCGACCTTTCCCGGAAGACCGTCCGATTAAACGACTCCGCGTACTGCAGGTTATCCCTAAATCGAATCCGTGGATGGATTTGCCGTTTATCGGCTATGCGACGGAGAACACCCCGCGAATTCCGTTGGGAACCGTGCCGGTAGAAGAAGACGGGAGCGCTTATTTTGAAGCGCCTTATGGAAAACAACTGATTTTCCAGGCGTTGGACGAGAACTATATGGCGGTTCAGACGATGCGCGCCGTGGCGTTTGTTCATCCGGGCGAGAAGCTCGTCTGCGTGGGGTGTCACGAGCCGACGACCGAGAGCGTCTCGAACACTCCCGAATCGGCGCAGCCTCTTGCGTTCCAACGCAAACCGTCGAAACTCGAACCTGAATGCGGCCCCGTCGAACCGATTAACTACTATCGTTTGATTAAGCCGATCGTGGAGGAACGTTGCGTAACGTGCCACATTGAAAAAGACGTCGAACCGAAAAAGATGGACCATGAAGACTTGCGTCCGTACGTCTATTATTACAGCGGTTCGATGCGCGGAGGGTTGACGACGACGGGAACGCATGGCGGCTCGAGGTCTCGACCCGGTCGCGTCGGCGCGTCCGAATCGAAGTTGAGCAAGATCCTCGTTGACGAGAATCACAAAGACTCCGTTTCCGACGAGGATCGCCATACGTTTATTATGTGGCTGGACGCGAACGCGCTCCGGCTAGGCGCTTTCCAGGACGAAGAAGGCCAGATGCGCGGCGAGCTTGTTTGGCCCCTTCTGGACGTCGAACCTTGCGAGCAATATTCGCCTTGACCTGTCGACGGCCGTTCAGCGGAGACGTCCTTCTTTTAGGGGGGACGTCCCGACGTTTGTTTCGTTTAGACGGCGTCTTTTCCCGCGCGCGCGATTGGCGTTTGCGCTTTTCCGCGCGTTGTTTTACGGTAGTCCCTGGGGATTTAAGCGATGAAGAACAGCTTTTGGTTCTGCGCGGCGGCGTTTGCGCTTTCGTGCGTTTTGGGGGCTTTGGAAGTTAGCGCTCAAGACCCCGAACAATCGTCGAACCGTTCCGCAAGTCCTGCGTTCGAAGGTTTTGAAACAGGCGTCGGTATTGGCGGCTGGCTGACCAATTATAAACGTTTTAACGTGCTTCCGGAAGATCGACGTTTGGCGTTGTCTGTCGGCGATTTTGAACATTTTGATTCCTATATTACAGAATCTGACGTTCAAAATATCGCTTCTTTTGGCGTTCAATGCGTTCGATTAGGATTTGATCAAATTGTCGTCGAAGAATCGCCGGGAGTCTATCGCGAACGGATATTCGCCCTGATCGACCGCTTCATTAACGACTGCGAAAAGCGCCGTTTGAACGTCGTTCTCAATTTGCATAAGGCGATTGGGAACTATTGCGACATTGAAGAGGACGTCGAATTGCTTGACGACGAAGGATTGCAGGATCGGTTTGTCGATCTCTGGATCGCTTTTGAGAAACGTTACGCCGACAAGCCGAACGTGGCGTTTGAATTGCTCAACGAAATTCGCGCGGTCGATCCTCAAAAGTGGAACGATCTTGCGGAACGAACGATTAAAGCGATACGCGAACTCAATCCTACTCGAAAGATTATTGTCGGTTCGACGTGCTGGAATTCGCCCGACACGCTGAAGGATTTGCGGTTGTACGACGACCCCAACGTCGTTTATACGTTTCACTTCTACGAACCGTTTTCGTTCACCCATCAACAGGGCGTTCTTCAAGCCGGGCCGTTATATTACAATCGGAAAATGGCGTATCCATCCGACGTCGAACCGTATCGCGATTACGAGCGGTACGTAAACAACGCTTCCAATCCCTATCCCAATATTGAGCGTATCGATAAAGAATGGATGCGCAAACGGTTGCAACCCGCTTTTGATTTTGTCAAAGCGCATCCCGATAAGATATTGTGGTTAGGAGAATTTGGAACGATTCGGCACTGTAAATTGGAATATCGGGAAAACTGGATGCGCGACGTGATTTCTTTGGCGAAAGAAAACGGAATACCTTATTGCGCGTGGAATTACCTAAGCACCCCCAACGACGGAAATCGATTCAGTCTGGTCGACGACGACGAACGCAAGATTCTTTCGCCGACACTGTTGAAGATTATTCGCGGGGACGACGAGTAAACCACACCATTAAAATTTGCGCTTTTTCCGGCTTTTAAAAACAGTCTGTAATCGTAATCGACTGTTTCTTTTATCGTTAGATAATGACTGGCGAAAGCGAGACAATGATTTAAAGAGCGGACTTTGGATTGTATTGTTTAACGTGTGTCTGACCTCTTTTGTTCTTAATTGGAGAGCCGTCTTGAAGTGGTCTGCGCTTTTACGCAACGAGTTGATAACGTTATTATTTCTTTCTAACGAATAGCGCTTGGGTTGCCGCTTTTAGATCGTCTAAATTGAATTGTACCAACATCGAATCATCTATATTGGCAACCTTTGCGAGTCTGTTTGCTTGTTGTGTGATTACTTTTTCGAAATAGTTTCTGACCGTTCTACCGTTTGCAAATTCTTTTGAGTTTCTCTTGGCATAAATGGCAGTAAAAAGGCGTTTCAAATATTCTTTGCAGTCGTTGTCGTAAGAAAAACCGTTTTGTTGACATAGAAATGAAAAGATTTGGTATAGTTCGTCTGCCGTGTAGTCGTCAAATTTAATAAAGGTGTTGAACCGTGAACGCAATCCGGGATTTGAATCTAAAAACTTTTCCATAAGGTCAGTATAACCAGCAACGATTACAATCAAATCGTCTCTATGGTCTTCCATCGCCTTTAATAGAGTGTCGATCGCCTCCTGTCCAAAGTCTTCGCCTAAGTAGTCTTTTACTAGCGAGTATGCCTCGTCGATAAATAATACGCCGCCTAAAGCTTCTTCAATTTTTTCTTGAGTCTTGAGAGGCGTTTGCCCCATGTAACCTCCAACCAAACCAGAACGATCTACTTCAACAAGATGCCCTTTTGACAAGACTCCTAATTCTTTGTAGATTTTTGCCAAAATACGAGCCACGCTGGTTTTTCCGGTACCTGGATTTCCTGAAAATACTAGGTGCATAGAAAACGGCGGTTGCTTAATACCTTTCCTTTCACGCAATTCTCGGACTTTGACAAGATTAATTAATGAAGAAACCTCCGTTTTAACCGAGTCTAATCCGATCAACGAGTATAATTCATTGATGCTGTTTTTGAGACGACTATCACAATCGTCTTTCTCTGCGCGTTTAGACGTTCCATGTGAACCAGAATTACCAGGTATTAGCGCATTTTTATGGGATTCGTCTTGATGACTAAGAATTTTGTCAAATTCATTTCTGCCTATTGCTAAGTTTTCAAGCGAAATATCAGGGAAGTTTTCTTCCGCATACTTTTTAAGTCCGTAGACATATCTTGTCATTATTTCTATTTCATTTTTACTAATATCGTTATCACACGAGATTAGTTCTATCCCTGCCGTTCCATATAGTTTGAGATAACTTTCTACCATACGTGGTTCGGATGTATCGCGAGCAATTGCTACTGTCATTTTGAACGGGCCAGGTATTAATTGCATATACCTATCATTCTTTAACTCAGCTATTATTTCCTCAACGTCCGATCGGGACATTTTGCCACCAATCAAATCACTACCCAAAAAATAGTTTATGTATTCAACTTCCTCAGGTTCAACAGATTGATCAGCTCCTGCTAACATACAAAGGTATCTTTTATAATGATGTATAAAATAACCAACATTTGAGAGTTCTGGGTCAGTTCGTTTAATTCCCCAATTCGCTTCGTCAAATAATCGCATGAGTTGTAAACATACTATTAGGTGTTCTTCTGATTCATATGAAATATCCGATGGTAATTTGATTCCGTTTTTTTGTGCGTATTGTTCCGCAAATGAACCTTCAGGAGCATGTAGAACTAAAGACACACAACCCTCGAAAGACTCTTTCCCAATATATTCTACGCTAGTTGGAATGACTATTGACTTCAAAAAAGTACAACCCTCGAACGCATTATCCCCAATGCTTATTACGCCAGTGGGAATAACGAGTGTTTTCAAAGTGCCACACTCGCGGAATGCTACATTTCCAATACTTGTCACACCTGCTGGGATAGTGTACTCTTCTTCTCTTTTCCCTGCTGGATATACAATAAGCTTTTTTTGTTTTTTGTGAAATAACACCCCGTCTACCGAACAATATTCTGGATTATCCTCTGCAACTTTAATTGTAGTCAAAAAGGGACAACCATCAAAAGCGGTAGCTCTAAAAATTTTCACGCTAGTTGGAATAACAAGTGTTTCCAAGTATTGACAATCGCGAAATGCGCCATCTCCGATACTTGTCACGCCAGCTGGGATAGTGTATTCTTCTTCCTCTCTTCCTGTCGGATATGCAATAAGCCGTTTTTGTTTCCTATGAAATAGCACTCCGTCTACAGAACAATACTCTGGATTATTCCCAGCAATTTTAATAGTAGTTAAAGAGGAACAACCGCCAAAAGCAACGTTTCCAATATTAATCACACTAGCTGGAATAACTAGCATTTTTAGAAAAGAACAACCGCCAAAAGCAGCTATTTCAATACTTAATACACCAACGGGAATAGTATATCCTTCTTCATTCCTCCCGGCAGGATATGTAATGAGCCGTTTTTGTTTTCTTTGAAAAAGCACTCCGTCTACAGAACAATACTCTGGATTATTTCTTGCAACCGTAATTGTCGTCAGAGAGGAGCAAAACAAGAAAACCCCGCTACCAATTCTTTCCACGCTACTGGGAATAACTAGCGATTTTAAAGAGGAACAGTTCCAGAAAGCTCTGTCCCCAATGCTTCTTACACTAGTGGGAATCTCTATTGATTCTAGAGACACACAATCGGTGAAAGCGTCGTTCCCAATACTAGTTACGCCGGGAGGAATAACAACTTTTCGTGCCTTCTTATTCAATAATCTAATAAATGTTTTCGAGCTTTTGTCAATTTCGTAATCGTTTTCTTTATAAGTCGTGATATTATTATTAGTTTCGATCACGTATGCACCGCAGTAGGTACAATAATTCGCTGTGTCTATGACGGCTTTTCCGCAATTTGAGCATCTTTTAAAAGCCATTACAATAACTACCTTTCTTTGAATGCGCTTTTGTGCGCAATCAGAAATGACCGTGGGGTATGACGACCGAAATAATATTAAAGTGTTTCCATCGTCAAGTTTCGTGATGAGTTACGATAGTTCTTGACGTCTTACAAAAACGGGACAAGTGAGGTTCGTAATTGCGCGTCTCTAGTTCCAGTAAAAAGATTTTGCGGTCGAGCCCTCCGTTGTACCCCGTCAGTTTGCCGGAAGAACCGACGATTCGATGACACGGAAGAATGATTCCGATTGGATTCTCTCGCATCGCCGCCCCGACGGCTCGAGACGCTTTGGGGGCTCCGATCATTTGCGCAAGTTCCCCGTAGGTTCGCGTTTGAGCGTAAGGAACGGTTGCAAGAACGTCCCAAACTTTGCGGCGAAACGCCGTTCCTTGCGGATTAAGGGGCAGAGTGAACGCTTTTCTTACGCCGTCGAAATACTCGAATAATTCTTGCCTAGTTTGTTCAAGTAAATCTGTGTTTTGCCAAACGTCCTGAAATCGTTTTTGGGCGATTATTTGGAGTTCCGATTTACTGAACCTGTCCAAAACGTCCTTTTTGCCGCCGATGAGTTCGAACGTCGCTTTTTCCTTTGCGCCGTTAGATTTGCGTCCAAACAGAAACTCGACGCGGATCAACTGGCGATCCGCGTCCTGAAGCGCGACTATTCCTATTGGCGTTTGAATAAATTGAACGCTCATTCTTCATTTTGAGTTTTTTCTTTTGGTTTAACTTCAAAAGAATCCCAGTAGGCGCGATCTGTCGCGTAGACGTCGTACGGTTGATTCAGATCGAAATCTTTCGGCAGAATTCCGTATTTGATCATCGCTTTGGTGTATGCTGGATTTGGCGTAATCGTCCCCAACGAGAAATGCGGACTTTCGTGCAACAGATACTCTCGACCGCGCTGAACCGCTTTGAGGATCGTTTGATAATCCTGATCGTCTTTATTCCGGAAAATGGGAACGGTCGAACCGTCGGGATTCTTTCTCACGCAAAGACCGAGTCCGCCCTCTTCTTTTGGCAAGGGCGCCCGCAACATTCGCGACTTTTCCGGTATGGAGAAGTTATAAAAGAGCGGCCAGTACAGTATCTCCGAGAGATAACGGGGCATTGGGTTTTTGTCGTGCGGATGACATTCCTCGCAACGACGAATCATCGTTTCTTCCAACGCTTTATTTTCCGGCCAATCTGTATCGTTATGACGCGGTTCGTTCATATAGTACCAGCCTAATTCGCCGGTTCCGTTTGCGGCGTAGGTGCCGGCGTAGGGCGCGCCTGTTTCCAGCCAAAAACGCATCGTTTTTAAATCTTGTTCGGTAAATTTCACGCCCTGGTGTTCGGCAAGAATCATTTGGTAAAGCTTGCTCGCCTGACTGCCGATTTCGTATGGCGCAAAGTCGCTTTGGGGACGATTTCTGTTGTCGCCAAGCATATTTCTTCTTGACAGTTCCCAATAGCTTAGGGTATGCATCGGCGTCCAGGTATGAGAAAGGTCAAGCGCGGCGTCGCGTCGATCGGGATTATGACATTCGACGCAATACTTGTCGAGCAGAGGTTGTATGTCGCGGATGAAATCGTAAACGTCGGGAACGCCTTCTACCGGCTTAGGTTCGATCGGCTTGCCGGCCACGTCGAACACATGCTTGTTAAATTCGGTTCCCGGCGCGTCCGTTCGTTGCTCATGACAGCCTATGCAGGAAGTCGTTTCGCCCGGCATGACGGAAGTAAAACTGTGCATGCGTTTTACAGACCGTCCTTCGTGATCGAGAGCGATAAAGAAAACCGAACGGTTAGCGGGCAATTTAATAGCCGCCGCTCCGTCAGGCGTTACGGGAACTGTTCCCAGAATTCTTTCGAGCGTAAACGTGCCGCCGACGGAGATCATGTCCATGCCGCCCGAATAATGAATCGGTTCCGGCAACGTTTCAAGGACGAGCAGTTCTTTGATCGAACCCTTGGGAACGTCTCTCATATGCCGACCAAGATAAATGTCGGAAAGAACGAGCGTTCCAGTCGTTTCGTCCGTTTCCTGGAGTTCTGCGGGAAGCGTTTCTTTTGCTCGGGGAATGATCGGACGCGGTTCATATAAACGGTACCCTTGCGAACGTTCCGATTCAGGGAGCGTATAGACGGTTTGATTTAAGCCGTCCCTATTGACGAGCACAAGGTCGGCGTAATGCGACGCCATAAAAAGATTATCCGAAAAAGCCCACGGGTCGGCGTAAGCGTTGGCGACCGTCAGGAAAGACAGAGCGGAAAGATCGTCCGGACCAAGTTTCGGATTAATGGTCGCGACTCTTCCAAGGTGGTCCGTAATACCGTGTCCCGGCGAAATAATGGCGACGACTTCCTCGCTGCCGGGGATCGATTTTGCGTCGATATACACGTTGTTGGGTATTTTGTTGCCGAAAAAGACCTGTTGGCGCGTTCCGTCAACGTTCATCGTCCACAAATGGTGATAATGAATTTGAGATCGGTCGACATATTCCCAACGCGTATAGAGGATTTGACCGTTATGAAGAACGAAAGGCGTGTTGTCTTGTTCAATATTGCAAGAGAGCGCGCGGAGGTTTTCTCCGTTTGGACCGCATCTGTAGATTGTCGCCACCGACGTCAGCCAGCACTGAACGAAGCGATTGCACCGCGTCGAGCAAAAGACGATATCGCCGTTTGGAAGATAGCAGGGCTCAATATCGTCGTCGTCTCCAAAGGTTATTTGGCGAAGATTAGCGCCGTCGACGTCGATCTCATAAAGGTTATAGTGTTCTGTTCCGGACTTCAGATAAGAAAACAAAACCTTTTTTCCGTCGTAACTGACCATAGGATCGCGAAACGATCCTTCTTTGTCGGCGATGAGAGTTTTAGTTTCGTTCGTTTTGAGATTGAGAATACGCAACTCTCCGCCGTCGTGCGGTTTGAACGGCCGATCCTGCGGATCAAACGTCGGATAAAACCCAAAGTTAGCGTACCAGTGAGGATCAAGACCCGGCTTGCGAACCGCAAAAACGATCTTATCGATTTGAGCCAGTTCCGTTTCTTTTACGGATTCAAAAAGATTGAAAGGTTTGAGCGGCTCAGGTTTGGTTCGCAACGCCAGATAGTCGTAAAAAAGCCAAGAGCCGTCTTCCAGCGTGACGCTTATTACGTTGGTCCCTTTTTTAATCGCACCCTTAGGAATTGACACGGCGACGTGACCAAAAACTCCGACGTCTTCCGAAGGATTGAACGTAAAAGGGTTTTCCCGATTGTCGGCAAGAGAAGGGAGTCGCAATTTTTCCGACGGAACGCCATTTGTACTCAAGCGTAAAACGGACGGATGCGTTTTATGAGTCCAGGCCCCTCCTATGATCAAATATAGCGGTTCGGTCGGTTCGTCGGGATACTCAAATTCGATTTCGTATGTAAATTTCAGCCCCGCCGCGTCAAACTCCAGCGTGCTCAAATGTATTGGACACCAATCGCAGGAGCGGTTTTTCCCCACGACATAACGCAATAATTTGCCGTCGGTATTTTTGTGCGTTTCTTTCCAGTCGACGGCGTAATTCTGGAGATATTGAAACTCCGCGCTTCTCGCGTCGGGATAACCTATTTGGAAGACAACGTCGTCTTCGTTTTCGTTTTTTGGCGAGAGGTCCCCCTGTCCGTTTGCCAATTTAACGGAACATGGGAGTAATAGCACGGCTAAAAGCGCCGACGTCAATAAACGTTTCATCATTGACGAGCTCCTTTCAAATATGAATATCCCGACGTAACCCTTTTTTGAACAAACGATACGAGCGATTACTTGTCGAAACCGACGCTGTAAACCGTCGCTTTACCGTCGATATTGGGGAAAATAATATCGACGCGCTTCATTGCGCCTTCATAATCATTCACGTCGCTTAAGTCGAGCGAGACGACGCGTCGTCGGCCGTCAAATTTGACCGTCGCGTCGACGGTAACGTCGTTAAGACGAGGATACTTTTTTTCTTTTTCCACACGTTCTGACGCCGCGTTTTTAGAGCCTTCCGACCATGCCAGATAATCGACGGAATCTGCCGGCGAGACGGGGATCAAACGTATTGTAATCGTTTGTTCTTCGTCCGTCGATTCGTCGTTAGTTTCGAACGAGGCGTCGATATTGAGCGTCGACGCGTTTGACGTTTTCCAAAAAGTAACGGGCGACTTCGCAACGGCCTGACGACCGGATTCCAAAAGAATCTTCAAAGAATCGACGATCGGATAACCTTCGTCAACCGCGTTTTCATAAGACCAGTTTTGACGGTCGTTTTTGAAACTCCATTTTGGCGTTTCCATGACGTCGTTTTTGGCAAGTTTGTAGACCGTCTCCCGAATTTCGTCGACGGAGCCGACGATGAACGTCGCGCGATACGTTCGTTTGATATTCCAATCCAGAATGGTAACTTCGCGCGGGGCGATGTAACCTGTCGCCACTGATTTGTCGCCCAGGTCCTTGCCTTTGGGTTCGTCTCCCCCGTGGAATCCTGACGACGATTCGCCGGAAAACGGCTGATAAACGCCAAGTCCGTAGTTGTTTTCGTCGACCAGAGCGCTCCAGTATTCCGGCGTGTAATAATTAACCCAGGGCCAGCCTTTGCCGTCGTTTTTGTCGACAATCACGGTAATCGGTGCGTTTTCAAACGGTTTGTCTCCAAGATAACTAACCAGTTTGTACCAGGGAGCGTTTGTATAAACCGCCGGCGTTTCCTGACTTCTTCCCTGATATTGAGTTTTATCGGAACGATTATTGACAATAGTGGCGTCGAGCGTGAATCCGTTGTCGGTCAGTTGATAACGACACTCGAAAAGGCATTCCGCCGGAACGCCGGAGTTTGGCCAAAGCATGGGACGAGCGCGAAGGAACGCTTCCGAGTCGCTCTTTTTGTCGAAATCAAGGACTCGAGAGCGGTAGCCTCCGCAGTCGCCCGATTGAATCGGATTCCAGCCAAGCCCCGCCCAGCTGGGAGACGGTTGTTCGCCGTTAGGACCAATAAAAGGCTTGGGACCGGAATAATAAGACAGTTGGATTTGACGACCCCAGTCGTAACTGTTAATCATATTGCCCGAATGATTGAGCTTGTCTTCCAAATAGGTAACCGCGCCGCCAAGAGAAAGATCAAGACCGAGTTTAACACGATCGTTTTCGAGGTAACGCATCGGTTCGTCGCCGTAGTCGAAATACGAATCGCCCGGAACGTCGACAACTTTTGGGGGCGCGTTGGCGGGTTCGTCTCCTTGCGATCCGGAGACGGAGAACTGAACTGCTAACAGCGCCGCGCATATTGTGAAAAGTCTCAATGTCGGAAAAGAATTCAATCTCATCGCGTCAATCTCCGAAAATATTTTCGTTTCAACTATTTATCCAAAAAACGAACGTTGTAAAGACACGCCTTGCCGGCTCGTTGAGGGAAGACGATTTCAACGTTCTTCATTGCGCCGGAATACCCGTCGATATCGTCGAGGTTGACGCGAAGCGCGCGCTTCTTGCCGTCAAATTGGACAGACGCCTTTTTTGAAACTCGGGGCAGGGTCGGGTATTCTGGGATCGACGGATCTGCTTTCCGCGCTTCGGCTCTTCGAGAACGTTCCGTCGCGTCGAGAAAATCAGAAGGGGAAACAGGATAGAGATGAATCGTTAATTCGTCGTCTGTCGCGTCGCCTTCGTTTGCCGGAATAAATTCCGCTTCGATTTCCAGAATCGGCGCTTTTTCGGCTTTCCAGAAGACTCCGGGAGACTGCGCGATCGCCTGCTTTTCGGGAGAGAGATTGATCCTGAGCGCGTTTTCGATCGGACACCCCTGATCGGTTGCGTTAACGTAACTCCAGTTCTGACGATCTTTTTCAAAGGACCAGTCCGGTCGGATCGGAACGTCGTTTTTAGCGTACTTATAGACGGTAGAACGAATTTCATCGACGGAACCTACGATAAAAATCGCTCGGTAAGTTCGCTTGACGTTCCAATCGAGAATCGTTTTTTCAAGGGGCGCTATATACCCGGTGGGCCCCGATTTATCTCCAAGATCTTTGCCTTTGGCCTCGTCGCCGCCGTGGAATCCCGCCGTGGTGAACGTGGAGCACGGCTGATATACGCCGACTCCGTAATTGTCGTCGTTTACAAGCGCGCTCCAACGTTCCGGGGTATAGTAATTTGTCCAAGGCCAACCTTTTTGATCGTTCTTATCGATAATCGTGGTAATAGGCGCGTTCTCAAAAGGCTTGTCGCCGAGGTAGCTGACAAGTTTATACCACTGAGCGTTGGTATAAAGCGCCGGCGTTTCCTGATAATGAGCGTCGTAAAAAGTTTTGTCGGATCGATTGTTAATAATTGTCGCGTCAAGAATAAAACCGTTGTCGATCAGTTGATAGCGGCATTCGAACACGCATTCCGCCGGAACGCCGGAATGAGGCCAGAGCATCGGACGGGCGCGCAACAGGTAAACGTCGTCGCTGATTTTTTTGAACGAAAGTACTTGCGATCGATAACCGCCGCAATCCCCCGATTGAATTGGGTTCCAGCCGAGCCCCGCCCAGGTTGTCGAAGGCTTTTCTCCGTTGGGGCCTATAAACGGATGAGGTCCGGAATAGTAAGACAGTTGAATTTGTCTTCCCCAGTCGCAACTGTTGATCATATTGCCGGAACGGTTTGCTTTATCTTCAAGGTAGGTGACCGCGCCTCCAAGTTCCATATTAAGTCCCAGTTTTAAGCGATCGTTTTCGAGATAACGTATCGGTTCGGTTCCATAATCAAAGACGGGGTCGCCCGGCACATGAACGACTTTGTCTTTTTGAGGTTCCATGGCTCTCGATTCTTTCAGAGAGACGAGGGCGGAAAACGTCGTTAGCGTTAAGAGAAGCGTCGACAGTGATAAAAGACAAACTCGTTTCATAAAGCGTCTCCTTCGAGAATCTATTGAGAAGAAAGCTTCCCCTGCTTTCGGGGAACACCTGGAAAAATGTTTGTAAGAAACGCTTCTCGAAACGACGCGTCGCCGTCGATTCGAGAAGCGCGCGATAGCGTCACTTTTTAGGAGTCGTGCACCGATCGACCAGATAAACGATCGACATATACGGAACCCCGCTGTTTGTCGAGAGACCAACTTCGCACGTTCGACTGTTCGAATAGCCCGCGACAACTCCGTTTTCTTTGATTTGAGGTTCCAATTTGCGCAATGCGAACGCGTTGATTTCCGGACGGGTGAACCCCTTGTCACCCGCAAATCCGCAGCAGCCTATTTCTTCTGGAACAAGCACGTTTGACGAACAGCGTTTGGCTAAATCGACCAACGTTTGCCCCAGTTTCATCTTACGCATTGTACACGTGATATGTACGGAAATCGGTTCGTCGATTTGATGAAAATCCAGTCTGTCGACGAGAAACTTTTCAATGAATTCCGCCGGTTCAAACAATTCCATTTTGGAAATTTTTTCACGCATGCGATGCAAACACGGACTTTGATCGCACAAAACCGGATACTTTCCTTCGCATGACGCTTTCCAAAGCGCTTCCTCTAGTTCTTTAGTTTTACGGTCGGCGATATCAGGCATGCCTTTGCTTTCCCAAATTGTCCCGCAACACAGATTTTCGTATTGTGGGGGGAAGACGACGGTAAATCCTGCTTTTTCAAGCAGTTTGACGGTCGTTTCGACGAGCGGCTGTTCTTTTAAGGAACCGCCCATCGTTTGATTAATACAACTGGGGAAATAGACGACTTTATCGACGCCTTCTTTATAAGCGTTGGACGACGAATCTGCGAATTCGGCGCGAGGAACCCTCGATTTTTTTATTTTGAACGGTTTAGGTAACGACGGCGTCCATAAAGGCAAGCCGAACTTATGAAGGAGACGTCCGACGGTTGTCGTTCCGGCGTCGCCCAGCACGTTTCGACCGATGCGGGCTAATCCTAACACGGGTCGTAAACAAGATTTGACGCACGAAAGATTTTTGGCGGAAAAATCGCCTAACTTATAGGCGCAACTTCCTTTCGGCGCGTTTTCTTCGCGTAACGCGTGAGTCAATTCTCCGACGTTGATTCCCATGGGGCACGACGTAGAACACAAGCCGTCTCCGGCGCAAGTCGCTTCTCCCGGAACGCGATAAGCGCGCTGTAGCGCGTCAAGTCTTGCCGGATCGGATTGGTCGCGTTTGAGTCGGGATATTTCGCGACGAACGACAATTCGTTGACGCGACGACAACGTGTTGCCGCACGTCAAACAATTCGGTTCGCAAAAACCGCATTCGATACACTTGTCGACGATCGGATTCGTCGGCGGGAGCGGCTTGAAATCCTTGATATAACATTCCGGGTCGTCGTTGAAAATTACGCCGGGATTAAGAACGTTATTGGGATCGAAGAGCGCTTTTAGCTCCTTCATGACGGAAAACGCTTTGGCTCCCCATTCCCGTTCGACAAACGGAGCCATATTTCTCCCAGTTCCATGTTCCGCTTTGAGAGAGCCGTGATATTTGTCGACGACCAAATCGACGACTTCGAGCATCAATCCTTTATAACGGTCGATTTCCGCTTGGGAGTCGAAACGCTGATTGAGAACGAAATGGAAGTTGCCTTCCAGCGCGTGTCCGTAAATTACCCCGTCTTTATAACCGTACTTGTCAATGAGAGCCTGTAATTCGACCGTCGCTTCCGGGAGTACGTCGATTGGGAACGCGACGTCTTCGATGAGCGCGGTCGTGCCTAAATCGCGCATACCTCCAACCGTTGGAAAAACGCCGGAACGCATCGCCCACCAGGCTCCGTATATCTTGGGGTCTTCTGTGAATTCGACGGGGAAGAGAAGAGGAAAATCGGCGAGAGACGATTTGATTTCATCAATTTGTTTCTCTAATTCTTCGACGGTTTCCGCCTTTGTTTCAAGCAATACTGCGGAGGCGTCCGGTCCAAGATCTTTGATGAAATCCGGAACGCTGGGGGAATCCTCGACGGAACGCAACGCCTTACGGTCGAGAATTTCCGCGCTAACGACAGGGGCTTTTTTCAATATCTGGACCGCGCAACACGCTTCGCGAAGCGTGTTGGCGTAGATCATCGCGCTGGCGCAACGCGCGGGAATCTTTTCCGTTTTCATCGTCGCTTCCGCCAAAAACGCCAGCGTGCCTTCGGAGCCGACTATTAATCGGGAAATGACGTCGAAGGGATCGTCGTAAGCTATTAGAGGTCGCAAATTCAATCCGGTGACGTTTTTGATTCGGTATTTCCTTTCAATGAGCTCGAAAAGTTCGGCGTCGTTTCGGACAGAATCTCTGATTTCGAGAAGTCGCTTCAAAAAATCAGGTTTGTTTTTGGAGAAGTCTTCGCGCGACTTAGGATCGGCGACGTCAAGAATCGTGCCGTCGGCAAAGATTAGTTTTGCAGATTCCATGACGCGTTCGCTGTTAGCGTGCGTGCCGCAATTCATGCCGGAAGCGTTGTTGGAAATAACGCCGCCCACGCGCGCCGCATTAATCGACGCGGGGTCGGGCGGAAATTTTCGTCCGTATTTCGCTAAGATTTCGTTGACGCGTCCTCCGAGAATACCCGGTTGGAGTTTAATTCTTTCTCCGTTGTCCAGAACCTCGTATTTCTCCCACAGTTGTCCGGCGACAAGGAGAACGGATTTGGTAGACGCCTGGCCGGACAGACTCGTGCCGCTCGCTCGAAATACGACGGGAACGCCGTGTTCGTTGGCCGTTTTTAAAACGCGGGCAGTTTCCTCTTCGTCTTTGGGAAAGACGACCATTTGCGGCAATTGTCGGTAGAAACTGGCGTCGGCTCCCCACGCAAGGGTTTTCAGCGGGTCCGTGAAGAGGCGATTTTGGGGAATAAAGGCGGAAATCTTTTGATAAAAAGCGTTTGTACTTGAATCTTTAAATTGCATTTTTACGCTCTCTGACAAGGCTTCACATCTATCATAAGCGGCGAATAGCCGTCTACAAAAAACGACGCAATCCGCATGCGTCGTTTTGTTTTATTCTCTCTCTTGAATATTGACGTTCTAACTCTCCCTGCAGGAGACGATTCCCTCGATTTCAACGAGAAGATCGTCGCGGCAGACGTCGGCGTAAGTGTAGACGACGGGAACGTCGGCGAGACGCCGCTCGCACACGCTGCGGACGGAATCTAAGAACTCGGCTTTTTTAACGTATACGCGCGCGACGGCAAGATCGGAAAGATCCGAGTCAAACCCTTCAACTCCATGCTTTTGCAAATTTGTTCCAGAGATTAACGCGGCAATATTGTCCAGCGTTTGATTCGTTTGTCCGACAGGATCGTCGATAAACACCGTCTTTTGATCGACGATACTTGCCGTTCCGGAAACATAGACGGAACAGCGGTCGTTAAAGCTGACGGCGCACGCTCGAGAGAATTTTGGACTCTTGGGACTATAGAATTCCGCGTAATCAAAAGCCGGCGTCTGATTGGGGTTTTCAAGCGGAACGACGAACACGTCTTTTCGATCCGTTTGAATTGTTTGACAACTCATCGCAATATCGACGTCGTCCGCGCCAATGCCGGTGCTTGCCGGATAGATAGCGCCAAGAGGGACGTTTTTCGGCAGATACTGTTCGACGAATCTTGTTCCGTAGAAGAAATCCGACCTCGCGCGGTTGAGTTCTTTATAACGTTGCGTGTCCCCCTCTTCAAGAACGATATGACCCTGATAAAGCCACGTTCGAAAAACCTGAGGGAAGAGGAAACCGTTGGCTTCGACTTCCGCGCGCATTTTCGCAAACGCGTCGAAGGAACGCGCATAAGCGCCGACCGATTCTTCTCCGGGGATAAAGCCGCCGAAGAAACCGATAGAAACGTCGTCGTACTCGACGATAGTCGCATGTTCGCCCTGGTTATAGACGCTGACGGCAAGCGATTTTTCTTCGCTGCTGGAATTGACCGCCGTCGCTTCAACGACAACCGCCTGACTGGCGTCGCAGGGTTTTTGCGCGACAAAAGTCGTCGCGGGAATCAGGAAGTCTCCATATTTCTCGTTCATTATGGCGCGAACGAGCTGCTTGTCCCCTATTTCACGCAGGAAAATATTGAGGTTCACGAGCGAACACGCGTCCGCTTCTTCCAACGCGGTTTCAAGACGTTCAAACGCGGAAAAAATCTGCGTTCGAGCGTTTTCGCCCTCTGTTGGAATCGCCAGTCCGTAAAAATAATCGACGCCGTTTTTGTCAACCACAGAATATGCGCAACCGTCAATTTGACCGCGACAAAGCGTTTGATTCCCTTTACGTTTTTGAAGCATCACTCAATAAACTCCTGGTTAAGGGGTAGTTCATAGACGAGAAGGCTTTGGCAAGCGTCTCGCCTGAAAAAGAATCGCAGTTCTCTCCCTCTCATTTTAGCTTAACCGAATTGTTTTTTCAAACGTTCTTTCAAAAGATATTCAAATTTGTTCGTTTTTTTACGGAGAAAAGTTGGCATAACAGTAGAATTGATCTTTCGTCGACAGATTGTTGCGCGTAGAAAACAAAAAAGGCCTCCTGAAAAGGAGACCTTTTTAGTCGGTGGCTTCGCCAATTTCTCAGCAAGCCATACTGCGAACGCTTTGCGTAAAATTAACGCTTGGAGAATTGGGTCGCACGACGGGCTTTGCGGAGACCGTACTTCTTACGTTCGACTTCACGAGCGTCGCGGGTAAGAAGGCTCTTTTCGCGAAGAACGGCTTCGCAATCGGGATCGTATTCTTTAAGAGCGCGAGCGATGCCGAGCTTGCACGCGTCGGCCTGACCGGTTGTTCCGCCGCCGCAGACGGTGATGACGACGTCTACGGAGTCGCGTTTTTCAGTGGCCACCAGAGGAGCGAGGACCGCGTTGCGGAGTTGGAGAGAACGGAAGAATTCTTCAAATTCTCGATTGTTAACGCTGATACGGCCTTGACCGGCGCGAATACGAACGCGCGCGATGGCGGTCTTACGACGACCGGTTCCCAATTTGTCGTTTTTGCCGTTGCCTTCAATAACGTAGTTGCCGCGTTTAATCATTATTTTTATCCTTATATCGTATAACTAGACCTATTCGCGAATCACTTCTTGACGCCAAGCTCAATAACTTCCGGTTGCTGAGCAAAATGCGGATGTTGCTGATCGGAAGTGTACAACTTGAGTTTGCCGAGCATCTTGACGGCAAGCTTATTTTTCGGAAGCATGCGTCGAACAGCTTCACGAAGGATCATTTCCGGATGCTTGGCCATACGTTCAGCGGCTGATTCGCTACGCAGACGCGTGTAACCGGTGGTCCAGGTGTAACGTTTGTTTTCCCACTTGCGTCCGGTGAAGACGACCTTGTCGACGTTGGTGACAACGACGTAATCGCCCGTGTCGACGTGGGGGGTATAAGTCGGGCGGTGTTTGCCCATAAGGATCATGGCGATATCGCTGGCGAGACGACCGACAACTTTGTCCGTCGCGTCGACAAGGTACCATTTTTGTTCAACTTCGCCGGGTTTAGCCATAAACGTTTTGTGCGTTAATGTCATCGATTTTTCCATCGCGGCAACCTTTTTACACAGTGTTCTCTATTACCTGAAATGTCGGCGTATTTCCCGCCGACTCCCTCTTTGAAGAAATCGCAGTTTCTTCCGCTTCAAAAGTTCCGCCGAGGCGACAAACAACGCTATACTCGAAAACTTAGAAGCAAATTACGACAAAAACGCGAGAGCATACGCTCCGTCACAAAACAAACGAACGATACGCAAAAGTTTTGCGCTAATAAGAACGGCGCTTGCGCCGTCTGGGCGAATTGTCGTCTTGAACAGCCGTTTTGTAACGACCTCGAAACGCTTGCGCGAGTCGATCGGAGAAGCGGGAATCGAGGAGTCGATCGCAAGTCTCCGTTCAAGGTTTGGAAGGGATTCTACCTCGCTTTTTGATTGTCGCAAGGGGGAGTTTCGTTCTTTTTCGTTTTTTTACAGAGTTAAGACGCGGAGGCGTCTTGTCGCGAGTTTTCGGTTGTTAGAGAAAAGATATGCGTTGGAGAGACTGTTTTTCGGATACGGGAGGATCCCGTCGGAGATTCGCGCTACTGTTCAAATTGGAATTTATTATGGGCTTCGTCGCGCAATTTGACGGCTGAATCCTTAATTTCTTCCGGGGTAATCTCACGCTTTGGCGTTAGAACCACATGACAGTGTTGCTCGTCGCGAATTTCGCCCGGCACGAAATTTTCCGAGATGAAATCGAATCCGGGGTAGAGGTACCACGGAGTTCCCGCCTTGTAATAGGTCTCTTCCATTACAAAACCCTCTTTGCAACAGCGGATTTTGTACGTCCCCGAATGCACGAAGTTTTGAGAGATCGGCGTTCTTCCGATTTCTTTGTCGTTGAGGTAGACGAGAGCTCCGGACGGTTCGGAGGTAATCGTCAGTCTTCGCTTAACCGCGTTGCAACCCGAGAAACATGAAACGACCGTCGCGACGATAACGAGCGAGGCCGCAATCCGCCTTATGGTGAGACTCGCTCGATCTTTTGTTGTTTCGCTTTTGGTAGTCATGCCCGAGATTTCATTCGTGTGGAAAAACGGCGATTCTTACAGCGACGCTTCAGCGACGTTTGGCGTTTGAGCGCCTGCGTTCGTTTCATGCGGCAAACGCACGACACGATACTAGTTATTTTGCTTATTGGACGCCAGATCAATTTTGAAGAAAAGATTTGTTGAAAACATATAGATAGACTATATGGCGATTCTTATATTACACTATCTGAAAGAATATTTTGTTGTTTTTTAAAGAAAATAGAAAAATTTTCACGATAGGAGTGTTGCTTTCGCATACTATTTGTTTAGAAAACCAAACGCAGTTTTTATTGATTCGTTTCGGTTTTTGTTTTTCCCTGTCTGGGAACGTGTTTTTGTTTTTCGCGTGTTCCCCCATCGCGCGACGAACTGCGAATAAACGTGAGTTGCGACGTTTAACGTCGTATGGTTGATCGTCCTATTAGAAACTGACCGTTTTTTCCTAAAAAAGAAGAAATTGGTCTTTTTTTAAAAGTCGTTTCCTTTGTATACTGTGCGCGGCGGAATAGTTTTGCAAACGTCGAAATCGTGGCTTGCCTCTTTTTTTGACGAAATTGCAGACGTCCGCCGCAATACCTGGCAGGTTAATGATGAACGTTGTTTTTGAGACTTCCGTTTGCGTTTCCTATTGGGCCGATTTTACTGACGAAGAGTTAGTGGTCGAATATCGTACATTCAACAACCAGCGCTGTTTTGAGGAATTAACTCGTCGTTATCGGTCGAGTTTGGCCCGTTTTCTCAAGCGTCGTTACAAGCTTAACGACGATCAAATTGAGGAAGCGTTGCAGGCGACCTTTTCGCGAGTATGGCAAAAGCTCGGTCAATTTGACGTGTCGAGGCGGTTTCATCCCTGGATTTACCGAATTGCGACTACGCAAACGATCAATCTTTTGCGCGAATCGAATCGTCGCGTTTTTGCCGTTTCCCTTGACGCGGCGAATTCCCCTGACGACGAAAAGGGCGTTTGGGCAAACGAAATTGAAGGTCGGGAAGTCGATCCTCAATACGAAATGGAACGCCTGGACACGGCGACCGGCGTTCGTCGGGCGATGGAAAAATTGCCGAGCAAGTTTCGTCAAATTTTGGAGCTGGTCTTTTTTCAAGGTTGGTCGCGTCAAAGCGTGGCGGAAGCGTTACATTTGACCGTTTCCACCGTGTCGCGCCGGATAACAAAAGCGTTGGAACAGTTGAGCTTTTTCCTCTTCAGCGAACATCCGGAACTATATCGCGAGCGAGCGGCGAGTTTGGTTTTCGCCTAAGCCTTGTAAAAGGGCGATCGCTCCTTAAAACGCGACGGAAAAACCGTTTTTCGTCGCGACGTCGCGAAAGCGGCGAAGCATACAGTATATGAACTATTCAGATCGCAACCTTTTAGTCGACTATTTGCTTGGACGTTTAGGTTCGGAAGAATCTGCCGCGCTCGAGGAGCGTATGCGCGCTGATTCCGAACTTGCGGACGCTTTTGCTGAGTTGACCGAAACGACGCGTTCTGAATCAACGTACGGGGGAGGATTTGACGTCGCGTCAAGACGTTGGTCTCAACGGTTGAGTTCCATTTTTCGCAGGGGGAAAAAGGAACGCGTTTTCTCCGAAGACGAATTTGACGGTCCTGCCGCCAACGAAGAAGACGTCTCTTCCGACGCTTCTCTGTCGGCGCCGCCTCAATCCGAAGATTTGTCGAAGACGACCGATTTGAACGCCGGAGCCGTTGTCGATAAGTCTGTTTCCCCGTTAAATCGACGCCGAACGCGTCGATTTGAATTCATCCCGAAAATCGTTTCCGTTCCGCGCCGTCTTGATTCGGACGGTCTTATTTTTAAACGCGCGACGGAGCTTTCTACCGATAAAACGTCGCGTTCCGAGGCCGGAAAGCGTTCGTCCCGAAGCGCCCGGTCGTTGTTTTCTCGCAGACGCGAAGACGTTCGACTCTCTTTTGCCGTTTCCGACGTAGATTTCTCAAAAACGGTCGACGCAAGAATTCCCCGAACTGGCACCGTCTCGTCCGTAGGGGCGCTTAACGACGTCGAGGACGCGTTTTTTTGTTCTTCAAATTCGCGTCGATTCGACGCGCCCTCAATTGCCGTCGCAAAAACGATTGCTCATACGACGGGGCGATTGCGTTCGATTGACGTTTCTAAGGAAAAATCCTCGGTTTTTACCTTAAGGGGGCGCTCCGCCGACGAGTCGGAGTTATATCTTGCGCAACGCGGGAGCAAGTTTGTTCCTTTCCAGGTTTCTACCGATAAATCGGCAAGTATCGAAGGCGTCGGAGTCTTTTCTGATTCCAGCGCGTTTCATCTCGTTCCGTTTGAGTATAATGCCGGAGAATCGGCGTATCGACAAAGCGCGCCGTCCGCTCGCGCTTTTAACGACGCCGGAATTTCCGCTTTCGATTTTGTTCGAACGGGTTACGGCGAGCGAACTGCCCGAAGAGCCGACATGGGGGCCCCGTTCTTTAGTGGCGAAGAGTACGTCGTTCCGAAATTCGGAACCGTTCTTCTGGGAGGAACCGGAATTAGTTATTCCGTCAAGCTGGACGACGAAGATCAAGAAGTCGGTCCGACGCTAAGCGCAGAAGAGTCGTATCTGGCGGAACTGCTTGGTCATATTCCGACTACCGTCGAGTTGGACGAGTTCTATTGGGAAGAAGTCGACGAACGGGAAAAACAGGAACGCAGTTCTTTTGGCAGCGCTTTCTTCAAGGCGTTGACGTTCGTCACAGAACCCCCCGTCTTGGTTGGACGTTTTACAATCAACGCTTTTCGCGCCTGTACCCCGCGCGGTTTTTCACGCGGAGAAGATTACAAACAGACGAAAAACAACAAAGGGAACGACAAGAGCTATGTGTCTGACATGATGGTGTCGACAATAGCGGGCGTATTGATCGCCGTGTGCTTTGTGTTCCCCGGATTGCGTTATCTGGTTAATGAACTCTATATGACCGTCGCTGAAAGCAGAGTCAGAAAAATTGGCGAAAACGTCGTGTTAACGCAGCACGAAACGGAAGAGGCCTTGATTCCGGTGACGGAAGGGCTTCATCACGTGTTTTACCCCCAGTATTCGCCCGATCAATCGAGCGGGAACGACGACGTCATGATGAATTGGTAACGTTCGGAAATGGCTCCGACGATCGTTCTAACGCGATTCTTCCCGTTTCTCATCTAATTCCAGGTCGATTGTTTTCAGCAGCGTGTTGAGGTTTTCCTGCTGTGAAAAGAGGGGTTTTGACTCCGGCGCGGGGACGTTTGAATTATCAAACGAGCTTTTTCCATGAAGCGCCATTATTCTTCCTCCGTTTGAGAATTCGATCGTTTTTGCGAACGCCGAGGCGGCCTCTTCGACTTCTTCCGTCGGTTCGCTAGTACGGACGCCGTTTTCTTCCAAACGGCGAACAATAGCGACGATCGGAGATTCGACTTTTTCGAGGACTCCGTCCGACGGATCAAGAACGAGTAGCGTCTTTCCTTCTTTCAGTTGTTTATAGGCGAACTCAATCCCTTCTTGCGACGTTGTTTCGTTGGCGTCGATCCATATCAAAACGTTTGAAGCGAGCCCTATTTCCGAGTCGTCGTTTGCAATACAAAAAACGTTGTAATATCGACACAAGGCGGCGAAGACGTTGTAATAGCCTTTTGGATCGGGATCGCCGAATCTTTTAGCGTTTGGCCCGAATTCTTCCCAACACAAAACGCGTTTTTCATCGACGCCCGACGCGACATACTTTTGAGGATTACCGAGTTCGGGCTCATTTAACAGCCAGGCGAAAGAATTAATCCAAAGCCGATAGTTGTCGAGATATTGAAGGAAAAACGGAGAAAACATATTCTGGTCGCCAACGACGACGACCTTGCCTTGACCGATTTTCTTGGCGAGAACGGCTCCGTTGGCCCCGATTTTCTCTTCTGAATCGCGAATGAAATTGCCAAAATATCCTAGATCCGCCTCGCCGTATATAGGTATGTTAGCGGAGTCCTGCCAGGAGGCTTCGCTCGACCAGACGACGGCGAAGCGCGGATCGACTCCGCCGCCGGTTTGAAACGCGATTTTTCGTAGATTATCCGTTATCGGCCCCGGCGTGAACTTATTGAGATAAATCCAACCGTAGCCCGAACCGATGTTTTGGGTCGCGTCGCATATGCCGTAGTATTGAGGTTCAATATCCAGCTCATGGAAAAGAGGCTTTAGGCGGGATTGATGAAAGTAGCAGTTGGTATGATCTACGATAAAAAACGCCGATCCGCCCTCCTCGACGAATTTTTTGATCGATATGAGTTCAGAGAGCAAAAAGGGTTCTTTATCTCCCGAAGGAAGATTAAGAAACAGTGTTTTACATCTCGACAGGATTTCGTCGCTGAGCGGTTCGTCCGACTCGTATTTCTCAACTTGCACGCCCTGGCTTTTTAAATAGGCAAAAGCTCGATGGAACGAATAAATTCTATGATAAAGGCGATCGTCGATCGTCAATGGATAATCCGAAAAGTCGTAGGCGTGTCGCATATCGATGAGAACGTCGACGTCTCTCTCAGGAGGCGCCAGAGCAAATTCGGACGTTTCAGCAACGTCGGATGAAAGAGATTCTTCCGCGATTGACAGAGAGTTTTTTAAAGAAGAGTTTTCCTCTTCGTTTTCGCCGGGATTATCGACTTCTAAACGATCTTCCTGTTCGTTGATATTGTCCGACTCGACCGGCGTGGCGTCTTTTCGTGTTCGTTTACTGAAAACGGACACGTTGTTCTTTGTGCTGTAGATTAAGGTTGGTTCGGAATCTTCCTGACCGTAAGAAGAAACGCCAGATTGGAGATATGATCTTAAATTATCCGCGTCCATTAAAGAAAACGCGAAGAAAACAATCAGTCCCAAGATATGGCGGAGGCTTTTGTTCTTTCTATACAGAAAGCGGCCAGATTGCGTAGGTAGGTTCATTTGATCCTCGCAGGTTATGAATTCTCACGAACAAAGAGTTTCCCATTATTATTGTTGTTCGACTGAAACCGTTTGGAAGAACGCAAGAAAAAAACAAGTTACGCTTATAACGGACAGCTCGTAAAGAGCCGCTTTTTTAAGGGCGTTCGCGTGTTCGGTCGGCTCTTGACGTTTGACTCTAAAGAAGTATATTGACTTGCTGTTGGAGCGTGCGTTTTTTCTCTGTTTCAACCGGCGTTTAACGGATGAAATAAAGTTTTTTTGTCGGCGCACTTATCGATTATAGAACATAGACGACTCAATGTCGAAAGTATTGATCACATCCGGCCCGACGCGGCAGTATCTTGACCCTATTCGGTATTTGACGAACGCGTCAAGCGGTCGAATGGGCGCGTCGCTCGCTCAAGCCGCCTTGGAGGAGGGGTATGAAGTCGTCGTCGTTAGCGGACCGGTCGACATAGAGTATCCAAAAGAAGCGACGGTCGTTAATGTCGTCTCGACAGAAGAGATGCACGTTGCGGCCATGCAGGTTTTTCACGAGTGCGACGGAGCCATAGGCGCCGCCGCGCCCTGCGATTACCGTCCTTTCGCCGTTTTAGACGACAAAATGTCCAAGGACGATTTTATCCGTTCTCCCGAGAAAAACGGCGAATTGTTGCTACGCTTGCGCGAGACTCCCGACGTAATGGCGGCGCTTGGTTCTATGAAACGCGGACGAGAGAACGGGAAGCCGGGTCAATGGCTGGTCGCCTTCGCTTTGGAGACGTCCGACCATCACGTTCGAGCTATTCAGAAGTTGCATCGCAAACGCTGCGACTTGATTGTAGTGAACGATCCCAGTTCTATCAATGGAACGTCCTCGCACGTTGAAATATTGGATTCAGACGGCAAGATTCGCGCTAAAGTCGTCGGTCCAAAATTGGACGTCGCTCGGCGTCTTTTCCAGGAAATCAGGAAATATGTCGCCTTGAAAGGCGGCGAGAATTAGTGGTTTATCTTTTGAGAATCGACTCGCGAAGTCGTTTCGCCTTTTGTTTGCTTTTGCGTTAATTCACGATCCTTGAGATTTTAAACGCTAGAAAGATTGATTATGAGCGGATGCTCCCATGATTGCGGGGACAATAACGGTTCCGGATGTTCCCACGATTGCAGTTCTTGCGGAGAAAATTGTCCTTCGCGTAAAGATCCGAAGTCTTTTCTTGAGAAACCTCATGAAATGAGTTCCATTAAGAACGTGGTCGGAGTCGTTAGCGGCAAGGGCGGAGTGGGGAAATCGTTGGTTTCGGCGCTCCTCGCTTGTTCGACTCGCCGTCGCGGTTACGAAGCCGCCGTTCTTGACGCGGATATCACCGGACCTTCGATTCCAAAAGCGTTCGGACTCTCGGAACGAATGACCGGTTCGGAATTTGGAGTTATGCCCGTCAAGACGAAGACTGGCGTTTCCGTCGCGTCGATCAATTTGCTCGTCGACGATCCCGCTTCGCCGGTAGTATGGCGCGGTCCCATTCTTGCGGGAGCGGTAAAGCAATTCTGGACGGACGTTATTTGGAACGACGTCGACTTTATGTACGTCGACATGCCTCCGGGGACTGGCGACGTGCCTTTGACGGTTTTTCAGTCAATTCCGATTAAAGGAATCGTAGTGGTTGCAACGCCGCAAGACCTTGTTTCCTTAATTGTTGAAAAGGCGATCAAGATGGCGGAGATGATGAACATCCCCATTCTTGCGCTCGTCGAGAACATGTCGTATTACGAATGTCCCGATTGCGGCAAACGGCATTCTATTTTTGGCGATAGCAAGATTGAAGAAGTCGCTAAGAAATATGGAATCGACAAGATCGTCAAACTGCCGATTGATCCTGCGATTGCCGCCGCATGTGATCACGGCGAAGTGGAATCCGTTGTTTCGCCGTTCATTGACGAAACGTTCGATTACCTTTTAACACGGTTTGAGTCTCTGGGAAACAATAAGTGACGCGCGAAGTCTCGTGAAATCTGCGCGTTTTTCTCAATAATTGACGGCCAGTTCCTAAAAGAGCTGGCCGTCAAATTTTTGGGGCGAAGGACGTTGATCACGCGCTCGCTTTTTTGCTTTGGACGTATTCTTCGAGAATCTGCGTAGCGCAAGCGACAAGTTCGCCGCACGGACGTTTATGATAATATTCGTTCGTTCTCTTTTCCGGGGTCGGTTCCGAAGTCTTTTGCGTTAAACCGAGGAGATCGCGACAAACGATCGAACCGTTTTCTTCTCGAAATTTTCCGGCGAGTTCCTGAAGATCCTTATACTGCGCGGCCTTTCCTTCGGAATCTTTGGGATCGCTGACTCCGTACATCGCGGCGAACGCCAAAAACGAACCGGACACCGCGCCGCAAACTTCGCGTAGTCTTGCCATGCCTCCTCCAAAAGAAGAGGAGAGTTTTGCCGCCATATCGGGTGTGATTCCGGTTTCGTCTTCAAAAGCCATAAAGACCGACTGAGCGCAATTGTACCCCTGTTCGAAATAAGCCTTGGCTTTTAACGCCCTGGGGGAGTATTTTTTTTCAGTTTCTGAAGCGTTCATTGTCTATTTCTTTCTCCGTAACTTGTTCTGTCGTTTCGGTTTCTACTTTTTGTACGGTCGTCGGAGTCGGGAGCTGTTGCGTTTTTGCCGTCGCCGAATGATCGTTGAAAATAAAGAATACCGCTCCGGCGATGCAAAGCGCTCCCCAGAGATAATTCCAGCTGATATGCTCCTTTGCGAAAAAAATAGCAAAGGGAACGAAAACTGAAAGCGCGATCGCCTCCTGCAGTATTTTTAGTTGCGGCAACGTCATTACTTCCGAACCTATTCTGTTGGCCGGAACCATGATCATATATTCAAAAAACGCAACTCCCCAACTGGCGAAAACCGCTATCAACCAGAACTTTCCTTTTAACGTCGACAGATGTCCGTACCAAGCGAACGTCATAAAGACGTTAGAACAAATTAACATTAAAGTTGTCAGCAGTATTTTCATTTGTTTTCGAAATCAAGGGCGTTTAAGACAAAAGCTGGTCAGAGGGCAAATACTGCATTTGGGACGTCTTGCGACGCAGTACTCTCTCCCGAGAAAAATCAGTCGATGACTTGCGTCGATCCATTCGCTTTGTTCAAACAACGAATTAAGATCTTCTTCCACCCTTTCGGGAGTCGTTTCGTCAGAAAGACCGATTTTTCGACTCAGTCTTAATACATGAGTGTCCACAACAAATCCGGAAGCGATTCCGAAGGCGTTGCCTAACACGCAGTTTGCCGTTTTGCGGCCGACTCCGGGAAGTTCGACAAGTTTGTCGAAATCGTCGGGAATCTTACCGTCGTATTTTTCGACGATTATTTTAGCCGCTTTAGAGATATTGGTCGCTTTGGAATTGTAAAAACCGCAACTTTTGATCGCTTCGCCAATCTCGTCGACGGACGCTTTTGCAAAAGCTTGCGCGTCTGGGAATTTACGAAATAATTCCGGAGTTACCGCGTTGACGCGTTTGTCAGTGCATTGAGCGGAAAGAACCGTAGCGACGAGCAATTCAAAGGGAGTTTTATAACATAAGGCGCATGCCGGCGCAGGATACGTTTTTTTTAAAGCGGCGTTAACTTGCTTCGCCAGTTTCTTTTTAGAAGGTGGCGAAGTCCTTTTATTGTCCGTTGTTTCGGACGGCTTTTGAGTCTTTTTTTGCTTTGGAGCTGGCGTCGAGGTTTTCTTCATTTCGATAAACGTAATAACCGCCGAACGAATAATAAATCGTTCAGCGGCTATCATCATAAAAGTACTGATACTATTTTTTCTTCGGAGAGGGCGCGGAAGTTATTTTTACCGGTTCCGTTTTTTTGTCGGATTGGGCGTCAGCCTTTGCCGTTTTTTCTATCGTTTCCTGAAGTCCCGTCGTGGAGCGGGGAAGTAATCGGAACGATTCGACGATTTCATTGCCCGAATCGTCGTACCGATCAAGGAAATCCGCGCGTATTTCAAACATAATCGTCGCTTGATTCCCCTCTTTGTCGGTAATCAGATAGTAGACCCATCGGAACGGCGTTTCTTCGAACACTCCGTCCGCGACGACGTAGTAAACGGACTCCCCGTTTTGTCCTTCGTATTCCGCTTCTTGTTTGAATTCGGCAAAACGGTCGCCGAGACCCTTTTGGATTTCTGATTTATAACCTTCGAGGTTTGGCTGCGTTGTCAGATCAATCTTTCCGTTTGACAAGATATTGCACTGCGCGACAGCCTCTCCGCGGTCGACGTAACATAACGCCGCCGCTTTGTCCGCGTCTTCAATCATTTTCCAACGTCTTGAGTGCTGAAACTTCCACGGGCCCTTTTGGGCGTTGTAGTAAAGACGTAGCATTTCGGGTTTTGGCGCGCCCTGCATTTTAGCGACGACGTCTTCGGTCAGTTTTTCAGGTTCGTCCAGCGGAGCGACCGATATTTTAAGCGTAACGTTGCATTCAAGACCGGGCGTCGCGACGCTTTCTGAACGGCGTTCTGAAATTTTCAATCCAAACCACGTGATCTGCCTGGAATTCATATCGTACTGATATTTCCCATTGAGATCCAATGCGACGCTGGCTCCCTCGGACGCGCATTCCAGCGTGCTGGGCAGATCGACGCCCTTGGCGTCCTTTCCGCCCTGGAGGTAGAGTTCGACTTCCGCGAAGTTGTCGACGATCGACGTCAACGTTAAACGAACGGTGTTGTTTTCTATAGCTTCAACGCCTAAGAGCGCGGCGAGAATCTCCGTTGGAATTTGCCAAACGTCCCCCAGTTTAACCTCTTTGTTAGGAAGGAGTCGGTCGAGTAACGTCGTATTGAACGGAGCCTCGTTGAGGAGCGCATATTGTTCCGCCTTCATGGCTCCGACGGGGCTGTAAATCGTAATTTTCTTTCCGTCGAAGTCAGAAACGACGTTTTTTCGCGAACTGTCAAGAAGGGGACGCGTTACCGAAGCCCCCATCTTTCGTTTCATGCCCGCTTGTTCGTATTGGCGAACCGAACGGACGGCTCCCAAAAGCGCGTATTCGGTGAAGAGTTCTTCGTATTTGAAGCCCGCTACAAATTCGATACCGGCGCGTTCATATTGCCCCGTTTGATTTGTCTGCAAAATATCGCCAGATCCTTCGAGCGACACTTCCACGATACTGCAGGAACCTTTTTTTCGCCCGGAGATTAACGAGCAAGATTCCTGCGTATTAGCGGCCTTTTGACTTTGCGCGGTTGTAACGGGAGAGCCCGAAGCAACGGGCGGCGTGCGCGTAGCGTCGCTTTTGGTTTGATTTCCTCGTGGGAGCAGAGGTTTTCTGTCCGCAGAATCCTGCCGCTGCCCGCCGCCGACGTTTTTGAGAGTCGAGCCGATCTTTGAATTAATGGCGGAACGATTTGCGCCGTTTCCCTGAGCGCCAGACTGCGCAAAAGCGACGACGGGAAGAAAAGAAATTAATATGACGGCGCCGACTCGAGCGATATAGGTTATTCGCGCCGAGCATGCGTTAAACTTTGTTCGTAAACGAGAGGAACGATTTCTCATTGGGCTTCCCTTGGCTATTTTCTCAATCCCGATTCCGTTTTTTCAACGCCTCGACGTTGAAGTTTTGTCGACATGTCGACATTGAGAAAGATCGTTTTCCAAAAACACTCGTGAACGATATAGTTTAACGGTTGTTTGATCAAGATTGAAAATCGTTTTTTATGGCGTTTAAAGAGCGACGCCTCGTTAATCGATCGGCGTTTCCCGCAGGGGTGGGAGCTTGAAAAGCCGTATGGCGTTTTGCGTCGTTTGATTGACGATTTCAGGGATAGAAGCGTCGCGTAATTCCGCAAGTCTTTTTGCGACAAAGATTGTTGTTAGCGGTTCGTTTCTTTCTAGTTTCCCGCGCAAGGGATGGGGCGTTAAAAAGGGACAGTCCGTTTCCAGTAGAATACGATCGACGGGAACTCTTTTAGCGACTTCCCAAAGATCTGAGAATTTTTTACTCGTATAGGTAACGAATCCCCCAAAACCAAGATAGAATCCCAAATCGATCAGTTCTTCGGCTTGTTCAGGCGTTCCACTGAAGGAATGGACGACGCCGCAGTTTGGTTCAGAAGAATATCTGGGAGCGGTTGCGTAGAAATCTCTGAGCGTCGCCATAATCTCTTCGTTGGTTTCTCGTGAATGAATGACGACGGGCAATTGGGCGCGAAGACCTAAGTCCAACGTCTGCAACAGGAAATCGCGTTGTCGTTCGATTGGAGTATAATCCCAATAACAATCAAGTCCTGTTTCTCCCAGCGCGACAATTTTGTTTGACTTCGGATCGTCAAAAGCGAGCCGCACGCATTCCTCCCAATCGTCCTGCGTCGCTTGCGACACGTGATTAGGATGAAAACCGACAGCCGCGAAAACAAAGTCGTATTTATGCGCAAGTTCGACGGCTCTAAGCGAGGAAGCAAGATCGACGCCCGGAACGATCAACCCCGATATGAACGGCCTAAATACCGGATCTGTCGTTTGTCGCCCTTTAATCTCGGGAAAGATTCCGCGTTGCGATCGATCAAGAAACGCTTCCAAATCAAAGGAAAAATCTTCAAGGTTGACATGCGCGTGCGTGTCGACCAGAGGGAGGGGGCGAGGCTGCGACATAGGGACGTCAGTCTTGGTTTTTGAGGGATGTGTGATTACGCGTCCGACAGAACGCGACTTTTGACCGTTAAGCCTCCACATTCTAAAGCGATTCCTTTTTTTTACCAGCGTCCTAATCCAAAAATGGCGGCGGAATTCTCCGACGTTATTTGGCAAATAGCCGTTTTTTACAAGGAAAACCGATAGACTTGTTGCAAAAAACGCTTAAAATTAAGAAGTTCCGAGAGCGAATAGCCGTTTGTGAAAAGTTCAAAAACAACGCTTTCGCGTACTGGAACGTAATGGAAAGAATCTCCGACATTTCGGAAAAAGCGGAACCAGAGTTTGTCTGGAAACCAGTTGATACGTTTCTTTTTCATTACAGATTAAACGTAGTGTAAACCGTTAATTGAATAAGAAGGCGTCGGCAGTGTTTTTCGACGTTTTTTTCTTGTTTTTTAAGAGTTATTCACGCAGCAAGGTTAGAGGACGACGTTGTGCGTATGAGTTGTAACGGCTCCCGGTACGGTAATCATAGCCTTGGATTGGGGTTGATAGGTCTTTTTTTCTTCTTTCAAGGTTTAATAGCGGTAGGTCAGGATGACGCTGTAAATCACCCGTCGGCGAAGACGAACAGTATGTCTCCCGCTGTTCTTTCCACTGAAGACATTCCTGTTCCCACGAACGAACCGGGGTTGAGTGAAGGACGCCCGATCGACGAAGTAGATCGCGTCGAATCGAAACAGAACGTCCCCGATAATGAGGAAACGTTTCTCAACGCCGAGGCCGTTCGCTCGGCGATTGACGGCGCGGTAGCGTTTATTAAACAAAAACAGCGTCCCAACGGCGATTGGAACGAATACCCCGGTTACTCTCCCGGCACGACGGCGCTTTGCGCCCTGGCTCTATTAACGGCAGGGTTAGATAAAAACGACCCAACCGTGTCCAAAGCTCTTGATTATTTATCAGGTTTCACGGCTAGTAAGCAGAATCAAACGTATCCCATTTCCGTTCAGACGATGGTTTTTTGTCTTGCCGACCCGGAAACATATCGTTCGACAATCGAGAACAACGTCGCGTGGTTGGTCGAACGTCAGATGAAAACTCAAAACGAATATCGCGGCGGATGGTCCTATGTGGGAGACAATCAAGATTCGGAACGCGCAGACAATTCCAATTCGCAATTTGCCCTTTTAGCTTTGTACGAGGCGGAGCTTGTCGGCGTTGAAATTGACGATTCCGTGTGGCAAAGCGCCGAAGATTATTGGCTTCGCATGCAAAACGACGACGGCTCCTGGGGATACCGTTCCTCCTCTCTCAATCCGTCGGGATTTCCAAGCGGATACGGAACCGGCAGCATGACTTGCGCCGGCATTGCCGCCTTGGCTATTTGCTCCGGCGTTCGTGAAGCGACGCGCGCTAAGATCGAAGGCGATAATTTTCGTTGCTGTCAGGACGTCGACGATGAAATTGCCGTCAGAATGTCGCGGGGATTGAGCTGGCTTGGCAACCATTTTAGCGTTCAAACGAATCCAGGCCACGCTGTTGGCGCCGATTCTTACTTCTTCTATTACCTCTACGGATTGGAACGCGTTGGTCGTCTGACCGCTAACCGTTTTGTCGGTCGAAGCGACTGGTATCGCGAAGGCGCGGAAGTTTTACTTCGTCGTAAAGGCGTGTTGTCCCAATTTTGGAACGCTCAGAAAGATCTTGCCGGCAATAATTGCGTTTCAACTTCTTTTGCTTTACTGTTTTTGTCCAAAGGTCGCTGGCCTCTTTTGGCGTCAAAACTAAAATTTGGAGCTGGGGACGATTGGAACACGCATCCGAACGACGTCGCTCATCTTACGGCTCGAGTAGAGCAAGAATGGGACGTTCACCTGATCTGGCAGACGATCGACTCTGAAAAAGCGACTCTCGACGATTTCCTCCAATCGCCGATTCTGTCGATAAGCGGCACAACCACTCCTGTTCCCGCCGACCCTAAATTGAGAGAACGGCTCGTCCAGAATTTGCGCGGATACCTTGAACAGGGAGGTTTTATTTTTGCAGAGGCTATCGACGGAGACGTGTCTTTTGAAAGAGGTTTTCGTGAATTAATGGGAGAGGTTCTCGCCGAAGACGGAGGAGATTTTGAACTTCTGGATCCTAGTCATCCCATTTGGACCGCGGAGAAGATTGTCGATCCGAATTTTGCTCGACCTATTTGGGGAATTGATTTTGGCTGTCGCACGAGCGTCGTGCTTGTTCCAGCCTTTCGACCCGTCCCTGATAAAAACGGCGCTCTCCCCAGCGCGGTCGACGATCGTCCTTCGTTGTCTTGTCTTTGGGAAGCGACGAAGAACAGACCGCGAGGCGAGGAGAAAACGCAAATTGTCTCTGAAAGAGTCAGGAGTGAAATTGAAGCCGCGTTCGCCATTGGAATAAACGTTTGCGCTTACGCGACCAACCGACAAATGAAGTTTAAAGACGAAATTGCCGCTGACGTCGGAGAAGAGTTGGAAAAAGGTTCCGACGTTCACAATAGTCTTTTCGCCGCGATTCTCGAATGCGGAGGAGGTTCTTCTTGCGCGCCTCGCGCCATACCTAATCTTATGCGTTCGATACGGGCAAGGCTTGGCGTCCCCACGCAGTTATACGTTCCGCACGCTACGGCGAAAACCGACGATCTGTTTGACTATCCGACGTTGTTTATGCACGGTCGTAACGCGTTCGCTTTTTCAGAAGCCGAGCGCGAACGTCTGCGCCTGTATTTTGAACGCGGCGGTTTTTTGTTCGCCAACGCCGTCTGCGCGTCGAAACAGTTTGAGGAATCGTTCTTGAAAGAAGCGGAGATTCTTTTCCCCGACGAACAACTTGTAGACGTTCCTGCGGACGATCCTCTGTTCTCAGGAAAATACGGGGGATTCCGAATTGAGAAGTTGCAATATCGAAGCAGACGCGTCGAGAACGGTCGTTCGACGACCGCGGTCGTCCAGGACGGACCTCCTCGGTTAAAAGGCGTCCAGCGAGACGGCCGATGGATCGTCATCTACTCTCCCGACGACGTTAGTTGCGCTTTGGAAAACGTAACGGCCGCCAATTGCGAAGGACTTACTCAGAAAAGCGCGTTCTATCTTGCGACGAATATTTTGTTTTACGCCGCCGAATCGTTCTGATTCTTAAAGGCATGGTTATATTGATTATAACGATTGTAGCAATAAGCGATTGTCATGATACTACGCGCGGCTCAAAAGAAAGATTCAAAATTTGTCGTTTCCCCCTTGTAAAAACGAGCTTTGCCGATAGAATTAACAAAATTGTTTAATCCCTCTTTTGTCGACGGGCCGTCGTTTGGATCCGCCGACGTCGGGGAGTGTTGTCGGACGCCCCTTAGGGGTTGGTAATTGCGCGTTGGAGAGAAAAGACGCGTCCTGCAAGCAAGGTAAATTATGTTTGAATCGTTGACCGATCGACTCAGCGCCGCTTTCCGTGCAATGACGGGCCGCGGTCGTCTCACTGAATCAAACGTGCGCGAAGGGCTTGAGCAGGTGCGTCAGGCTCTTCTCGAAGCGGACGCGAGCGTTGAAGTTGCGAATAAGTTTATCGCCAACGTCCAGGAGAAATTCCTTGGCGCGGACGTTTCTCGCGCTTTAAATCCGACGCAACAGATTTTGAAGATTGTCAACGACGAGCTTGTCGAGTTGATGGGGCCCGTCGATTCGACCGTGCCCGCGAAAGATCCGTTTACCACGATTATGCTCTGCGGGTTGCAAGGTTCCGGTAAAACCACCACCTGCGGCAAGTTGGGTAAACGGTTGCTTGAGTCCGGTCGAAAACCTATGTTCGTCGCGGCAGACTTGCAGCGTCCCGCGGCTATCGATCAGCTTGAGATTTTAGGCGCGCAACTTAACGTTCCCGTTTTCGTCGACCGTGAGTCTAAGGATCCCGTCGACGTTTGCAAACGCGCCTTAAAAGAGGCGAAGGACAAGGCCGTCGACGTCGTCGTGCTTGACACCGCGGGGCGTTTGCACATTGACGACGAACTAATGGCTCAGCTGGAGCAGGTTGAACGCAAGGTTCAGCCGGACCAGGTATATTTCGTCGTCGACGCGATGACGGGCCAGGACGCCGTCAATAGCGCGAAGGCGTTCAACGACGCGCTTGAACTCGACGGCGTTATTTTGACGAAGTTGGACGGCGACGCTCGCGGCGGCGCGGCGCTTTCCGTCAAAGCGATTACCGGCGTTCCGATTAAGTTTATCGGCGTCGGCGAGACGCTCGACGCTCTTGAAGACTTCCATCCCGATCGTATGGCCAGCCGTATGCTCGGTATGGGCGACGTTATGACTCTTATTGAGACCGCCCAGGCGAAGTTCGACGAGGCGGAACTTAAACGTCAACAAGAGCAAATGGAGAAGGGCGTTTTTACGCTCGACGATTTCCGCAAGCAGATGCAACAGGCGTCGCGTCTGGGCTCCATGGGGAAGATCATGAGTCTTATTCCCGGCATGGGGCGGCTGAGCGGACTTCTCGGCGAGTTAAACGTCGACCCGGACAAAGAGATGCGTAAAGTCGGCGGGTTAATTGATTCAATGACCCCGCAAGAGAGACGTCATCCTGAAATTATCGATTACCGACGCAAAAAGCGTATTGCCGCCGGCGCCGGCGTCGACGTGAAACGCGTTACCGAACTCTTGTCGATGCACCAGCGCATGGCGGGAATGGTCAAGAATTTCTCGGGGCTTGGCGCGGCGGATCGTATGCGTAGTCTTCAACAGTTGACCGCTCAGACGGCGGCGAACCCGTTTGGAATGATGGGGCCGCCTAAGAAGGGATCTACCGGAAAACGCCTGACTCCGAAAGAACGCGAGGCTCAGCGAAAACGTCTTGAGAAAGAGCGTCGCAACAAGAAGAAGAGAAAGTAGTTCGTATTTTATCGTATTTAACCGGGAAACGCCCGTTAAATATATTTGGTCTTGCGCGTCGAAACGCTGCGTTTGTTAGGTCTTTGACCGACCAAACGAGTTCCCGACAAGGCGTTTTTTGACGTTAGACTGCTAATTTGTGTTCCGAGCGTTCGGAACGACTTCAGGCCTTGTTGGTTTTGGCAAACAAGCAAGGCGTTCAACGAGGGAGATAATTAAGTGTCTGTAAGAATTCGTATGAAAAAGTTTGGACGTAAACACCGTCCTTTCTTCCGTATTGTCGCCGTAGACGGTCGTCGCCCCCGCGACGGTCGCGTTCTTGAAGAACTCGGCACCTATGATCCGTTGGTTCCTGAGACTGACGCTCGCGCTCTTCTCAATGGCGATCGCATCGCTTATTGGCTTGGCGTCGGCGCGCAGCCGAGCGACAAGTGCGCCGTTCTTATCAAGAAGTATGGCGCTAACGGAACTAGCTTAGAGGCCCAAAAGGCCGCTTTGGAGCGATTGGCTCAATCTCGCCGTCGCGTCGCCCCTGTCGCTAAGGAAGAGGCCGCTGCGCCTGCCCCCGCTGCGGAGTGAGCGTTTAGAGATTGGTGATTTTTTAGTTGTCGTCGTTGTTGACGCGCGAGTTTAATTGATGCGGATCGACGTTTTAACGCTTTTTCCCGGTATTTTTGAGGGATATCTTTCCGAGAGTATTCTGGAAGACGCGATTGAACGAGGTCTCCTTGAAGTAAACTTGTACGATATGCGTCAATGGGCGCGCGACAAACACAACACGATGGACGATCGTCCCTTTGGGGGCGGGCCCGGCATGGTGTTGAAAGTCGATAGAGTCGTCCCTTGCGTCGAAGAGGTACAGACTTATGCGGAGCGTCCGGGACGCGTCGTAATGTTAACGCCTCAAGGACGTCTTTTGACGCAGCGGGTCGTGGAAGAATTGGCTTCGGAAGAACGTTTAATTCTTTTATGCGGACGCTACGAAGGGTTTGATCAGCGAATTGTCGACATACTCCGACCCGACGAAATTTCTATCGGGGACTATGTTTTGAACGGCGGAGAAGTGGCGGCGGCGGTGATCGTCGATTCTGTCATGCGTTTGATCCCAGGCGTATTGGGAGACGAGGCGTCGGCGGTGGTCGATTCGTTTTCGTCTGGAAATCGTCTTTTGGAAGAAGACCAATATACGCGCCCTCGCGAATATCGCGGTTTAAGAGCGCCGGAAATACTCCTTAGCGGAGACCACGGCTTGGTCGACAAATGGCGAGAAATCAATCGTTTGGAGAAAACGTTTGCGCGTCGTCCCGATTTGTTGGACGACAAAGCGTCGGATAATTGACGCGTTCGGTTTTCGGCTTCCTCGATATGAGAGGTCGTTGGTCGTACGAATCAAATTCGACGTCAGGGAGTCGGGTTGATCGAGACTTGCGTTTGCATAATCAAGCGATCGTTCGAACGTTCGGGCGATTTTCGATCTTCTTTCTAGTCCGACGCGGTTATGTCGGAAGTTTTTAACGTACTCCTTACACTAGCATACAAGAAATATAAGGAACATATCCGTGAGTCAAGATCTTATTCGTTTGGTAGAAGCTCGCGCCAAAAAAGAGAGCGTTTCCCATTTTGAAATCGGCGACGTCGTCAACGTCCACTGCAAAATCCTCGAAGGCGACAAAGAGCGTATCCAAATTTTCAACGGGGTGGTTATCGCCCGTAGCGGTTCCGGTATTCGTGAAACGTTTACCGTCCGTCGTATCGTCGCCGGTCAAGGCGTCGAGCGTAAATTCCCCATCCATAGCCCTCGTATCGCCAAAATTGAAGTCCTTCGTTCTTCGATCGTGCGCCGCGCCAAGTTGTACTATCTCCGCAACCGCGTTGGAAAAGCCACTCGTTTGGCTCAACGCCGCGTAGAACGCGCCGAAGCGCAACAAAACGTCGTTAAGACGATGAAACGCGGTAAAAAAGCCGCCGCCGCTCGTCGCGCCGCGGCCGCTGCGAAGAAAGAAGCCGAATAACAGACGCTTAACTGTTTTCAAAGTGAAAAAGGACGCGCTCGAGTTCCTTGCGGATTCGGGCGCGTCCTTTCTTTTGTCGTTTCGCCGACTCAATTATGCGAAATTACAGCTCCCAACCTTCGCGATATTCTGTCGAGATGAAATCGTTCGCCGCCTTGTCGTTAGTGACAAGCGCCTTGTCGGCGTCCCATTCCAGCTTGATCTTTCCAGCGCGCAATGAAACCGCGCCAAGTTGGACCGCTTCCGCCAGTCGACCGGCGTACTCAAAGTTGCATAGAGCGGTCGATTGACCGCCGTCAAGAATCGAATTAATCCATTCTCGGTGGTGCCCCGCAGAAGAAGGAATCGTTTTTTCAGGACGCTGATAATCCGCGTATTTGTCTTCCGGATAGAGTCGAATCGTTCCATAATCCGCTTCGAGAACGCCTTCGTCGCCGACAAAGATAACGCCCATTGAGAGATTCTCGAGTTTCTTTTCCTGAATAACAGCGGGACGACGAGCGCCGTCGTACCAGGTAAGCGGGAGCGTTTTACCGTTCAATTCGAATTCGTATTTGCACTCGACGTCTAACGGGCAACACATCTTGCTAATTTCAGAATCGCAAGTAGCGCTGATCGTTTTGGGATATTGGAGATCAAGAGCCCAGAACGGAAGATCCATTAAGTGACAAGCCATGTCGCCAAACGTTCCTGTGCCAAAAGGCCAGTATCCGCGCCATCTCGCGGGGAGATAACAGGGATTATAGTCGACCCATTGAGCGGGACCGAGCCATTGTTCCCAGTGAAGGTTTTTGGGGATTTCAAATTTTTCCTGAGACGGTTCGGGATAACCTCCCCAACCTTTGGCGCACCAAACGTGAACTTCGGCGACTTCTCCAACCGCTCCGGCCTGAATCAGCTCGACGACCCGACGGTAGTTCTCCGTCGCGTGGATGACGGTGCCCATTTGGGTGGCAAGTTTCTTTTCCTTAGCAATTTTCTGCATCGCGCGAATTTCAGCGACGTCATGTGCAAGAGGTTTTTCACAGAAGCAGTGCATGCCTTTTTTCATCGCGGCCATTGCGGCGACGGCGTGCGTATGGTCGGGCGTGCTTACCAAAACGGCGTCCAACTCCGTTTCGTCGAGCATTGTCCGGTAGTCGAAAAATTGTTTGGCGTCGGGGTACGCCTTGCCTTGATTTTCAAGATTGACGTCGTCGACGTCGCAAAGCGCCGCAAGTTCGACGACATCGCCGGAACCGCTCATGAGTTCGTTGATGTTGCCCGCTCCGCGACCTGCAATACCGACGACTCCGACTTTTAGCTTTGCGTTAACGTTTTGCGCGCGTGAAATCGACGGCGCCGGGAATTGAGACGCGCCTAAAGCCGCCGCCGACAAAGCGGAGGTTTTAATAAACTGACGACGATTCATAAACATGACGAATACTCCTGGATGTTGTGTCGTTTGAAAAAAATGCGGTAAAAACCTGACTTCGATCAAAAAGATCGTTGCCGTTTAGCTTGACTCTAGTATAGTGAAAACTTTTCGAGTCGACAAGGTTCGGAGACGATTTGTCGCTTTCTCAATGAAAATCAACTATTTTAAGTTGTTTTCCAAGTTGTTAAGAAGAGCGACGAACCATGAGCGATTGTCGGCGCTGCAGTAAGACATACGTCCCCCCATACGACTAAAAGTTTTACAGTAACGGAGATAGTACGCGGGATCGTCCATTGGCGGTTCTCCGTTTTTAGTCCAGTCCCATGCCGATTTAGCGAGATCGACGACGTGAATAGCAAAATCGTCGATACGTCTGTTCTTTTGTTTGGCGATGTTGCGGGACATTGACAGCGATTTTTCAAAAATCATCGGCGAAAGCACGGCTGACCCAACAGAAAGGTATACGCCGCCTTCAAGCTGCGAAACCGAATACGCATATTGTAGGAAATCGCGTTGGGCCGCTCGGCCGATAGCCGCGCAGCAATTAGCCGGGTGGGTGTAAATAATATCGCAGCCAATCATCGGACAGCAACTAAACGGCACGTTTGCCTGATAGGCGCGGAAGGCTATTGAGTAATTCTTTTTCGCATGAGGAATCGAATATTTGCCGTCGGGAAGATTGAATAATCTCTTTGCGGCGAGGAGATCGGACGCCGCCGCCGCTTTGTCAAGGCATAGCGCGACGCCTTTGGCGTCGTACGAAATGTCGGGCACAGGCGTAACGGCGCAGTCGGCTCCGTTTTGAATCGCTTCACAAAGTTCTTCGTCTGTCGGAATAATAAAACCTTCGTCTGCGATCATTTTACCGACGGAGGCTCCGTATCCCAAGGAGGCGTAGGCTCCGGCTACAATTGCCAAATTGATATACTTACCGGTTTCTTCCCAAACGCCAAATTGCCCCTCCGTCGTGTAGCGGCGAACGTCTTCGCCGGAAAAGCCTTGATAGGCGAATTCCCAGTCGTGAATAACGCCAGCGCCGTTAGTCGTTAGGTGGGTTATCCACCCTCCTTCAATTAAACGCGCCAAAACAAGACCAAGCCCGTTTTTAATAGAGTGCGCTCCGTACGTGAGCATACGGGCGGCGCCCAGTTCTTTTGCGCGTCTGATTTCGTCGGCGGTTGTTTCAACGTCTTGCCAGGCCTCGTCGCTTAAATTAACGGGATATGCAGCCGGATTAATAGCGTCGCGTTCTATGTCCAGCTTGTTGACTCGCGAAGACAAAGGGAGAATATTTAAGTCAAATCGAGATAATGAACGGTTCATTTTATAAGTTTTCCAAATATCTGCTTTGATCTAAATTCGTGAATGTCTCGAATCGGGAAAACGCGAGATTCTAAGACGGTTTTTTATTTGATCAATTAGAGCCGCTTTACTTTTACCCTGCGGATCCAGCTCAAAACCAACCATATGTTCTTTCAAACCTGCGAGCTTGACGCTTTTTGAAAACGTCCTCCG
>JAFZNK010000217.1 GCA_017550965.1 Thermoguttaceae bacterium
GGCCGCCGTCGTCTTGCGACGACGGCTCTCGGCGCTTCGCGCCGGTCCCGGTAGCCGGGGATGTAAATCCCCGGACGGCTATGCGTTAGACAACGCGTTGAGTTGAGAATATCGTATTTGCGCGACGCCCCGTTTGCCTGCAGCGTCCGGCGGACTTCGCCGCCTACCGCTTGCGGCTCTTATAACGCGGCGATTTACAGTCTGCCCCCAATGGGAACGCGACGTCAATATCGACGCCTGATCGTTGTCAATTGGGAACCACTTTGATCGCGGGGCGCGCGAGCGCTTTGTCGGTTCGAACGACGATCGCGGCGCAACGCGCCTGGCACAGACCGCATCCGACGCAACGCTCCGCGCGAACGACCGGGGCCAGGAAGCCGACGTCTTCGATAGGACGACCGTTTTCGTCGATTTGCGTTCCGACCGCTACAAATTCAATCGCGTCGTATCCGACCCGCGCGCATTCGTCGACGCAAAGTCGACAGTCCGCGACGCCCGCGTGCGGAAGGCACGTCGTTTGATCGACGGTCGCGAGTCCGAGAACAAAACGCCGCTTTTCAGGAATCGTCAACGGACGAATCGCGCCGGTCGGGCAAACGCGTCCGCAATTCGCGCACGACGGCTCGCAACCCGACCAGTCGGCGTTTAACGTCGGCGTCGCGAGTCGGGCGAGTCCGCCGTCGACGTCGATCGGTTTCAACGCGTCGTTCGGACAGGCGCGGAAACACTCGCCGCAACGGACGCAGCGGCGCAGGAATTCGCGTTCCGAAACGGCTCCCGGCGGACGAACGACCGGTTCCGAGGCGAGCGCCGACGCCGCCGAAATCCGACCGAGCGCCGTTCCGCCGACCGCCGAGGCCGCGAGTCCGCCGAGCCAGGTCAACGCTCGACGACGTTCGCGCGTCTTCGCGTCGTCCGAACTCGTCGGAGCGCCGGAATCGTTTGCGTTCGTCGCTTTGGCGCGCCCGACAGACCCGAACGAAATCGCGCGGCGCGGACAAACGTCGGCGCAGGCTCCGCAAGAGGCGCAGTTCGCGCCGATTTGAACGCCGGTTTCATGCGCGGCGATCGCGTCGAACGAGCAAACGCCTGAACACCGTCCGCATTTGACGCAACGCTCGCCGTCGACCGAATATCCGAAAACGCGCAAGCGAGCCAATAAGGCAAAAATCGCGCCCGCCGGACAAAGCCAGCGGCAAAACGTTCGGCGACCGAGCGTTCCGAGCGCCAGGATCGCGAGAAAAACGACGACGGAAACAATCGCGCCGGTCGTCGGAACCGGAACCTGACCCCAGCCGCGATACGCCGCCGTCTGAACGGGACCGAACGCGGTTCCGACGTTTCGCGTCAAGGTCGCGATCGGCGAGAACCAGCCGACGAGCGCGACGCCGCCGAACGTCGCCGAAATCAGCGCGACGGCGACAATCAACCGAAACCGACCGGAAACGCTTGAACGCGCGTCTGATTTTTGACTCGCCGCGTTTCGGCGTCGTTTTTCAACGAAGCGGCGAATCGGCGCGCAAAGGAAATCGGCGAAGTCGACGAGCGCGCCGGTCGGACAAAGCCAGCCGCAAAACGCGCGCGCGAAAAAGAGCGACAGGAGAAGAACGCACGCCGATACGACAAGCGTCGTCCGCGCGCCCGAGCGTCGAGCCGCCGCGACGCCGCCGACGCAGACGTCCGTCGCAAGCGCGGTCGACGCGGGTCCGAATCGCGCCGTTCGTTTGGTCAGGCGCCGCGCGCAGGCGTCGGGAAAAGCGGTCGGGTCGCTTTCGCAAACGGTCAATTCGCCGAACGTCGTCGTCAGCGCGTCGAGCAGGTCCGCGTCGAGCGACGCGATCGGTTCAAACGTCGCGGAACCGGACGACTCCGAATCGTCCGACGAGCCTGACTCGTTGGGAAGCGCGGCGACGACGCGAAACTCTCCAAAAGAAACGGGGGCGTCGTCCGTCGCGTCGAGTAGCCAACGCGTTTCCCCGATCGTCGGAACTTTTTCAAACGCGGGCGCTTGCAGTTCGACGCGCCCCGTTCCGCCGTCGACGTCGAGCGGAATCCAGCCGTCTGAACGGCGCGGAGCCGTCGTCGGATAGGGCTGACAAACCCAGAAAAGCAAAACGCCAAACCAGACGACGGCAAGCGTTCGCGTCGCGATTCGGGCGATTCGCCGCGTCTTGCCGTTCGCGCTCATCGGCCTTTCCTTTCGTTCTCGCGCGTATTAACGGGCTTCGCCGACTTTTTTGCCCCTTCTGATCGCGCCCCTTTATCGCGTTCTTTTTCAACGGCTTCGGAAAGAGCTTTCGCGGTCGCGTTGACAATCGCTTCCGACGTGGCGGTCGCCGAACTGACGGCGTCGACGTCCTTTAAACTTTGTTTTTCAACAATTTGACGCGGAACGTCGACGATCGACGAGTAATATTGCTTTTCCTGATGCTCGACGACCTCGACCGACGCGATTTTGCCGTTCGAAACGACGACCTTGACGCGAACGTTTCCGGCGAAACCGACTCCGTCGCCAAAATAAACCCCGTTCGGAACTTTCGTTAAGTCGAGGCGTTCGAACGTTTCGATTCCAATAATATTCGCTCGGGCGCGTTTCGTATTGCGCTCCATCTGCTCGACGGTTCGGTCGGGCGTCGCCTCGACGGCCAGGACGCGCCGATAGTACTCGATCGCCTTGTCGTAATCGCCCGCCGCGCGACAGGCGTCCCCGGCGTAAACAAACGCGTAATCGGGTCGATTCGAGAGCGCCAGCCGTTCCGCCAGCTTCAACGCCTCGTCAAGTTCGCCCATTTCGGTTAAGACCTTAATCCAGGGAAACTGGTCGGGCGTTTTCGCGTAAACGTCGAGCGCGGCTTCTTTTGAGCCGAGCCGCCAGTAACACTCGCCAAGATAGGCTCCAAGCCAGGGCGCGGACGCCGGATCGTCGTCAAGTCCGCTCAAACGCCAATAGTACGCGGCGCGCGCGTAGTCCTGAAAGAAGCGAAAGTAGAATTCGCCGGTCGCCTGATCGATTCGTCGAACGACTTCCGCGTCGTTCGCGTTGCGTTCGCGCAAAAACTCCGCAAGCTTGACCGCCGACTTCCAACGGTCGCGATTCGGGTTGATCACGTCCCAAACGTACTGTCCGAAATTGCGGTTCGCGTCCCAACCGTCGACGTCTTTTGGAAAACTTAAGTCGAGCGTCGGCGGATACTCAAGGGGCGTCGATTCAAGCCAATCGGGGGCCGTCTTGCCAATTCGATCGATAATCTTAAAGACTTCGTCCGGCGCGCGTTCGACGCGTTTTCCGGCGTCGGAGCTCGCGACGTTTGCGACGGAGTCGGACGCGGCGGCTTTTCTTCCGGCGTCGGAATCGTTGAGAACGCGGCGTTTGCCGTTTTGTTCGATCGAGTAAATGCGGTTTTTGGGAACGGTTCGTTTAACGACGCGCCCGGCGACGGTCGTTTCAATTTCGACGCTCGTCGCCGTTTCCGAAACGATCGTCCCCGCTCCCTTTTTGCCGGTCGTCAAGATAATTTCGTCCGCGAGGGAGCTTCCGTTAAAAAGCGCAGCGAAAACCAGGCCGACGACGACCGCGCCGCTCAACCTGATCGCCGTCGTCGCCGTTTTAGTCGACAATTTCATTCGAGCGATACTCCTTCCGTTACGGGAAACGTCGCGTTGTTCGTCGACGTTTGAACTTCTAAGCGTTTTCATTGCCGCTGTTACGTTGATTCCAATTCGTTCGCGACTTTGGACGTTTCGTTTTGATCGTCGGCGTCGAAACGGACGTAGAAGCGACGCGAAAGCCAGACGCGCTTCGCGCGACAGACATTTATACAGATTTAAAACGCCGCGTCAATAAATCGAATTCTTTTAACGGAAAAATTGCCGCACGGACACGCGGCGACACGACGCGCTGATTTACAGTCTGCCCCAAATGGAAAAGACCCGACGTAATCGACGGGCGGTTTTACGCATGGGCGCGGCCGCCGTCGTCTTGCGCCGACGGCTCTCGGCGCTTCGCGCCGGTCCCGGTAGCCGGGGATGTAAATCCTCGGACGGCTATGCGTTAGATAATGCGTTGATTTAAGAATATCGTATTTGCGCGACGCCACGTTAGGCGCGTGGAATCAACGAACCGCCCCGTTTGCCTGCAGCGTCCGGCGGACTTCGCCGCCTACCGCTTGCGGCTCTTATAACACGTTGATTTACAGTCTGCCCCCAAAAGAAGAAGCGGAGAGATTTCTCGCGCGGATCGTTCCCCGCCGAAAACAAAAAGAGCTTTGATTCTCTCCTGAATCAAAGCTCTCTATTGTGTTCTTGCGAATGAACCGCGCGTTACGCGGCGGTCGCTAAGATCTCTTCTCTCCACCACTGACGACGTTTACTACGCTTCGACATAAAAAACTCCTTTTTTGGGGATTCGGAAGGGGGTAAAACGACGCGACTGCGCCGGCGGAGAGGGAACGTCCATTTTCTCCTCAAACTGAAATCAATATAACACAATTTAAAAACTCGACAAGGAGATTACGCACAATTCTTTTAAAAAATTATCGTCTGTGTTATATTGTCGATAACGACATAATTTTCAATATGTTGCGAGAGTCAACCTGTTCAGTCGGGAAAAGAAAAAGCGCCGTCGTTCCAAAAAAAACGACGGCGCCCGAGATCATGTTCGCCTGGCTTCGCTTCAATCAGAACACGTCAAGATTGAAGTGGTTGCCCTGGTGATAACGACGTCCGGCCGGATAGTAGTTTTGCCACGCGGGGTTGTATCCGGGAATGCGCATGTCGGGCGTTCCGAAGTTGTGGCTGTAATACCCGTAAGGATAGTTGCGGAAACGCGCCCAATCCTGCATTTCGCCGGTCGGAACGGCGTAGGGAGAAGCTTGCACGATCTGACGTTCGCGTCCAAGACGATCGCGATCGACGCCAAAGCGGCCGCGCAAATCGCCAAAGCCGCCGAACCCGCCTAAACGACCGCCGAATCCGGCGAAGCCGCCGCCGATTCCGTAACCGCCTTCGCAACAATCGTCGCAATCGCCAAGCGGCTGAACCGTCGTTTGAGAAGCGTCGACCGCCGGCGCGGGAGCCGCCGTCTCAATCGCTTCTTGAGCGTGAGCGTTCGCAACGACGAACCCAAACGCCGCTACAAAACAAAGAACCAAATTCGATTTCATAACATCCTCCTCGGGAATTCGCCGCGTAAAGCGACCAAAACACGTCGATAAAACTCGCGCCGCCTATCGGACGCGCGGCAAAAACCAGGTTTCCATCGATCGTACGTAATTATTCTCCACGCTGCGCGCACGCGCCGCGTCATGCCCGTCTTGCTTGCGTTCAAAACAGGCCGTGCCAGATAGATTTTCCGCGCTTTATCTTTACTACGTTATCTATCTTATCTCTCTTATCGTCTCCGTGAAGCAAAAATCGCGAAAAAAATCCCCGTAATCCGCCGACAAATCGCTCTTCACTTCCAAAAATCGAAAAAGGCGTTATAATACCAACTCGAGTCGAGGAGCGTTATCCCCCTAACGGGGGGGCTTCGAAGCGGCTCCGTTCGTTTTGAGTTGGGAGGACGTCAATGTTTACCGTCGCGCGGGATTTTTCTTTTTCCTACGGCCATCGCCTCTATCGCTACGAAGGCAAATGTCGGCGTCTGCACGGTCATAACGCGGAAGTGCGCGTGGAAATCGCCGTCGACAAACTCAACGAACAGGACATGGCGCTTGATTTCGCCTCCTTGAAAGAGACCGTCGGAAAATGGATCGACGAACAGCTCGATCATCGCGTCTTTCTCGCAAAAGACGACCCGCTCGCGCAAACGCTTCTCGACGCGGGCGAGCCCGTCGTCGTCGTCGACGGCAATCCCACGGCGGAACGCCTCGCCGCCCTAATTTACGACTACGTCCGATCCAGGGGTCTGAACGTCGCGCGCGTCGATTTCTGGGAGACGAAGAACTGCCGCGCGACCTACTTTGAACAATAACCGCCCTCGACGCGCGGATACGAATACGACAGGAACTAAAATGAGCGTTCAACACATCACATGCATCGTCTGCCCGCGTGGCTGCGCGTTGGAAGTCGACGCGCAGGCCGGAACGGTTACGGGAAACTCCTGCAAACGCGGCGCGGAATACGGAATCGCCGAGGCGACTAATCCGACCCGAACGCTGACGACGACCGTGCGCGTCGTCGACGAAAACGGCGAGCCGCTCGACGTCGCGCCCGTCAGAACCGCGGCGCCGATCCCCAAAGGCTCGTTGTTCGACGCGATGAAAGTCGTCGACGCCGTTCGCGCCGTCAAGCCGATCAGGCGCGGGGACGTAATCGTCCCGAACATCCTAAACACCGGCGTCGACGTAATCGCCACGCGCGATCTTCTGTAACAAGGATTATCCCCGACGGTCCGACGGCGTACTCCCGGTTCGCGCTTCCGCGCGGAGAGAAATATCCGCTCCCGTTACAAACGCCTGTTTCGCGTTAGAAAGCAACGTATAATGAACAATTGTAAGCGCGTCGTCGTCATCCCGGACGGTTTCGCGGACGATAGAATAGAATCGCTTGACAATCGCACGCCGATGCAGGCGGCGAACACCCCGACCCTTGACCGCTGGGCGCCGCGCGGCGTTCAGGGCCGTTCGTACAACGTGCCCGAGGCGCTGTCGCCGGGCTCCGACGTCGCGACGCTCTCGCTGTTGGGGTACGATCCCCTGGAAATGTACACGGGGCGTTCGCCTCTGGAAGTCGTCGCGCAAGGCGTCGAGCTCGGTCCGAACGACTGGGCGTGGCGCTGCAACCTCGTGTGTCTGGAAAACGACGTGATGAAGTCGTTCACCGCCGGGCATATTTCCAGCGAAGACGGCGCGGAACTCCTTGCGGATCTGCAACGCGACGTCGCGCCCCTCTGGAAAGAAATCGCGCCCGAACTTGGCGGAACAATCGAGTTCGTCCCCGGCGTGAGCTATCGCAACGCCGTCGTCTTCCGGCCCGACTCCGACGACAAGCCCTTCCCGTTCAGCTCTGAAACGAAGACCTTCCCTCCCCACGACTACTCGGATCGCTCGATCGCGGACGTTCGTCCGCAGGGCCAAGGCGCCGAATACGTTCGCAAACTCATGAGCGCGTGCGCCGACTACATGAAGACGGCTAAAACGAACGTTCGACGCGTCGCCGAAGGCAAATTGCCCGCGACCGACTGCTGGCTCTGGGGTCAGGGCAAGCGCCCGACGGCGGAGCCGTTCGCGCAAAAATACCGCTGGGGCGAAGGCGCGATGATCACCGCCGTCGACCTGCTTCGCGGAATCGCCAAAATCGTCGGCTGGGACGCGATCGACGTGCCCGGCGCGACCGGCTACGTCGACACGAACTTCGCGGGCAAGGGCGAACGCGCCGCCAAAGCGCTCGATCAATACGATATCGTCGTCGTTCACGTCGAGGCGCCCGACGAGTCGGGGCACGAAGGAAGCGTCGAGAAAAAGATCCGCTCGCTCGAACAAATTGATCAGGAGACTCTGCCCCCCATTTTGGACAAATTGCAGACGTTCCCCGAGTGGCGGCTCCTGATTTCCCCCGACCATCCGACCCCCGTCGCGACGAAAACGCATTCTCGCGGCTACGTGCCGTGGATGATCGTCGGCTCCGACGTTCATGGAGACGGCGCGGCGACGTACGACGAAACGACCGGCGAAGCGTCGGGTCGATTCTATCAACGCGGATTCGAACTTATGGAGCTGTTCCTTCACGGCGCTCTTTAAACGACGTCCGTTTCACGCATAAGGACCTTTGAAATGAAACGATTACTTAGCGCGGCCGCCATTTTGACGATTCTGTTTTCTTTTGCGTCCAACGCTCCGGCGGCGGACGACGAAAAGCCCGTCTTCGACGCGATCGCCGCGTCGCAGGCGGACGACGACAAATACGAATGGACGAACTTGTTCGACGGCAAGTCGCTCGACGGCTGGATCGATATTAAAGACGCGGGCGATTTCGTCGTCAAAGTCAAAGACGACGTTCTCGTTTTGGGCATGGGCCCGACGACGACGTCGATTCGATTTGACGAAGAAGGGACGGGGATCAAAATTCCGCGCGAGAATTACGAAATCGAGTACGTGTCGCGCCGAACCTCAGGAACGGACTTTTTCTCGGCCTTAACGTTCCCAATCAAGGACAAATACGTCACGTTCGTCAACGGCGGCTGGGGCGGCTTCGTCGTCGGGATCTCGAGTATCGACGACATGGACGCGTCGGAGAATTCGACCTCGTCGTTTATGAATTTCAAGACGGGCCAGTGGTATCGGTTCCGCGTCCAGGTTACCAATCGGACCTTGCGCGTCTGGATCAACGACGAAAAGACGATCGACTACGTCGTCGAAGGACATTCGCTCAAAACGCGCTTTGAAGTCTCGCGTTGCGAGCCGCTCGGATTCGCCAGCTGGGTCAGCGAGGGCGAGTTGAAAACGATTCGGTTCCGAACGCTCGGCGACGAGGAAATCGAAGAAATTGACAAACGCGCCGAAGAAAACTCGAAATTCAACTTCAACTGAACGCTTGAACCTTTGGCGTCGACAGGAAAAAACGTATGAAAACGATCGAACAGACGTTCGTCATGCTCAAGCCGGACGCGGTTGAGCGCGGTCTTATTGGAGAGATCGTCGCAAGATTGGAGCGCAAAGGACTTAAGCCGATTCGATTCGTCTGGAAAACGCTAGACGGCGAGCTTCTGAAAAAGCACTACGCGCATCTCGCCGACAAGCCGTACTTCCCGGAAATCGTCGCGTATATGACGCGCGGCCCCGTCCTGGCGTCCGTCTGGGAAGGCCGCGACGCCGTCGCGGTCGTTCGACGACTCGTCGGTCCGACCGACGGCGGAGAAGCCGAGCCGGGCGCGATCCGCGGAGATTTCGCGCTCGATTACCGCGAAAATCTCGTCCACGCGTCCGACTCCGTCGACGCCGCGCGCCGCGAAATCGCGCTGTTCTTCGGCGACGCCTGAAACGCGCGTTGAAAGCCGCCTGCGGCTCTTACAATTCGTTGCCGCTTTTATACGCGCAGCGACCATCGGGAGCGGTTATTCTAATCTTCGCGCGGCAGCGCGAACCGCCAGTCTGGCGTCGGACCTTCGCCTTGACGACGTCTTCAATTGGGATTACAATATCGCCAAAGGGAGACAAAACTATGGACGACTTTATCTCTGCTTCTCACGACGTCGTTTTCAAGGCGTTGTTCGTTCGCAATCAAGACGTTCTTAAGGCGTTTCTTAACGATTCGCTCGGTTTGAATCTTACGGACGCGGATTCAATTAAAGTCATGAGTTCGGAAGATATACCCGACTCCGCCGACGGCAAGCTCAGCCGATTCGACGTTCACGTGAGAACCGCGGGTCGTCGCTATAACGTCGAGATGCAGGCGCGAAAATCGGGATTCAGTTCCGAACGCGTTTTGTACTATTGGAGCAAACTTTTCGGAGACGGCTTTGAGTCTGGAAGCAAGTACGAGGAACTTGATCAGACGTACTCGGTCAACGTGCTTGGTTTCTGTTATTTCGACTGTAAAAATTATCATTCGTCGTTTTCCATCCTTGAAAACGAGCGACACGAGGCGCTGACGAACAAGTTGTCGATCCACGTTTTCGAACTGCCCAAAGTTCCGCGCGAACTGATATCGGGGGACCGCGTTCAAGAGTGGATGGAAATAATCAAAGCGGAGTCTGAAGAAGCGTTAGACATAATTAGAAAACGAACGGAGAATCCCATGATCAACAAAGCGATCGACGCAATTTGTCAATTAAACGCGGACGAGAAACTCCGCGAGCAAATCCGCGTTCAGCAAAAAGCGGAGTACGACTACGGAAACGATATCGCCGTTGCAAGAGACGAAGGTATGGCGAAAGGTATGGCGAAAGGCATGGCGAAAGGCAGAGCGGAAGGCAGAGCGGAAGGCAGAGCGGAAGGCAGAGCGGAAGGAATAATCGAGGAGAAAAAGGCCTCGGCGAAAAAGCTTCGTCAAAAAGGCTGGACCGTTGAAGAAATCGCCGAGTTCCAGGGAGTCTCCCCTGTCGACGTGGAAATCTGGCTTGGCGACGAATAATCGTTTGTTTTCTAAAAAGTCCGCTCTCTAAACCAACGCGACGCGTAAACGCATATTTATCCAGAGACTGGCGTCGTCGGTCGGAAGAAGCGTTGGACATAATTAGAAAACGAACGGAGAATCCCATGATCAACAAAGCGATCGACGCAATTTGCCAATTAAACGCAGACGAGAAACTCCGCGAGCAAATCCGCGTTCAGCAAAAAGCGGAGTACGACTACGGAAACGGTATCGCCGTTGCAAGAGACGAAGGCATGGCGAGAGGTATGGCGAGAGGCATGGCGAAAGGCATGGCGAAAGGCAGGGCGGAAGGCAGAGCGGAAGGGATAATCGAGGAGAAAAAGGCCTCGGCGAAAAAGCTTCGTCAAAAAGGCTGGACCGTTGAAGAAATCGCCGAGTTCCAGGGAGTCTCCCCCGTCGAAGTGGAAATCTGGCTTGGCGACAAATAGTCGTTTGTTTTCTAAAAGGTCCGCTCTCAAACGCAAACTCTCTTAACCAACGCAACGCGTAAACGCATATCTATCCAGAGAAACATGCGACGCCGTTTAAAACGACTGGCGCAAACGGAGTCGATTAAATTCGGCAATTTAAACAGCATACGAATATTCAAAGGCTAATAGTATTGCAAGACAACTACTTACGTCAATAAAAAATATTTTCTTTATTTGAAACAAGCCGCTTGACAGAACGCGATAGAGGCGTAGTATATGGCGCAGAGAAAGTGGATTGCAGGAACCGGCCTTCTGATCGCCGCAGTTTAGTAGGGGGGATTGAGACAATAGTCTATTCGTCTGATCCGTTGCGAATCTGGGTTTTATCGTGTTACGGTTCATAAAGGGGTTGAAGCTTTTTCTTTATTGTTCATTGGAGAGGTGGCCGAGCGGCCTAAGGCGCACGCCTCGAAAGCGTGAGCGCGGCAAAACCGCGCCAGGGGTTCGAATCCCTTCCTCTCCGCTTAACGAAGATTGTTAAATCTTCTTTTATCCCGCCTCGATTCAGCGGGAATTCTGAAATACGGAGTCGCTCGGCGCGACAACGCCGCGTCGACGCGTTTTCCGGAGGAGCCCGGCTCGCGAACTTGCGCCGACGCGGCATCCGATTCTTTGATTCTTCGTTCTCGCGCGTTCTCTTGCGAAGCTCGTCTTCGATAATTCTAAAACCTCTCTTGACTCTCTCGGCACATAAACGTTATAGTCCCCGACGAGGGTCGAGTTTTTTCGACCCGACGCAATAAGAAACGGAACCAAAAACGTAGTCGAGAGACGAGTAATATGAACGGTTTGAACAAGTTAATGTCAGGCGTGTGCGCGGCGGCGATGTTGGGGCTCGTCGCCCTGGGCGCAAACGCGGCGGAAAAGAATTCGATCAGGCAGTCGGCCAATCGCGCGGTCGACGCCGTGGCGAAAGAGAATCCGATTCGCCAGGACGCGACGCGTCCCTATCCTGAAATCGTCGCGGAAGTCAACGGCGAACAAATCACGCTCGCCCAACTTCAGGAAGAGTCGCTCAAAGCGCACGGGGAAGACGTCCTCTCGCGCATTTTGAATCGCGCGCTCGTCCTTGCCGAATGCAAGCGTCAGGGAATCGCGATCACGCGTTCCGACGTCGACGCTGAAATCGAACGACTCGCGAAATCGTTCCGACTCACGAAAACTCAATATCTCGAAGTCGTTCAAAAAGACTCGTCGATGAGCTATCAGGAATACGCCGAAGAAGTCGTCTGGCCGCGTCTTGCGCTCCAGGCGCTTGTCGCCGACCAAATCAAGTTGACCGACGAAGAACTCGAAGCCGCCTATCTGAAATCGTACGGCCCGTCGGTCTCGCTGCAAATGATCGTTTGCGAAACGCGTGAGAAAGCGGACGCGCTTCGCGCCCGAATCGTCGACGGAGGCGAAGATTTCGGCGCCGTCGCCAAAGACGAATCGCTCGACGTCGCGACCGCCTCGAACAAAGGCCGCATGCAGCCGATCTTCCACGGAACCCTCTCCGACAAGAACATGGAAGACGTCCTCTTCGCGCTCGACGTCGACGAGGTCTCGCAAGTGATCGGCCCTTACGGACCGCAAGACCAATTTGTGTTCTTCCGTTGCGAAAACAAACACGACCCGATCGTCGCGCAAGACCAAATCGACTCCGTCAAAGACCGCATTCAGGTTCAGGCGAGCGCGGCGAAGCTTAAGTCCGCAGCCAACGACCTTTTCGCGCGCCTCGGCCGCGAAGCGAACGTCGTCAACGTCCTGGCCGACCCCGAACTTGCCAAACAGTATCCTAACGTCGCCGCCACAATCGACGGCAAGCCGATCTATCTGGACGCCGTCGTCGAAATGTGCATGAAGCTCTACGCCGAACAGGACCTGGCCACGATGATCTCTATCACGCTCGTGCGTCAGGAATGTAAGAAAGTCGGGCTGAACGTCACCGATCAGGACGTCGCCACCGACGTGTGGATTCACGCCGCCGAGACGACCTTCCCGCTCCAGGACGGATCTCCGAATATTAAAGAGTATCTGCGTTCGGAACTTGCGAAATACAACACGACCGAAGAGAACTACAAGAGAACGATCGTCTGGCCGAGCGTCGCGTTGCGCAAATTGTCCGAGGGCATGGTCAAAGTTACCGACGAAGACATTCAAAAGAGCTTCGAGGCGAACTACGGCGAAAGCGTTCAATGTCTGGGAATCGTCCTGGGCGACGAACGACGCGCGCGCGAAGTCTGGCAAAAGGCCAGAACTATGCCCGCGAAAGAAAACAGAACGCTTGAAGACGTCTTCGGCGAATTGGCCGCGAGTTATTCGATCGAGCCGGACGGCAAGCAGATGCGCGGCCGCATCGCGCCGATCGTCAAAAACGGCGGATACCCCGAGCTTGAAGACGAAGCGTTCGCGCTCAAGCCCGGAGAGATGTCTCAGATTATCCAGGTCGATCCGTCGACGTTCGTCATCTTGTATTGTCAGGAACGCATTCCGGCGCGCGAAGTTACGCTCGACGACGTCCGCGACCAAATCGTCTATCAAATTCGCAAGATGCGCGAAGTAACCGCCGCGGGCGAATTCTACGCCAACGCCGTCAAGCGCGCGACGATCGTCGACAACCTGACGCGTCAGACGATCTCGCCCGTCGACGAAAGCGAAAACGCCCGCGCGGGCCGCGAAGCGAGAACCGCCTCGCCCAACCCGACGACCAGCAGACGCTGATCGAACGGCCGACGTCGTTGCGTCGACATAACGAAACACGACGCGTAGCGCGCTCGAATCGAAAGATTCGGGTCTTCCCCAAGCGCTGCGCGTCGTTTTTGTTTTCTTGAAGTTCGACGCGAAAGATCCGCGTTCGCTCCGGGTTGCCGTCAAAGAACGCCGTCCGAGTACAACCCCGCTTCCTGAAGAATCTGGAACGACTTAACCATATACGCGTAGGCCGTAGGATTCGCGTTGCGAAAACCGCTAATCTTTTTTACGCCCTTCAACTTCAGCGAGACGTCTCTGTAAGCGTCGGGATCCGTTATCCGTTCGTACGCTCGTCCGGTCAGTAAACAAGCGGCAAGCCACATTAATTCGCTTGCGTACGCGCCCGCGTTCTCTCCGTTAATCCTCCCGGAAAAGAGATGCCCCTGTAAGGCGTTAATTCCGGTTGAAATAAGACGATACTCTTCAGGTCGGACGCTTCCTCTTCCCATAATGCAAACGCAGGCGTCAACGGCGTCTTTCAAACAGTCGGCAGGCTCTAATTCAAGACCTCGATACCCAAGTTCTACGCGAGAAACTCTGTCGTACGCTTCTTTGACAATATCAAAGTTCTCCGTCTCCTGAATCAGAGTCCAACAGTCGAACATCTGTTTGACGATCTCCAGTTCCTTACCTTTCCCGAAAGGAATTCCCGTCGTATGAGGAGCAAAGGCCGTAAGTTTGTCGCCAAGTATGCAGTTCTTATCAGGAAGCGACACGGTAAGGTCGTCTCCCTCGCTTATAAGCAAACCGCTGCGAATAGGCTTCTCAAAAACTCTGACATAAGGGTTTTCTTCAAAAACCACGTCAAGCAAAATACTGATCTCTTTGTCGTTTCTTGGCGAGCGAAAAAGAAATCTAAAGTGGCGTTTTTCAACGTCGTTAGCCCCCTGTCGCTTATGTTCTTCCACGCTGACAAAAGGAAAGATTTTACCGGCTTCGCGAATATACTCGTCTACGTCCACGCCCGGCTCGACAACGACGTCGATATCTGTGCTCAACCTTCGGGGACGGTCAAGCAAGAGTAAAAGAGAAGTTCCGCCTTTAAAAACGAACGGCAATCCGACGCTTCGAATCGCTTCAAGCAGCCCAAACGCAAACACCGTTCTCTCTAATATCGACGGATCCGCGCCGGTTTGCGCCCTTAGTTCCGCAATGCGTTCCGCCGTATAGTTGTCGCGCGATAACATTTTCGCTCACCCCTCAAGACGCATCTTAATCTCTTCTCGTTTGTTTCGTCTTCGCGCGTATCGGAGCATTCTTGTTTTGTCTAAAAGGTACCTGCTCTTCGCCTGTTCAATCACGTTCGGGTATTCCTCTTTGCCGTACGTCGTCGATATAAGCTTGTCGGCGCGCATATCGACCAACATCTTTTCCAGCGCGATAACATGAGGGCGGTCGTTTCTTAACGGCGCTTCTGAGACCATGTCCGTCACGACGACGACGTCTTTAGACCAATACAACGCAAAATCGTCTTTGTCCGGCTTAAATAAGACGTTAGGAAACCCTTCGTCCTGTAAAAACCTAAACACAAAAATACCGCTTTCCTTCTCAACTTGAATAAAAATAGTGTTTTGCGCGATCAAATGATTCAAAAAGTCGTTCATCAAAACCGTTTCAAAAACGGTAAATCGAACATGAGGGAATCTCGCGTCGACGGCCTCAATCAATCGATTTGCCGTATCGGAGTAGTCCGGAGAATAGACCGCGGGATCGTCGACGCTGGACAACGCGTAAGCGTCGTACCCCTTGCGTGACAGCTTTCCGGAGCGCGTCAAGGCGTTCACGCTCCATTGACACGAGTTGTCCGACAAATTGGGCTTTTTTAGCTTCAATTGCGCAATCAATTCCTTATGGGAATAGATCCTGTCGCCGTCAAGTTCGTTAATGATTTCTTCATACCATCGCATGAGCAGCTCTCCTGCGCCGCGTTTCCGCACATATTGGCGCTTTTTGTATTTTTGCCGTCAGTTAGTATAAGACTATTCGAGACGGAGTCAATACATATCGGCAAAACTTTTCATTTTTTGCCGATGTGTATCCTTTAAGAAAAAGAAAAGGCGTCGACGAACAATTCTCCGTCGACGCCTTTTACGAAGAGCGTTCTTCCGATTCGCCTTATCGCCGCTACTGAATCTTAATTACAAGATCGCCGAGTTCCGCGCCGCAGCGCTTGGCGATGAACGGACATTTCGCTTTGAAGAGAAACGCGATTTTCTTCGGCGTGATCTTCGTCGGGCCGACGCCGAGCGTCTCGTAATTCGCGAGCCCTTTGGCGATCACCAGGTCGGCGTTGGCAAACAGTTCGTTGAACTCGGGGGACGTCAAGTCGAACAAAACGCCCAGACCGTCTCCGCCGTTCCCGATCACGCGCGCAATTCTATCGATTCCCGCCTCCTGCGCGTCTTCGACAAGCGCGTCGTTGAGAATCGGCTTGCCGCGCGTCGCGACGGTAACGTCTTTTTTAAACGCGGGGGACGCGAGCAACTCGATCAGCAGACGATCGTAAACGATTTCGCCGGCGTTGTCCGTCAGGTAGAGGATCGTTTTCGACGAGTCGATCGCGGCGCGCAACGCGTCCGTCGAGCCGGCAAGTCGCTGATCGATCGCCTTGCGAATCGATTCGTCGACAAGTCGGTCGTCGATCATTCCAAGCGCGAAATCAATTGAATTGCCCGCGATCGCCAGACGAACGATCGTTCCAAATTTGTCGTCCGCGTTTTCGATCCAGCGCCGCACCTGCGGCGTCTGGTCAAGCGCCAACTTATTGAACCGCTTCTTCTCGGCGTAATACGGGTCGGGGTCGTTCGCGACTTCGCGCACAATTCGATGGATAATCGTTCCGAGCGTCGGAGGGTCGGAATCCAGCCCGGAATCTAACGTCGTTCGCATGGTCTTTTCAAGAATCTTCGTCTGCAACTCCACGTCGGGAGTCGCGAAGCGCGCCGCTTCCAGAGACTGACGAAGAAGACAGAGCATACAATCGAGCGAAGTCGCCATATCGGGCCTTTCTAACGCAAAAACAAATTGGAATCGCTTTCTTAGCATTGTAATAGATTGTAATAGGAAGACGGTTTTTCGCAAGAGCCGCGCAAGAAACGCCAAACGCCCCGCGCGAAAATCGCACGGGGCGCTTAGAAGACGGCTTTCGCCGTTAGAAGGGTAGGACGCTCGACCCTCGCGAGTCCGTCGGGATTCCTAACGGTCGAGCTTGAACGTTAGAACTCAGTTAGCGGCGGCGGGTTCGCAAGGATCGCAAGCCGTTTGTTCGCAAACCGGAGCGCAGGCTTCGCAACCGAGCGCGGCGCGAATGCGGCCAATGCTGGCGCAAGGCGCGCAAGCGGGTTGGCAAGGCTGGCAAACGTTAACCTGAACAGGAACCTGATAGGTCACGACGCGCGGAACGCTACGATTGACCGTGTAAGGAACCTGCTTGCAGGTGAGTTGGTAGGTGGTGACGTTGCGGGTGCAAACGACCGGCTTCATGACCGTCGTGTAGACGGTGCGCGTGCAGGTTTGCGGAACGCACTTGGCGACGCGATAGTTGACCGTTTGAGGAACGACTTCGCAGACGACTTTGCGAACTTTGCAGTTGACCGTGCGGACGCGTTGTTCGGGAACCATGCGGCAAACGTTGTAGGTGCAGGTCTTCTGTTCGGGAACGATCTGGCAGCACTTCTTCATGACCGTCTTGGTGCATTGCTGCGGAACCATACGGCAGACGTTGTACGTGCAGGTCTTCGTTTCCGGAACGCATTTCGCGACGCAGTAGGTGCAGATACGAGTGCGTTGTTCGGGAACCATGCGGCAGACGTTGTAGGTGCAGGTCTTCTGTTCGGGAACGATCTGGCAGCACTTCTTCATGACCGTGCAGGTGAACTGCTGCGGAACCATGCGGCAGACGTTGTACGTGCAGGTCTTCGTTTCAGGAACGCAACGAGCGACGCAGTAGGTGCAGGTGCGGGTGCGTTGTTCGGGAACCATGCGGCAAACGTTGTAGGTGCAGGTCTTCTGTTCGGGAACGATCTGGCAGCACTTCTTCATGACCGTTTGGGTGCATTGCTGCGGAACCATACGGCAGACGTTGTACGTGCAGGTCTTCGTTTCAGGAACGCAACGAGCGACTTTGCAGGTGACCGTTTTGGTGGTCGTGCAGGGGACCATGCGCGTGCAGGTGACTTCCTTCATGCAGGTTTGGGGAACCCAAACTTTACGCGTGCAGGTTTGCGGCGGGCATTGAACGGCGCAAACCTTGGTGCGCGTGCAGGCGCAAGGATCGCAAGGATCGCAGCAGGCGACGCGACGGTAGACGACTTTGCCGGGAACGGTGTAGCATTGATCCTGCCAGCAACCCGACTGAACCGGAACCTGTTTCGTGTAGGTTTGCGGAACCATCGTCGTGCAGGGAATTTCTTTCGTAACGTCTTCGTAAACGACGCGGTTGACGGTGTAGCAGCGAGTCTTTTGCTCGGTGACCGGAACCATCTTCGTGTACGTCACTTGTTGCGGGACTTCGGTCCAGACGCGGCGATTAACCGTGTAGGTGCGAGTCTTCTGCTCGGTGACCGGAACCATGACGGTGTACGGAATTTCCTTTTGACGTTGTTCGTAAACCATACGATTGACGGTGTACGTGCGCGTCTTCTGTTCGGTGACCGGAACCATCTTGGTGTAGGTGATTTGTTGCGGGACTTCGGTCCAAACGCGACGATTAACCGTGTAGGTGCGCGTCTTCTGTTCGGTGACCGGAACCATGACGGTGTACGGAACTTCCTTCTGGCGGTGTTCGTAAACCATGCGGTTGACGGTGTAGGTGCGCGTCTTCTGTTCGGTGACCGGAACCATCTTGGTGTAGGTGATTTGTTGCGGAACTTCGGTCCAAACGGTGCGATTGACCGTGTAGGTGCGCGTCTTCTGCTCGGTGACCGGAACCATGACGGTGTACGGAACCTGCTTCTGGACGTTTTCCCAAACGACGCGACGAACCGTGCGGTTGACCGTCTTCTGGCAGTTTTCCCAAACCATGCGATTGACGGTGTACGTTACCTGACGCGCCTGACGTTCGGGAACGTACTTGGTGAAGGTGCACTGGCGCGTTACCGGAACGCGTTCGACTTCGGTACGATAGCAAGTAACTTGCTGATTTTCGCACACGACTTTGCGGCAGGTCTTCATAACGACGTTGCACTGCGTCGTGAACTCCGTCGCGCAAGGTCGGCAACAGGTGTACGAGCACGCGCCGCAGTAAGCCGCTTGCGCCTGTTCAAGCGACAACGCCATGAACGCCGCAACCGCCAGGACCGCCGCCCCAAAAATCTTTTTCATTTTATCCTCCAATAACTCTAACGGACGAACCGTCTCCTTATTCATATCGTAAACGCGTCAGCCGACAAATCGAACCGTCCGGATCGCGCGAGGCGCGACCGACGATTCTCCACGCGACGAGGACCTGCAAGCCAAATCGCCGCGACTGGAACGTCTAATATGACGAAACGATTAGAGAATAAGCCTAACCGTTTCTCTCCCATTATCGGCGCGCCGTCTTTTCCCGCTTGATTCTTTTTTCGCAATAGGCGAAATCTTGTTAAAATAGTCGGGACCTCGCCGGAAGCGAGAAAACGGGGCGTTTACGCAAGGAGAAGACTCTATGCTTGTCTTCCGTACAAAATCGCGGCTCCATAGCGTCCAACGCGCGGCGAAACGCGCGTGCAAGCGCGCCTTAGGCGCGGCGACTTCGGTCGCGGGGAAACTCCCACGACTACTGTATTATAATAATTTTAACAAAATAGGGTAGATAGTGAAACTAAAAAAGGTAAAATTTTAACAAGTCCAAAATAAAAAATTTTACTTTTATGTCAATTATGTTGGTTAACGCTCGCTAAAGCGATAAAAGCTCCTGTTAAAACGATTATTCCCGATATGGAGAAAATTCGTTTTGTTCGTCTTGCGCCGTTCGGCTCTTTCGTTTATACTCTGGCGTCCGCTCGAAAAGGCGCCCCGCGCCGTCGCGACTGTGCGTTCGGGCGCGTTACGACAAAGGAGTAATCAATGCGAACGATCGCGGTCATGAATCAAAAAGGCGGGGTCGGTAAGACGACGACGTCCGTCAATCTCAGCTCGGCGCTCGCCGCCATGGGCAAAAAAGTCTTGTTGATCGACCTTGATCCTCAGGCGCACGCCTCCCTGCACCTCGGCTTAACGTTCGAAAAAGAATTTCCGTCGGTTTACGACGTTCTCGTCTGCAACCAGTCGCTCGACTCGGTTCGGCGCCAGGTCTCCGACAACCTGTGGCTCGTCCCGGCGCATCTGGATTTGGCCTCCGCCGACTTCGAACTTGCGAGCGTCGTCGGACGCGAGCTCATCTTGCGCGACAAAATCGCCGCCGACACGATGGAATTCGACTATATCGTCGTCGACTGCCCGCCTTCTCTGGGCGTCTTGACGCTCAACGCGCTCGCGGCGGTCGAAGAAGTCTTCATTCCGCTCCAGCCCCATTTCCTGGCGCTTCACGGACTGAGCAAGCTCCTTCAGACGATCGACCTGGTCTCGCGGCGTCTGAATCCGCAGCTGTACGTCTCCGGCGTCGTCTTGTGCATGTTCGAGCGCACGACCCTGTCGACCGACGTTCGCGCCGACGTCGAGGCGTTTTTCAGCGAGCACGAAGGGCGTCCGAAGTCGTGGAGCTCCGTCAAAGTCTTCGAGACGAACATTCGTAAAAACGTCCGGCTCGCCGAGGCGCCCAGCTACGGTCAGTCGATTTTGGAATACGATCCCAAGTCGAACGGCGCGGAAGACTATCTCGCCTTCGCCGAGGAAGTGGCGCGAATGTGATCGCGCGCCGGAAAAACGAAAATCTGTTAATTTGGTTAAGTGAGGAAAGAACTAATGCCAGACGTCATCGCCAAAAAGCCGACGCCCGAGATCCTTGAAACGTTCGACAATCCGTATCCGGATCGCGACTATCTCATCACGCACGTGTGTCCGGAATTCACGTCGCTGTGCCCGAAAACCGGACAGCCCGACTACGGAACGATTACGTTCGAGTACGTCGCCGACAAGTTGTGCGTCGAACTCAAGAGCCTGAAATTCTACTTGCAGGCGTATCGCAACGAAGGCGTTTTCTACGAACGGCTGACCAATCAGATTCTCGACGACATGGTCTCGACCATGCAGCCCCGATACATCAAAGTAACCGCCGAATTTACGCCCAGAGGCGGACTGCATTCGAAAATCGTCGCCGAATACGTCTCCCCCGAGCGCCGCGTCGAATGCGGCTGCGGCTGCAATTGCGGTTGCGACGACTGACAAACGCCGGGCGCGTCCGCCGCGTCGGCGCGGCGGACTAGTCTCGCGGATCGGTCTCCTGAACGAACTGGTATTCGGGGTCTCCGCCCCCTTCTTTGACGTTCCCCATAAAGAGCTCTTTCACATAGAGCGACTCTTCTTTCGGGGTTTCGGGGAGCCGGAAATTGTCCCCCTTCTGCAAGATGACGCGCGTGTCCTGAAGAGACCCGAGCGGCTCGTTTCCCGCGACCTGAGCGGGGAACCAATATCCCTCTTTTTGATCGTCGACCAGATAGAACTCCGCCCAGCAATGCCCCGGAACGCGCACCAGCCTCGCGGGTATGTCGGACGCGCGGCACATGGCGATGAAGAGCGCGCACATGTCTTCGCAGTCCCCTTCTCTGGCCTTGACCGCGGCGAGCGCGCCGCGCATCGGCTTGTCGATAAGAATCTCTTTGTACTGGACGTTGTCGCGCACGTACTTAAAGATCGCGTCGACTTTGTCCCACGCGCCGTCGATCTCGCCGGCCGCCTCTTTGGCGAGCGTTCGAACCGTCTTCGACGTCGATTCGATGTACGGGCCGTTCTTCAGGTACCGACGTATTTCCGTCGTCGGCTTCTTGGGAATCTCGTAGATTTCCGGCTCCGTCGGAGGAAGGAGCGGGTAGCGCACGACCTCGTACAGAGCCGTCGCCTGCACGCCCTGGCCCGCCTTCAACTCGCGCATTTTGAAGACCAGCTGCCGCGCGCCCCCCTCTTTGACGTCGCGATAGTCGACTCGCGCCACGCGCGGAAACTCCTCTTCGAGCGTTCGCACTTTCTGTTCCGGGAAATCCATCGGGACGGGCGCGGTGCCGATCACGTTCGAACACGTTCCGTTCGCCGCCGCGCGAAAGATCATGCCGGCGCGATATTTATGCGAAGTCGCCTTGCCGAGAATCGGACCGCGCTTGCCGTCGGAAGCGGCGGCGGACTCGCGTTGTTCGGGCGCGTCGACTTCTTCGTCGATCGGCTCGGTCATGGCGGCGGCGACGCCGTTGGTCCTGGTCTGAGCCGTCGAAGCCTGTTCGCGCGCGGCGGCGCGAGTCGACGTCGAACCGCGGCGAACGAGCTGAGCGTGTTTCGGCGCCGCTTTCGTCGCACTCTGCGACTGCGTCTTGCCTTTTTCGTCCGGCTTGACGTCGAAGGCGGCGCTTTCCTCGTCGTCCTCGACTTTCGGCGCGCCGTTGGATTTTTCGGCGGCGTCGCGCATTTTTCCAAAACTGATTTGAGCGTCGGCGTCCTGGACGGCCAGAAGAGCCGCGCCAAGAACCGCGACGCGCGCCAACGTCGCCAGGCGACGAATCCAATCGAACGACATTTATTTTCTCCCTGATAACTCTTCGGGACGAACGAACTTTGCAAGTCGAGAGTTTACGGCCTTGTCGCGCCGCTATTCCCCTACCGTCGGTTTCGTCTAAACAAGCGCGCTTTTTTAACGGAAAAGCTCTTTTACCGAATATAAGGCCGACGGCGAACGCAACGAGCGAACGCGCGCCCAATATTGACGTCGACAGGTTGTTTTTGTATGATAAGTCCCCCCGCGTTTTATCTATTTTAGCGCTTTTTTATCCCAACTGTTAAAAAGTCGCAAAAAAAATAGTAAAACGGGGCGGACGTCGCAAAATTTGCGGTATAATAACATTTCAGATTCGGCGCGTTTGAGTCGCGCGGAATCGAGTTACGATATTCCGGTTTCGCGCCCGACGGCGCTTGTTCTTACGTCGACGTCGCGAATCCGCGCTAAGGAAACGATCGAATGAAAAAGTATTTAGTCGACGACGTCGCGTATTACGTCAACGCAAAAGGGGACGGGCCTATTCTGCTTTTCGCGCACGGCTTTCCGTTCGACGGGCGGCTCTTCGAGCCCGTAATCGACAAATTGGCGACGCGGTTCCATTGCGTCGTTCCCGACTTGCGCGGATTCGGCAAGACGGCGCTCGGGTCGAACGGGCACAACTCCCTTGGCGCGCCGCGCGTCAAAATGGGTCGTTTCGCCGACGATCTGGCGATTCTCGGCTCGGAAATCGCGTGCGAACGCGGAAACAAAGGCGCGCGATTCTACGTGTGCGGTCTGTCGATGGGCGGGTACATTTTGCTCGAACTCCTTCGCCGCCGACCTCATATGATCGCGGGCGGAATTTTCTGCGATTCGAACGCGGCGGCGGACTCCGAGGAAAAAGCCGCCGGACGCAACTACCTCGCCGACACGATCGACTCCTTCGGCGTTCACACGCTCGCCGACAACATGATTCCAAGTCTCGTCTCCCCGAAAACGGCCAAAGACAAAACGGAAGTCGTCGCCCTCCTAAGCGACATGATCACGTCCCAGTCGCCGGAAGGCGTCGCCGCGGGCGCGCGAGGCATGGCGGTGCGGCGCAATCTTGTCGACCTGCTCCCGCAAATCGAGGTTCCGATTCTCGTGATCGGCGGCGATTCGGACAAATTGTCGCCCGTCGAATCGCTCGACGCGATCGCCGCCGCGATTCCTCAGGGCTCGCGCGCCACGATCCCCGATTCGGGGCACGTTCCGCCCCTCGAAAACCCGGACGCGTTCGCAGACGCTATTCTCGACTGGTTCGCGAAAATTCCCCAGTAGTCGTTTGACCGCGCCGAGTTCGCCGCCGTCGGGCCCGCGCGGATTTTTTCATTAATAAACCCGGCAAGCGACGCCCGGTTCCCCGAAAGGACGCCCCTTTGAATTCCTCAGACTCCGCTCCGAACGCTCCGCAAAACTCCACGCCGCTATTCGTCAACGAACCGGACGACGTCTCCGCGCCCGTTCAAAGCGCCGAGCCGACCCAGGCTTCGACCGCGCCCGTCGCGTCCGCGTCTAAAACGCCAAGACGCAAACGCGCCGACGCCGCGTCGATGGCCAAAGCGCAAAAAGAAATTTCGGTCAGCGAATTCTTCGCCAAGAACAGACACCTGCTCGGGTTCGACAATCCGCGCAAAGCGCTCCTGACGACCGTCAAAGAGGCGGTCGACAACTCGCTCGACGCGTGCGAAGAAGCGGGAATTCTTCCGGAAATCTGGGTCAAAGTCGATCGCGTCGCGGACAATCGCTTTCGCGTCGCCGTTCAGGACGCGGGGCCGGGCATCGAGCCGAAACAGATCCCGCTCATTTACGGCAAACTCCTGTACGGATCGAAGTTCCACAGGCTCCGCATGAGCCGCGGTCAGCAGGGGATCGGAATCAGCGCGGCGGGCATGTACGGCCTGCTCACCACGGGCAAGCCGCTCGAAGTCCTCTCGAAAACGTCGATTCGTCGCCCGACGATGTATTTCGTCGTGCGAATCGACTCGAAAACGAACAAGCCGAACGTCCTCAACGGCAAAGGCGCGGGCGAAGCGATTCCCGCCAACGCCGAGGGGCGCCAATACCTCGTCGACCATTCCCTCGACTGGGAAGAAGTCGTCAGCGGCACGCGCGTTACCATCGAACTTGAAGCGAAATACCAACGCGGCCGGGGAAGCGTCGACGAATACCTCGAACAAACCGCGCTCGCCAATCCGCACGCGACGTTCCACTACACGGACCCCGACGGCAACGTCTTTCACTACGAGGCGTCCGTCAATCAGTTGCCCCCCGAACCGATCGAAATTCAGCCGCATCCGTACGGCGTCGAGATGGGCAAGTTGCTCGAAATGACGCGCGACACGCCCTATACGACGATGAACAAGTTCCTCAAGGAATCGTTCTGCCGCGTCTCGAACGCCGTCGCGACCGCTATTTGCGAAAAAGCGGGGATCGGCAAGCGAACCGATCCGCACGCGCTCGAGCGCGAAGACGTCTCCAAACTCTTCGAAGCGATCAACAACACGAGAATCCCCGCGCCGTCAAGCGACTGCGTCGTGCCCATCGGCGAGCAGAACCTTCTGGCGGGGCTGCGCAAAATCGTGCCGGGCGAATTCTTTACGGCGGCGACGCGTCCGCCCGCAGTCTATCGCGGCAACCCGTTTCAAATCGAAGTCGGGCTCGCGTACGGAGGAGGTCCGTCGACGCAAAAAGTAACGCGCGAATCACTGCAGGAATACCTTTCCGAAAGCGACTCGCGAACGATTCGCCAGTTCCTCACCGCGTCGTTCGACGGCATCGGCTCCGACAACGCCGACAAGATCATCAAGGCGGCGAACATTCGTCCGCGCGTCTCCCCCGGCAAGTTAACGCCAAGAGAGTTCGAGAACTTGCTTAAAGCGTTGCAGACGCTCAATTTGTCCGAAGGCCAAACGACGACCGTCTATCGATACGCCAACCGCGTTCCGCTCCAGTTCCAGGCGGGGGCGTGCGCGATCACGCAGACGATCATGCAGATGAACTGGCGCTCGTACGGGCTGCAGCAGACGCGCGGTCAGCTCCCGCGCGGCCAACTGACGATCATCGCGCACTTCGCGAGCGTGTGGGCGCCGTACACCAGCGAGTCGAAAGAAGCGCTCGCCGCGTATCCGGAAATTCAAAAAGAGCTTCGACTTGCGCTTCAGACGGTCGGACGCAAACTCGGGCTGTTCCTCAAACGTCGCGAACGCGTCAAGCAGGAAGGCTCGCGCCGCGCCGTCTTCCTGCGCTATCTTCCGGAAATCGCCGAAGCGATCGCCGAGATCAACACCGGCGAATTCTCCGAGAAACTCACCGCCGACAAGTTGACGAAGCGCCACGCGAAACTCGGCGAAACCCCGACCGACGAAGAACGCCGGGAGGAGATCAAGCGAACGCAGAGCAAAAACGAGATCTACCTCAAACTCATGGCCGCCGCCAACAGGCGCACCGCGCTCGCCGACGTCCGCTACGACGACAGCGGAAACAGAATCGACCCCAACGCCGAAATAGACGACTTAGACTCCGATTCCTCCGTCGTTATCGTGAAAAAATAATAACCGTTTTTTCAAAAAACCCCTTGCGCGGCCGCTGTTTTTAGATATACTATGCCCACGCTAACGCTGTAGTGTAATGGTAACACTAGGGATTTTGGTTCCCTCATTCAAGGTTCGAGTCCTTGCAGCGTTGTAACGGGCTCTTTTGGGGTATCCCATTAGAGCCCGTTTTTTATCGATTCTTCGGCGTTTTGCGGGGTCTGCGTCTTTCGGGCTTGTTTCCTTATTTACTCTTATTTTCTCTTATTACCCCTTATTATTGTACCTATTTTTATACCCGCTTTTTTTCGGGTATAAAATCGGCCCGTTTTTGTAGTGTTCTTAGCGTTGCGGGCGTTTTGTCGCGGCTCTTGCGCGTTCCGTGTTTTTTCCCCCTGTGTTAAAAAAACCCGTTACCCGTTACAATTCATATTTAACTATTTATAAAATAAAGGTTTATCCCGTAACGGTTGGCCGTTACAATCCGTTACATTTTCCGTTACATTTTCCGTTACATTTTTTTGCCAGTCGTTTAATCTGCCTTTTTTATAGAAACGCGCTATATTTCCAAACGCTTTAAAATCGCGGCTTTTCGTCGTTTTCTAGTGTGTCGGGTTGTTTGGAAAGTCTCAAAAAGGCGTTTTAAAAAACTTCGGCGGCGTTTGCAAGATTCCAGGCAACGCGCTGCCGTTTTCAATCGGTAAAAACCGGGGCGCGGCGGTTCTCTTGTTTTCTTTCCTTAGCAAGAAGGAACGACGTTTTTTTCTTCGCGCGGTTTGGCGGTCGTTTTGGACGTTGCGCGGGCGCTCTTTTCGTTCGCCGCCGCGTCGCTCTGATCGACGGGAACGCCCCCGGAAAAGGCCCGCGCGTCAAGTCTGTTTCCGGTCGTCTCTACGTTAGCGCGTCGACGGTTGCAGCTGCTTTGAACGTTCCGCCGAAGGTTTCGCCGCCATGATCGGCGCGTCGTTCCTGATCGCGTCGACGGTCGCGCCGCTGCTATAGATTCCGCGTCGTTCCGGTTGGCGGGAACGTCCAGGCATCGACGGTTGGCCGTGATTGCCGGCGCCGCGTTCGCCATGATCGGCGGGGGGTTGCCCTGGATAATCCCCGCCGCGTCGTTCCAGGCGTCGACGGTCGCGCCCTTCGGCGGTCGTTCCGGTTGGCGGTCGTCTCCATGATCGGCCCCCGGTCGTCGTCAAGATCGTTTCCGCCGTCCCTCTGATCGAACGACGCGCCCGCC
>JAFZNK010000028.1 GCA_017550965.1 Thermoguttaceae bacterium
CTATCGTTATGGCCATACTACGCAAGATAAAAGAACTCCCATATTAATAGAGCTCTCAGTATTTCATTGGCTAATGATCCAGTAACTCAATGTTAAGAACGCTCTTTGCATCCTGGCATACGTACCTTGACCAATCGAACGGCGCGTCAATATCCACGCGAGCTTTGCTCCTGGAATTGGCGCGTCGCCATTGGGACGTCAGTACCTTCTGCGCGTTGAGTCAAAATTTTCAGCGGAACCAAACGCTGGAAGAAATGCTCGCCAGTCATCGTATTCGCGCGAATAAGACGATTGCAGGCGACGGGTTTTCAACGACGTCCTTTTGGGATTCCGGAGTGAAATCGCTTGCGCTCGTTCCCAACACAATACGGCGCGTTCCTTCTCCTTCGGACGTCGCTCTCTATATGCGTTTTTTTAAGGAAACGCTCGTTCAGACGCAACCGAACGTCGTTTTATCATACGGCGGGTACGGATTAGCGCAACCTCTCTTTCGCGAAGCGCGCGCTTTCGGCGCGAAGGTCGCCGTCTTTCTCCACAATCTTGCTTATAATCGGCGCGATTACTTCCAGCACGTCGATCTTATTTTCGTACCGTCCCATTTCGCCGCCGAGTTCTATCGTCGGAAGATCGGATTGGAAACGATCGCTATTCCCCCGCTCATCGATTCCTCTCGGGCTGAAGCCTTACAAAATAAAACGACGCCAAGTCCCGATCGAAACCACGTCCTCTTCGTTAATCCAGAACAAGGTAAGGGCGTCCGATTCTTAATCGCAATAGCGAAGGAAATCTGGCGTCTTCGTCGCGATATTCGCTTCCTCGTCGTCGAAGGGCGCGAGGGGCGTAATTCGCTGCTTCGGTTTGGCAAAGAGATTCTGAAAGACGTTCGGAATATCGATTACGCGCCGAACGTCGTCGACTTTCAGCGGCTATACGCTCACGCGCGCATTACGCTTTTTCCATCTCTCTATGAAGAAACCTTTGGACGCGTCGCCGCCGAGTCGCTCAACGCGGGCGTTCCCGTTGTGGCGTCCGATCGCGGAGCCCTACCAGAAGTCGTCGGAAACAGCGGCGTTATTCTGTCTATTCCCGAAAAGTTCCAGCCGGAGAGCGACGTCGCGCCGAACGAATCGGAAATCGAACCCTGGGTTCGCGCCATACTGCGTCTTTGGGACGACGCTACTTTCTATGCGGAGAAGCAGGAACGCGGACGCGAGCAGGCTGAGAACTGGCGCTTTGACGTCGTTGCCGATCGTTATGAGGAGCGACTGATGGAACTGGCGGGCAAGACCTGTCGTTGCTGAAATGTCGACGTCTTTATAGGATTAGGGAAGAATCAAAGCGATAGTTTGAGAAAAGCCGCAGAAGCGTTCGGTCATGCAGTACGCCGTTCAAGCTCCTTGACGCGTTGACGTACTTGCCTTGTTAAATAGCTTCATATCGAATTCAAACGAGACGCGGGTGAGAAGATTCCGGTTGTTTCCATAAAAAAATCGAGGCGAATGGCTCGCGGTCATTCGGCTCGACGGTTAATCCTATGCTCTTCGATAAGACCAGGGCGCGCAAGAATAGTCTTCAGGTCGTGAATCAGTACGAGGCGCCGGATGGTAAAAACGCGAATTGTTACGACGTAATGATTTTGATCAACGGGCTTCCGCTCGGCACGTTGAGCTTAAGGCTCCGGGTTGCAAG
>JAFZNK010000218.1 GCA_017550965.1 Thermoguttaceae bacterium
CCTTTGTTATGCAAGTTGACGATCAGTTCCTTGAACTTTCTTCGAGTCTCGACACAGACGTGCTTTAAATTTGTAGTTTCCATGCTCTCAGCATAGCAATTCTCTTTCAGATTGTCGATATCAAATGGCCGAAGTAATATAATCTTGTTTTCCCTCGGGATATTTGACAAGCGACGTTCCGTCCTTTTTAAAAAGAACGCCGTCGATCGATTGATAATGAGTATTGTCCGGTTCGACGTCGATTGAAGTCAACGCAGGACAATTCAGAAACGCGTCTTTTGCGACGAAAAAGGTTTGTTTGGGAATCGTAACGGTTTCGAGCGATTTACAACCGCAGAAGCTTACAAAACCGACGACAAACGTCGATTCGGGGAACTTAATCGAGGTTAACGACGCGCAATTGCAAAACGCCCCTTTGCCAATTCTCAGGAGCGATTCCGGGAGTTCGATCGATTTTAACGACTTGCATCCGAAGAACGCGCCGCTTTCAATTCCGCTTGCGTTTTTCGGCAAGCTAATCGACTTCAGATTTGCGCAGCCATAGAACGTTTCGGCGGCGATCGTCTTAAGACCGTTCGGAAGTTCGATCGAACGTAGCGATTTGCAACCCGCGAACGCTCCCCACAAGAGCTGTTTCATATCGTCGGGGAGTCGTATTGACTTCAGCGACTTACAGTCTCGAAACGCGCACACGCCGACAAAGCGGACTCCTTTGGGGAGATGGAACGACTCGATTTTTTCGCAACCGTAGAAAGCGGAGTGTCCGACGACGGTTACGCTTCTCGGAAGAGAGACGATTTTTAACGAGTCGCACAAAGAGAACGCGTAGGCGTTAATGACGGCGACGCCTTCCGGAACGGCGTAAATTTCGTTTTTTCTCCCTTTTGGATAATAGACAAGGACGTTTCCGTCTTTGGAAAACAACACGCCGTCGACGGAACGGTACTTGCGATTGTTCGGATCGACGTCGATCGATTCGAGCGAGTCGCATGCGAGAAACGCTCCTTCTCCGACGCGCTTGACGTTCTTATGAAGCGCGACGGTTTTGGTCGACTTGCAACCAGCCAGCGCGTACGCGCCAATCTCGGTCGTCGTTTGAGGAAGCTCGTAACGTTCGATCGTTCTTCCCTCCGGATATTTGAGGAGCTTTTTTCCGTCTTTGGTAAACAAAGCGCCCTCGAACGAGCAGTATTTTTTATTGTTCGGATCGACGACGATCAAGTTGAGCGAACTACATGCGTTAAACGCGCATTTTTCAATGCGCGACACGGTTTCCGGAACGATAATCGTCAGCAGTTGGGAGCAACTTTTAAACGCCCCGTTTCCGATCACCTTCAAACCCGGCTGAATCGTAACGATCACGAGCGACTTGGAGCCGACGAACGCATGACTTTCAATAACCTTCAGACTTTTCGGAAGAAAGATCGCTTTCAGTCGGGTATTCGAGAACGCGTTGCTTCCGATCACTTCGACGCCTTCCGGAACGACGTAGACGTCGCCCGGTTTTTCAGACGGGTACTTAAGCAACGTCTTGCCGTTTTTGGTGAAGAGAACGCCTTCAAGCGAACAGAGTCGGGGATGATCCGGATCGACATTAATCGAACGCGCCGGGCACTCCGCCGTAAAACGACTATTTTTGTCAAACTCCGCGTTTTGGGGAATATAAACTTCTCCAAACGACGACGCGGAATAGCTGCATTGGTCGAAAGAACACATAGAACGTTCCTTATGGCGAATGTTGCGTAAAACGGTTAGCGCGTCGTTCAAACGACGCGAAGTCGTCAGAACGGCGTGATTGACTACTGCGGATTCAGAAATTATCGCGCGACGTGACACGAAAACGCGCGAGCCTCCGTCGTCGTTCCCTAAACGACTCGGGAGTTGTTTAAACGGCTTGCTTGTAATATTGGTTTCGTTGGCGAAGTTTCGGCGTCGGTTTTATCCCGGCGGCAAATTATCGGCGAAGACTTCGCGACGAGCGGTTGAAACTCAACTTGCTTTTCCTGGAAGAGCGCGCGTCTTTTGGAACTAAAGAAACGACCCCTTTTGAAAGATTGGGACAGCTTCCCCCAGACGAATTCGTTTGCATTAAATTCCCCTCGAGTTTGATTCGGTAAAAAACGAAGCCGACCGCTACGGCTGATACTGTCTGCCCAAAAATTGCGCACCGCGCTTTCCAAGAACCTTGTATTAGAACATAATATTGAAATAAATCAAGCGTTAAAATTCAAAATTTTTTAGAAATTTTTCTCAACAGGGAAAACTCCGCGTCGAACACGAGTTTTATCGGCTCTTATGAGCCGAGTAAACAAGGTTTTAGCTTCGGCTTCCCGCCTCTGGCTGGCGTAACGCGACGCCCTTTGCCGAAACTCTCAAATAAAGGTTCCTCAACAGGGCGTCACGATTATTGCACAATAATCGTGACAAAAGAAGGCGGTTTCTATGTCGACTACGATATCAAACGCGATTAAAAAAAGGATACTTGAGGGGGAAGAAGACGAGACGATTGATTAGCGCGTCGCGACGCATTTTCGGATTGAACTGGGAGTCGGATTCTCTTTGGGGCGGCCCGACGCGTCGGTTTAACCGGGCGTTAAAGCCCGGCTGGGCGCCCGCTGGGCGCGGGCTCGGCTGGATTCGACAGGACGGCGGTTTTTTAAGTCGTCGGCTCGAATTTGATATTGTTGGTTTTGGCGTATTTTTCCGCATAAGAGCCTTTTGGGGCGCAAATCGTCAACAACGTCGCGCGTTCGTCCAACGCGCTTCCGAACGCGCGGTCGCCAATATTATCGAGGCTTTGAGGCAAAACAATTTCTTCTAGCGAAGAACATTCCCAAAACGCGCCGTCTCCTATTGTTTTGAGGCCTTCCGGAAGAACGACCTTTTTCAGCGAAGAGCAACTGTCAAACGCGCCTTCTTCGATCTCCTTGACTCCTTGCGGAACGCCGTATTCTTCTTTTTTCGTTCCCTCGGGGCGTTTTAGGAGCTTTTTCCCGTCATGCGAGAACAGAATGCCGTCGATTGAACGGTAACGAGGATTGTTTTCCGAGACGTTAATCGCCTTCAACTCGCTACATAGAAAGAACGCGCGCCGACCGATCTTTGTAACGTTTTCCGGAACGTCGAACGACTCCAGCGCGAAACACTCGGCAAACGCTCCGGCGACGATTGTTTTCAAGCTTTGGGGCAAGACGACCGAAGTTAGGGAGACGCAATGATAGAACGCATGGCGCTCGATCGTTTCGACGCTTTCCGGTACGACGTAGACGTCGTTTTTGATTCCTTCCGGATATTTAACGAGCGTTTTCCCGTCTTTGCTAAAAAGAACGCCGTCGATCGAACGGTAGCGCGCGTTGCCCTCCGCGACTTCAAACGATTCGAGCGCCCCGCTTTCGAAAAACGCGTCTTCGTCAATTTCTTCAACGCTTGTCGGAATAACGACGGAACGCAATTTGTCCCAAAACCAGAAGTCGTGAAAGCCGATTCTTCTCACGCCGTCCGGAACGACGAAGCGCTCGGTTTCTTTATCGACGTAATCGGCGTGCAAATCGGATTGTTCCATAAAACGGCAGACCCTTTTGCGCTTAATCAAGCGGTTCGAATTTGACGTTGTTTTCTTTTGCGTACCGTTCCGCGTAAGATCCTTTCAAGGCCCGAATCGTAAGAGAACGGCAACTCCCGAAAGCGTCTTCTCCAATGGACGAAACGCTTTTCGGAATCTCGACGAACATAAGCGTTTCGCAATACGCGAACGCGCAGTATCCTATTGTTTCGAGCCCTTCCGGAATTTTGATTGACGTCAGTCGTTCGCAACCCAGAAAGGCGTTTTGCGCGATCGCCGTCGCGCCTTTGGGAACAACGTAGTCGTCGATTTCATTCCCTTCGTTGTCGAAATCCCTTCCGCCCGGATATTTGAGGAGCGTTTTGCCGTCCTTGTCAAACAAAACGCCGTCGATAGAACGATAGACGTTGTTTTGGAGGTCGACGTCAATATGAAACAGCGAGCTACAGCAACCAAAGGCGTTATTTCCAATAGCCTCGACGTTTTGGGGAATCGTTATTCCGCGCAACGACTTGCAGCAGAAGAACGCCTCCGGACCAATAGAGGTTATTTCCTGCGGCAACGCGATTTCCTCCAACGAATCGCAAGAGTAGAACGCGCCGTCGCTGATAGCGACCAATCCTTTCGGAAGGCTGATCGATTTCAAGCGTTCGCAAAAGGAAAACACGCAATCCCCAATAGATGTTAATTCGCCCGAAAGGACGATTGAGTTCAACTTTTTACATCCGCTGAACACGCCCGCTTCAAGGACCCGAACGCCTTTCGGAAGCTCGATTGACGTCAATGACGAACATCCAAGAAAAGCGTCTTCTCCAATAGCTTCAACGCTTTTCGGCAATGAAATCGAACGCAATTGCTTCCAATTTTTAAACGCCTCGTTTCCAATAGCGAGGACGCCCTCGGGGACGACGTAGTTCTCGGCGTTCGCGTCGTTTGAATTGGGAAAAAACGGCTCCATGATCGATCCTTTTCGTCTAATCCAAAAAAAAACGCGCGGCGCCGCTTTCGCGCGCCGCGCGAACTTTTAACGCCGCGCGACTTCGCCGCTTGTTAAACAAGCGCCGTTTCTTCGCAGGGCGTGAAGTCGAGATTGTTTTCTTTCGCGTACCGCTCGGCGTAGGAGCCTTTGGGCGCGTGAATCGCGAGGGAGTCGCAGTCGCCAAACGCCCGTTTTCCAATTTGCCGCGTCCTTTCCGAAAGGCGGAGCGACGACAGCGAAAGACAGCCGTAAAACGCCGCTTCTCCAATTTTCTCGACGTTTTTGGGAAAGACGACCGATTCCAACGACTCGCATCCGAAGAACGCGCCGATTTCGACGGCGACGACGCTGTCGGGTATTTCAAGCGATTTTAGCGATTCGCATCCGGAAAACGTTAAATAGTCGATTTTTTTCAATCCGTTCGGCAAATTGATCTCCGTTAACGAGGGACAGTCGTAAAACGCTTTTTGCAATATCTCCAGGCTCTCTTTGTCGGTTTCGTTTGCGTTCCTTTCTGAAAAAACGACCGATTCTAATTTTGAACAACCTTCGAACGCGTGTTCGTCCAGTTTTCTTAGCGTCGACGGAAGAACGATCTTTCTCAACGAAGAACAGGACATAAACGCGTTCGCCGCAATTTCGACGACCCCGTCGGGGAATTCGACCGACTCCAACGAAGAACATCCGCTGAACGTTCCTAAATCGACGTTCGAAACGCCCTGGGGTATTTTTATCGATTTCAGCGCCGAACAGCCCTGAAACGCCCGTTCGTCCAATTTTCTTAACGTCGACGGGAGGGCGACTTCCTTCAGCGAAGCGCACGATTTGAACGCGTTCGCCGCAATTTCGACGACCCCGTCGGGGATTTCGACCGATTCCAGCGAAGAACATCCGCAAAACGCCCAAAAGTCGATTTTCTTGACGCCTTTTGGTATTTTGACCGTTTTCAACGACTCGCAATTGGCAAACGCGCCTATGCCGATTCCGACGACGCTCTCCGGAATATTGATCTCCCTCAGCTTTGAGCATCCTCGAAACGCGCTGGCTTGAATCACGACGAGACTTTGCGGCAATTCGACGGTTTCCAACGCGGAACAGCCGTCAAACGCTCCGTATCCTATCGATTCGACTCCTTCCGGAACGACGTGTCTTTTTCCCGTCTTTCCTTGCGGACGCCTGACGAGCGTTTTGCCGTCTCTGGTAAAAAGCGTTCCGTCGATCGAGCTATAGGCGGCGCAGTTTTCCGCGACGACGATTTCCAGCAGCGAAGGACAGCTGGAAAACGCGTGTTTTTCAACCAGTTCCGTTAATTCCGAAAGAATAATCGTCGCGATATGTTCCGCGCCCGAGAACGCGTAGTCGCAAATTGTCGTCGTGAATTCAGGAACGACGTATTTTTCCTCTTTTTTGTCGCACGGGTATTTAATCAACGTCTTGCCGTCTTTGGTGAAAAGCGCCCCGTCGATAAGCGTATATTGGGAGTTGTTTTCGTCAAGTTCGATTGAACTGAGCGACTTGCAGTCGCGAAACGCCGTCTCGCCTATTTTTTTGACGCTTTCCGGGATAACGATCGAACGCAGATTCTTACAGTAGGCGAACGCGTCGTTTCCAATGAACACGACGCCCTCGGGGACGACGATCGATTCGAGCGCTTCGCACCCCTCAAACGCGTTGTTTCCAATCGACGTCACTCCTTTGGGAATGACGATCGAACGCAAATTCTTCCAGTTCGAGAACGCTTCGTCGTCGATTTTGGAGCATCCCTCCGGAACGACGAACCGCTCGCTGTCTTTGTGTGTTTTATCAGGAATAAACTTTATTTTTCTTGTCATATTCTTTTTCCCCTATTCTTTGTCAAGACGGCGCGCCAAAATCGGCGCGTCGCTGATTTTGCGTCGAGCCGCCGTCTTGCGGCGCTCGACCAAAACGTTAGAAACCCTTAATACTGAGAAACCTGATTTCCAATGGAAACGAGCCGTTTAACTACAAGCAAAATCGACGCCTTTTTCGAACGGCTCTATCGATTGCGCGTCGCTTTGTGTGAAAAAACTGTTTTTTAACCGCGCCCGGAACGTTTCGACTCCTCCTTCCGATCGTTCCAAACGCGTTTTATACAGGCGGTTGAACGTGAAAACCGATTTTTTTGACGCGTCGTTCGACGTAAGAGTTTTCGAGGACGCGAATCGTTGGGGAATCGCAACCGTCGAAAACGCTGTTTTTATTATTTTTGACGCGTTCCGGAACGACGCGGTTTTCCGATTTTTTTCCGAGCGAATAGAGAAGGGAGTTTTTTTTCTTTTTTGGAGAAAAAAACTCCGGCGACGAGACGACGATAAGAATTATTTTCCTCGACGTCAAGAGACGTCGGGAACGTTCAGACGAAGATCGCGCGTCGGAGAGCGTTTCGACGTCGCTGGACGCGAAACGAGGTCCGGACCGCGCGTTTTGGGAGTTTGGCATTAATTCCGACTGTTCCATGAGCAGAATTCCTTGACGCGACCTTTGTTTTTGCGTCGTCGTTCCCTCGACGAAAACGCTTATAGTACGGTCGACGTTTCCCTGTGTCTTCTAATGATACCGGCAAGGAATTGCGTTTCAATAGGAAGACGCGCCTTTATTTTGATTCTTTCCCCGGCGCGACAGGTTAGAAAGGAATGTCTTCGGTACAATCGTAGGAATCAGGGCGGCCGTAGGACGGCTTTCCGTACGGGTCCGCGTTTTTCCGGTTCTTTTCCTCCGTTCGAGCGACAAGCTCGTCGATTTGAGCGACGACGTCTTCCGGAAGCGAATCGCATTTGTCGAACGCGTCGCCTCTGATTTCCTCGACGCTTTCCGGAATAACGATCGACTTAAGCGAGGAGCAGCCGTAAAACGCGCCGTATTGGATCGTTTTGACGCCTGGCGGCAGAACGAGCGATTCGAGCGAATCAAGTCCGAAGAACGCGGTCGTTCCAATTTCCTCAATTCCGTCGGGGACGACGCGTTCGCCTTTTCCTTTGCCATAAGGCCAGACGAGGAGCGTTTTGCCGTCTTTAGAGCATAGCGTTCCGTCGATCGAAGTAAAATGAAGGTTTTCTTCGTCGACGTCGATCCTCGTTAAGGATTTGCAACGGCGGAACGCGCCGACTTCAATTGTTTCGACGCGTTTCGGAATAAAAATCGAGGTTAGCGCGGCGCACCCTTCAAACGCGTCGCGTCCGATAGCCGTTACGTTTTCCGGAACGGCGACCGACGTCAAGTTGAGACAGCCGGAGAACGCGACGTTCCCGATTCTTTCGACGTTTTCAGGCAGATTGATCGAGGTCAGCGAGAAGCAACTGAAGAACGCGCCGTCGTCGATAGATTCGACGCTTTCCGGAAGGTCGACAGACGACAATTTTCCGCAATTGGAGAACGTTTCGTTGGAAATTCGCGCGACGCCGCGGGGAATCTTAATCGTTTCCAACGACCAGCAACTGCCAAACGCCTTCGCCCCGATTGAGACGAGACTATCCGGCAAATAGATCTTTTTCAGCGAGCGACATTCCTCAAACGCCTCTGATTCGACGACGACAACCCCTTCCTGAAGTTCGGCCGATTCGAGTTTGTAACAATAATGAAACGCCTTGTGTTCGATTTTCTCGACGCCGCCGGGGACGACGAGCGATTGAAGCGCGAAACAGCCTTCGAACGCCCAGGCTCTGATTCGTTTGAGGCTTTGGGGAAAGTCGAACGACTTCAACGAGACGCAGCCGGCGAAGGCGAAGTATCCGATTTCAACGACGCCTTCGGGCGCGACGACCGTTTTCAACGACGCGCAGCCTTCGAACGCGTGAAGGTCGATCACTTCGGCGCCCTTCGACAACACGACCGTCTCCAGATTCTTGCAGTTGCAAAACGCCCAGCCTCCGATCGCTTTGACGCTTCCGGGGACGACGAGCGACGCCAACGCGGAACATCCGGTGAAAGCGTCTCGCCCGATTATTGCAAGACTTTCCGGAAAGACGACGGACTCGAGCGAATCGAATCCGTCAAACGCGTGAGCGTCAATTTTACGGACCCCCTCGGACAAGACGACCTTTTTCAACGGAAAACGCGTCGCGACGTCGTCCCGATAAGCGCAAAATATGGACGCGCCCTCGCCGGGAGTATCGTCGTCGTCAGGGGGAAGACCGTCGCCAAACGAGTGCGAACCGATCGTTTTGACCCCCTCCGGAACGACGTATCGTTCTAAACTCATGCCTTTGGGATATTTGAGCAACGTTTTCCCGTCTTTGGAGAAGAGAACGCCGTCGATCGAACGGTACGAGGCGGAGTCTTTGTCGACGTAGAACGCCGCCAGGGAGCCGCAATTCATAAACGCGCCTTCCCCAATGTATTGGACGTTTTTCGGAACCACGATTTGTCTGAGCGAATCGCATCCTTTAAACGCCTCTTTCCCGATCGTTTTAAGGCTTTCGGGCAGAATAATTCCTCTTAACGAGACGCAATTCTCAAACGCGTTGTTTCCAATGGATTCGACTCCTTCCGGAACGACGATCCACTCCAGGGAGTAACAACAGGCAAACGCGCTCGCCCCTATCGTTTTAACGCTGGGCGGAACGACAAACCCCTTCAGTCTTACGCATTTCTTAAAGGTCGCGGCGGCGATTCGCTTCGCCGTCTCGGGAAAGTTGATCTTTCTCAACGATTGGCAGCTGCGAAACGCGGCTTTGCCGATCTTACAAACTGACGCCGGAAATTTGACGACGCGCAGTTCTGACCATCCTGAAAACGCGTAATCGTCGATTCTTTGAACGTTTTCCGGAACGACGTAGCGCGTATGCTTTCTGTCGCGTCTGTCTGGCGAAAACGCCGGTCTTTTCATAATAATCCCCTCTTTGCTTCTTTAATAGTTCTTTGTTATCGTTCGCCGGACGTCGCGCGCGATTGCGCTAGTCGGTCGATTTGAATCGAATTTCATGCTCTTCCGCGTAGCGCTCGGCGCAGGATCCCGTCGGCGCGTGAATTGTCAACAGCTTGTCTTCTTCTTCTTCTTCTTC
>JAFZNK010000219.1 GCA_017550965.1 Thermoguttaceae bacterium
CGGCAAGCCAAATTTCCACGTCGACGACGTCAACTTCTAAAAATTCCGCAATCTCCTGGAGCGTCCAACCCTTCTGGGCCAATTTGGCAGCCGTAGATTTCTTCTCTTCAAGAACCCCTTCCGCTTTGCCTTCTGCTCTGCCTCTTGCCTCGCCTCTTGCCTCGCCTTCCGCCAGCAAATTAGCGTCGTGGCGTTGTTGATTAAACTCGGTAATGCACATGTCTCTTACCTCCGCTCGTTGAGCTAAAAGGATCTTCTTAATAGGCGAATCGTCCGGAAGCGCGTCCAAAGCCGCGTCAAAAGCCGCTCCCGGATCCAGCTTTTTAACTTTTTGGTTTTCGACCATATGACTGACAAGCAGAGAATAGTCGTGCAACGGTCGACAGGCTTCCAGCAATTTTTTATTGCGACCGTAATTGATATTGAACATAATGACGACGACTTCGACGCCCGACTTCAATTCAATGTTCGGATCGTAGTCCTCGCCAAAAGCGCTCGAAAGTTTCAGATACGCGACGTCGTCTTTATTGTCGGGGCCGTTGTAAAAGCACACGAATCGAGACGCGGGAAATTTCTGCAACGTCGTTCCGTAAATGTCGTACGACTCGATCGTCTGCATACGTTTGCCGTATAACTTACTCGCGTAAATCAGAAACCTCATCGGCATATTGGGGTTGAACGTGCTCTGTTGCTCATAGAGATTCATCACGTTGTCGACAATAAACGACACGTCGTTTTTTATCTTCATATAGACGACGTCTTCGAGAGTATTGATCTCGAGCGCGTCTACGTCGGTATAATTTGAACCGTTTACCGCGTTATAGAGACTCAACGTCCATTCTTTGTATTCAGGATTTCCGAAAATATGCCTGAAAAGACTGTCGCGATAATTCTTCTTGATTTCCTTTTCCACTGACACGACCTCCGGGGCCTTATTATAACGTTTCCAAATCGCTTCGTCAAGAATTTCCTCAACTTCGCAGACCGAACCGCGCGTGTCAAAGACCCGTTCTCAAGCCGTCGTCAAAAGACGCGAGCGCATCGCGCCGCAGAACTCTGCGCCCGTCATATAAGAAGACGGCAAAACGCCCCCAGAAACCGGGCGCGCATGATTCGCCCGCCGTATGCGCCCGGCTTTTGATCGCTAACTACCTCTTTTCCCCGCGCAGGAGTCGTTCTAATTCCATATCGCGATCGACGCTTTTCTTTTCCGCTTTCTTTTCGCGCGCGGACACGGACGACGAAAGAGACGCCGCAAGATAATGTTTGATGGAACGGTATTCTTCCAAAGACAAATCGCCCGACTCGTACATATCGCTAAAAGCGCTGAGCATTTCGCTCGGAGAAACTTCTTCGCTCTTTTGCCCCGCGCGTATCTTCGACAAAACATAGACCGCTATCGCGACAAAAATCCCCAGCCCGACAAGAGCCAGAATTAAACTCGGCACGGCGTCCCAATTCATACGAACGGGCTCGCTCGCCGCAAAAAGCGTCGAAACTGAAGAAAAACTGGCCATTGTCTACTCGCGTAAGCAAACGATTTCGGCGCGCGTCAAAACGCCGATTTTATAAAAATATTACGTATCTTCTCCAAATTACCCAACAGGAACTTTGAGAAAAACCTTCGAGTTTATCGTTATAATCGGTCGATTCGTTACGAGAGGTAGCGCCGTCGCAAGGACGCGACGCGCTCGAGTCGTTTTCGTTTTTGTCGCCAGGGAGGCGCGTTATGGATAAACGTCGAACCGATCGTCAATTAGTCTCGCGTCAAACGTTCTTTAACGGGAACGTTTTATCGCGCGCGTCCGCGCTAAGCGCCGCGCTGGCAGGCGCGCTTGCGCTTGTCGGGGCCGTCGATTTCTCCGGCGCGTTGACGAGCGCTCCGCTCTACGCGCAATCTATTATAAACCAATCGAACGGCTCGAGCAATCGTTTCGGGGGATTTTCTACGCAAACTATCAAAAAAGTCGCGATGCGCGAGGGCGCGTCCGCGTCCGCCTCCGCCAAGGGCGCTTATAATCCTTTTGCCGAAGCGGAACGCGAGCGGCTCGATCTTCCGGCGCCTCAGGGCGAGCCAAAACAAATCGACGAATTGACGTACCGCATGCCGTTCTCTTTTCCAAAGAGCGAAAACTCCAACGCGGCGACGTCGGTCGACTTGTTGTGTTCCGACGACCAGGGTCAGTCGTGGATCGTCTACGACTCGATTCGCGCGACGGAATCGCGCAAGGCGTTTCAATTTGTCGCGCCCAATCCCGGCGAATATTGGTTTGCGCTAAAAACGAGCTTTAAAGACGGAAAGATCGCGCTTAGCTCCACGCGCGCGTATCGTTTTGGGGAAGAAGCCGACGATTTCTCGTTACGAGGCGACGAACTGAGTTTTGACGACGAAGACGCCGCCGCGCCGCCGCTGCTGTCGCTCAACGAACCGCAAGACGACGCGCTCTTTGTCGAAGAAACGTCCGCGCAGTCGGAAGACGCGGGCGCCGCGCCGGATTCTGTCGAACAGGAGTACGAAACGCCCGATCCCAACCTGCCTCGCGTGGGCAAATTGAAGACGGCGTCTTTTGCCAAAGAGGCGGAAACGGGAAAACTGCTCGTCGTCGTTCGCTGGTTTAAAGCGGACGAAATCGAAGAACAGTATCGCGGCGTGAAAGGGAAATTAACAATAGAACACGGTCCGACGCCCAACGGTCCGTGGGAGCCGGTCGGAACGGATCTTTCGCTGGAAGAAAACGGATACAGCTGGTACGCGACGGAGTTGGATATGGACCCGTTCTATATCCGCCTGGTCGTAACCGACGAAAACGGCAAGTCGGTCGCGGAAGTCAGCAGCGGATCGCTCGACGCCAATCATCCGGACGTTCGCAAAGCGCTCGAACCGGTCAAAACGCCCGTCCCGTTCAAAGACATTAAGGTCGAAAAAGAAGAAGGATCGGAGAGTTCCGCGAAGAAAGACGGAGTAGACGACAAAAAAATTGAGAATGAAATCTCGATGATTAACAAAACGTCCGCGGAGAAAGACGAAAAGACCAAAGCGGAAACGGACGATATCGAACGCACGCGCGGCGAGTTGAAGACGACCGTCGATAAGAAGTCGACCGCGTCGATCGCGCCGCGCCGGGAACGACCGCGCGTCCCCGCCCCGACGAATCCGAATCAAATAGAGGTCAATCCGTTGTTTACGCGCGGCGTGAGCGTGCTCTATCGTTCGGCGCAGACGCGCTATGCGTACGACGAGCCGTCGAGCAAGAAGCGTTCGATCTTCACACCGCCGAGTCAGGCGGCGAAAGTATCGTCGATTCCGCCCGCGCAACAACGTCGAACCGCCGCTCAAATCGCCATGGCCAAAGCGCGGGAAGCGCGCGAAAAAATGGAACAGGAGGCGAAATACGCCAGAGAACACGAGATGGAGATGTTCGATCAGAAGCCCGAATTGATGGAAGGCCGGGTCTTCTATATGGACGAAAACGGCAATATGACCACGACGCCTCCCGCCTCGTTCTTACAAGCGCAGAACAATTGGCAACTCACCGACGTCGGCGAGCCGATAACGATTCCCGACGGCGCGCAACTTAGCGCCGACGGACAAATCGTCAACGGCTCCGGCGCGCAATTCATGAACGCCGGTTTCGGTTCGGAAGCCGAGCCGCCGATCTATATGCCGACAAACACCGACGATTACGACGCCAGCGCGCGATCGGGCGCCGCGACGTTGCCTGGAAACGCCTATATGCCCGGCGAAGGATCAAGTTCGTCCCCGCTCAATCAGCGTTACGCGCCGACGAATCAGACGCCCGGCGCCGCGAACGGCCTGCCGCCCAACACGACGGGCGCGGGCGTTACGTACCAGTCGTTCCCGCAGACGTCGTATTCGCAGTCGTTCTCGCCCGGCGCGATACCGTATAATTTTAACGCGAATCGGACGTCGTCCCCCGCGAATTTCCCGCCAAGACCAAGCGTAACGCGATAAGCGTCAATCGAAGACGCGTTTGCGCGTCGACTTAGTCGTAGCCATCCGGGGCTTTGCAGCCCCGGCTTTAAACGCAAAAAGCCGTTGATCCTTCGATCAACGGCTTTTTAATATATCAAAGTAAAGTTCAATCACACAGCATGAATTGAATCGACCTTTTAAAACAGCTTGCGCTGA
>JAFZNK010000220.1 GCA_017550965.1 Thermoguttaceae bacterium
AAGAGGGGATCGTCAATATGACGGTTCTCTCTTTTTGCGTAAATGGATATTTTTAAAATTTTTCCATAAACAATGTTAAAAAACTTGAAGCGTGGAGCAAATCAAATTAGAATAGGTTTTAGCGTCGGTAATTTGCCAACCTTGCGCGGCATTCCGTCGTGGTCGTTACAAGCAACAGTTGAGATATCTAATTTCGTCCGGAAGCGGATTTATCTTTGAGATTGAGGAAAGAGAAAGAGGCGAGTGGATTCCCGCGTTTCGTATCTCTTTGGTTTATGGAACTGTCGTCGTTTTACTTCACTTGAACATTTTGGAGGCTACCAATGATGAAAAGACGTTCTTCTCGAAAGGGGTTCACCTTAGTCGAACTCTTGGTCGTTATCGCGATCATCGGTATTTTGATCGGCTTGCTCCTCCCCGCTGTGCAGGCGGCGCGCGAGGCGGCGCGTCGTATGCAATGCACCAACAACCTGAAACAGATCGGGTTGGCGTTGCAAAACTACCACGACACCAACAGCTCGTTTCCCCCGATGCGGACGTCTCCTTCCGACGACGCGAGCACCTACGCCGCCGCTTGGGGTTGCGTGAGTTTCTACGTCGCGTTGTATCCGTTTATAGAACAGACCGCGCGCTGGAACGTCGTAGCAGCCGAAGGGGACTTGGCTCACCAATTTAACGGTTGGACAAAAGCGTGGACGTGCACGGTCAAGGAACTTCAGGCGCCCATTAAAATGCTCGCCTGTCCTTCCGACTCCGTCGCGAATACGCCGTCCTACACCAACAACGCCCAACGCGGCAGTTATATGGGCAGTCTTGGAGACGCGACCGTTACGGCGACCGAATCGGGCATCAACAAACGCGGTTTCTTCCCCGGCGGCATCGGCGTTACGCGCTCTCCTTATAACGGCGTTAAGACCAACACAATGGCGGCGATGACCGACGGAACGTCCAACACGCTCGCGATCATCGAATCGTGCGACGGCGACTCCGCCTCCTGCCAAAAAGTCAAAGGGGGTACGGTCGTTTGGGGCGGCGGTTCTCCGAACAGTTGTCTTTCTTACGTTAACGCAAGCAGTCCTACTGTGTACAACACCAGCAACGTTCTAGGCGACGCTCGCGGATGGTTGCATACCGACGGCCGTCCCTGCACGATGGGCGTTCAGACGATTCTTCCTCCGAATTCGCCCAACTGCACAACGAACGCGCATAACGGTTGGGGGTGGGGCTATTTGAGCGCGTCGAGCTATCACGCGGGAGGCGTCAACGGTTTGCGCGTCGACGGATCCGTCGCGTTCTATTCCGACACGATCGACTGTGGAAACAGACTGGGCGAGAATAGTTGGAGCGGCGCCGATCCCATTGGCAAGAGCCCGTTCGGCGTTTGGGGCGCTCTCGGTTCCCGCGACGGCGGCGAATCCACGACCAACTGATCGTAACAAACGTCGCGCGTTCATTCGAAGTTCGCGCAAATTCGTTTAGTTCTTAAGCAAAAGAGAGAGAATCGTCAAAACGGCGGTTCTCTCTCTTCTTTTATGGCCGCGTCCGCGACTATCCGGCAATATTGGTCAAAGGTCGTCTTTTTGGCGCTAAAAACCTTCGCAAATCCTGTAAAAGAACTCGCGAAGGTTTTATATTGTACATGCTTCTTAACAGGCGGTAATTCCTGCGTCAGCGGTGATATTCCTGCAACGAGCAGACGCTTTCTAGTCCGCCTCGAATCGCCTCGATACCCTTCAACGCGGCGAAAGCGGCCGCAAGAGTCGTCATGTAAGGAATTCGAAGCCGAATCGCGTTTTTACGAATGTACGAGTCGTCCGTCTGACCGCGTTTTCCAAGGGGCGTGTTGACGACCAACTGAACTTCGCCGTTCTTCATCGCGTCGACCAAATTCGGACGTCCTTCGTTGATCTTGTGAACCATCTGCGATTCAACGCCCAACTCGTTGAGCGCGTTGTACGTTCCTTCCGTCGCCAGAATCTTGAATCCGAGCCTGGCGAACCCCTGCGCGACCGTTTTAAACGTGCTTCCTTTACGGTCGTTTTCGGAAACTGTCATTAAAACGGTTCCGTTCGTCGGCAACAAGCACCCTGCGGCCTCTTCCGCCTTGTAGAAGGCTAAGCCAAAGGAATGAGACAAACCGAGCACTTCGCCTGTCGATCGCATTTCCGGTCCGAGAACAGGGTCGACTTCCGGGAACATGTTGAACGGGAAGACCGCTTCCTTGACGCCGTAATGCCCGATAACTTTCGGCAGAATATTAAGATGGGAAATCTTTTCGCCAAGCATAACGCGCGTGGCGAGCGCCGCCATCTGAATATTGCAAACCTTGGAAACAAGCGGAACCGTGCGGCTCGCGCGCGGGTTCGCTTCTAAAATATAGACGACGTCGTCCGCGATGGCGTATTGAATGTTCATCAACCCGACGACGCCCATTTCGACGGCGATTCGCTTGGTGTATTCGCGAATCGTCTCGACATGCTTAGGCGCGATGCTAATAGGCGGAATAACGCAGGCGGAGTCGCCGGAGTGGATTCCGGCAAGTTCGACGTGTTCCATCACGGAGGGAACAAACGCCGTTTCGCCGTCGGAAATCGCGTCCGCCTCCGTCTCGATCGCGTTAACGAGGAATCGATCGACGAGAATCGGACGTTCCGGAGAAACGTCGACCGCCGCTTCCACATATTCGATCAGCTGCTGTTCGTCGTGAACGACTTCCATGGCGCGCCCGCCAAGAACGAACGAGGGACGAACCATCAACGGATAACCGATCCGCTTAGCGATCTCCAGCGCTTCCTGAACGTTCGTCGCCATCCCGGACTCGGGCTGGGGAATGTTCAACTTCTGCATCATGTGTCGGAACAAATCGCGGTCTTCGGCAAGGTCGATCGTTTCGGGCGACGTTCCGATGATTTTAACGCCGTTTTTCGCAAGATCAGCGGCGAGGTTCAGAGGAGTTTGACCGCCAAATTGGACGACGACGCCGTCCGGCTGTTCCGCTTCGTAAATGCTGAGCACGTCTTCGAGAGTCAGCGGCTCGAAATACAACTTGTTCGACGTGTCGTAGTCGGTGGAAACGGTCTCAGGGTTGCAGTTGATCATAATCGTTTCGTAACCGCTCTTGCGTAGCGCCATCGCGCAATGGACGCAACAGTAGTCGAACTCGATCCCCTGCCCGATCCGGTTGGGACCGCCGCCGAGCACCATAATCTTTTTTCTGGAACTGACTTCGTTTTCTTCGACGCCGTTGTAGGTAGAATACCAGTAGCAGGCGTTTTCCACGCCGCTAACCTGAACTTTGTTCCAAACTTCCTTAACGCCCAGAGCTTTGCGTTGATCGCGAATCGACTTCTCGGAAACGTCCAGAATTTCGGCGAGGTATTTGTCGGAAAAGCCGTCGAGTTTCGCCTGTTTTAAAAGATCGTCCGGAAGAGCCGCGCCTTTGTATTGGAGAATTTTTTCTTCTTCCTCGACAAGCTCCTTCATCTGTTCCAGGAAGTATTTTTTAATCTTCGTTTTATTGTAAATATCGTCGACGGTCGCCCCTTTGCGCAACGCCTCGTAGATCAGGAAATAGCGCCAACTATTCGGCACGCTGATTTTTAGCATGAGCTCTTCAAGAGGCAAGCTATTGAAGTTCTTGGCAAAACCAAGACCGCAACGCCCCTTTTCAAGAGAACGAATCGCCTTCTGGAACGCTTCCTTGAAGTTCTTGCCGATGCTCATGACTTCGCCGACGGCGCGCATTTGCGTGCCCAACTTGTCTTCGACGCCTCGGAATTTTTCAAACGCCCAACGCGCGAATTTAACGACGACGTAATCTCCGTAAGGCTCGTATTTGTCCAGCGTCCCCGCGCGCCAGTACGGCATTTCGTCCAGGGTCATGCCGGCCGCCAATTTGGCGGAAACAAGAGCGATAGGAAAGCCGGTCGCCTTGGACGCCAACGCGGAAGAACGGCTCGTTCGAGGATTGATTTCAATAATAACGACGCGATCGGAAACGGGATCGTGGGCAAACTGAACGTTCGTTCCACCGATGACGCCGATTCTTTCAACGATGCTATACGCGTACTTTTGGAGACGTTCCTGAAGCTCCTTGCTGATCGTCAGCATAGGGGCGGTGCAGAAAGAATCGCCCGTATGAACGCCCATCGGATCGACGTTTTCGATGAAGCAGACGGTGATCAGATTGTTTTTAGAGTCGCGAACGACTTCAAGTTCGAGCTCTTCCCAACCGACGACGGATTCTTCAATGAGGACTTCGGTAACAAGACTTGCGGCAAGACCGCGCGCGACGACGGTGCGAAATTCCTCGGGATTGTAACAAAGTCCCCCGCCCGTGCCGCCCATCGTGTACGCGGGACGAACGACCACGGGAAAGCCTAATTTTTCGGCGATCGCTTCGGCTTCTTCCATCGTTCTGGCGATCTCGCTCTTCGGGGTTTCGATCCCGAGTTCTTTCATCGTGTTTTTGAACTCTTGCCGATCTTCGCCGCGTTTGATCGCGTCAAGCTGCACGCCGATAACTTTCACGCCGTATTTGTCTAAAACGCCCGCTTCCTGAAGCGCGGTCGCAAGATTTAACGCCGACTGTCCTCCAAGATTAGGCAAAAGAGCCTGCGGCCGTTCTTTTTCAATGATTCTTTCAAGAGAAGGAACCGTCAACGGTTCAATGTAAGTGGCGTCGGCCATAACCGTGTCGGTCATGATCGTCGCAGGATTGGAATTAACAAGAACAATTTGATAACCAAGCGCGCGCAACGCCTTGCACGCTTGAGTTCCAGAATAGTCAAACTCGCAAGCTTGCCCAATGACAATAGGGCCGGAACCGATGATAAGAACTTTCTTAATGTCGTCGCGACGTGGCATCTTTGGCTTCTCCTGCAGAAAAACGGCGCTATCGGAGGGATTAACTTCTGACGTCGCCAACGTTGCGGAGAAAACTTTGCGCCTTTCCCCAAATCGGCAGGATTGAGATACGAACCAAACCTCGTGAGGAAATTGAAAAACGACAAAAAAAAAGCCCTAACGACGCGACCTTTGCATATAGCGTAACCCGCGCTCGTCGAGCGTTCGAAAGACTTTCGTCTCGACGCCCGTCTGAGCAAACGGAACGTCGTTTAACAGCGTTTTAAAGGCGCTTTCCCAAAATTTCAACGCGTTGGACACGTCGAAGCGAAAAAGGAGCTCGATACGAAATCAAGCGTGCCTCAAAATTTGACCCATTATATATCAGGGGATAGTTCCGTCAACTCAAGAAGGCTTATTTATTTTTATAACCTAAAAAACGAGCTTTAATTATAAGAACAACTTACATTTTCATAAAATAGAATCGGAATATTTGTCGTCGCCGCACTCAAAACACAGTCGCAGGTTACGACGACGCGTATGAGAAAGAAAGCGGGAAAACCCCCGCTCGCCAAACGTCGACGACAGAAAATGCGCGATTTAATCGAAAGAAGGCTCGGGGTCGCGACTCCCAAGGATGACGCCAATCGAACGAACCAACGGGTCGATATTCAACACGGCGCAGTCGGAACAAACAGCCGAATACGCGCGACTCAAGACTTCTGCTCCTTCGCCGCCCTCGCCAAGGAATTCCGATTCGACGTTTTCTCCGGAATGCGAGAAGGAAACGGGCGTTATGAAAACCGATTCCACATTTTCTTCAATGAGCGAAATCGTGTCTCTGGAATAATTGACCATGTCCTCGGTTGAAAAAATCAGGCTGTTTCTTCGAAGATCTTCGCCTGACGAATCAGGGGCGACGTCGTACGGATTCGACTCGACAATCTCATTTTGATCAGCCCGAAAAGCGTAAAAGGAAACGGCAAAGCGCAAGAGAGCGCCCAAACTCAGAAAACACAAAACGCCAACGGCGACGTAACGCCAAACAAGAGGGTCGGAGAAAGCGCGTTTTTTCGAAACACAAGGAGACGCTTCAAAGGTTTCGTCGCGCAAAAAACCGTCAAGGTCGCTTTGGAGTCTTTTAGTCAAGGCGATTTCCAACTCGTCGGTTCTCTGTTTTTTCGATATTGTCTGACGCGGTTCCATGGTAAAACCAACAATTGCGTCGGCGCGTCAATCTAACGATCGCGTTCGCCGTCTTGCAAATACTTTGAAAGTTTTTTTCGTATTCTGGACAAAAAAACCCGCGTCGATACGACGCGCCTATTCAATTCCGAGGCGATTTGTTCGTCGGAAAAATCGTCGACATACTTCATCCATAACGCCTGAAATTCTTCGACGGACAACGTCTCTTTCGCAATTCGCCAAATATTGTTACGTTCGTCGGAACAAACAACCTGCTCCTCCGGCGATCGATTGTCAAAAGGAATCCCGTCGGGTCTTCGTTCGAAACCGGTAAAAAGAGACCCGGACGCTCGCTCTCCGCCGCCAGGCTCGTCGGAAAGGCAGTCGTCGTAAGACACTATTCTCACATGCGGCGGACTGTTCTTATGAAAATAGTCGATCAAGTTGTTATGAGCGACGCGATAGAGCCATTGCGCGAGATAACGCCCGTCTTTCAATCCCGAAAGGGACGCCAGGGCGCGCGCCAACGTCTCTTGAGCCAATTCCTCGGCAATTTCCTGCGAATGCGATCGTTGAAAGAGGAAATGAACAAGCCTGGCGCGATAACGACGGTCAATCTCGTTAAACGCCTCGGTATCGCCCGACTGAAAACGTTCGACTAACGTCGCGTCTTCTCGAAAACTCGCGCCCATTTCCCCCGGTTGTTTCAAATGAAGCTAAAAACTCGTCGCAAAGAAGCTTGACGTCAAAAATGATCGACGAGCTCGCCAATTTAAACGAACTCGTCGATCAAAAATCGACGATCGCCTTGCTTTTGCCAACTATTTGGGGATATTGTTCCAAATATGTTCGGCAATCTTCGCAATTTGTTCCGCCTTAACGGGAATCGTGCCGACGGCTTCGACAGAATCGGCTTCATGCGTTACGACGATTTGCTTGAGAACGTCGACGGCTACTTCCGCTTCTTTCGGAAGATCTTTGTTTTCCTTAACTTTCATACGCGCAACCGCCAAACCGCCGTTGGCGATATCGGCAAAATCCTGCGCGGAACTGGAATCGACGGCTTCCAATTTCGTCGTAACGCAAATACCGTCGTCCGTTCCTTTAGCCTGCAGGCCAAAAGACTTGACCTTTTTAAGCCACGCGACGGCGGCGCTAGCTTTCGGATCGTCCTTTTTCTCAAGTTCCGCAACTGCTTTTTCGAAAAGAGCAGACTTGTAAATTTGGTCTACATAAAGGCTTCCGTCAAGACGATTAGCAATAAAAGCGTTCGTTTCCTGGAATCGGGCGATTTTTTTATCGACGCCTTCTTTGGAAGCGAAAACGACGACGTATTTATCCATGTCTTTGACTTTAGCGCCGCCGAAATAAATGGTCGCTTTAAGTTCGCCCTTGTCTTTCACGTACAATTTGCCGACAAGTTCTTTGTCGTTTTGTCTGACGATCTCGTATTCTTCGCCTTGTTTAAAGAGCTTGTTGAGATCGAGTCCGGAAGGATTGACGTTCAGGATATAGGTCAAAGACAGGCCGTTGGCGACGTCTTCGGGAGATTCTATTTTTTCAGGAACGTCGAGAGCGATCACCACCCCGTCGACGAACGTGAAGTAGCATTTGAGGGCGGCGGCGGAAAACGATTCTTCATTCGCGGCGTCGCGCAAAACCGAAGACAAATAATCGAAACGATCTTTTTGAGACGCGTCTTTTTCAATCGCTTCGTCGGCGGCCTGGTCAATTTTTTCAAAAGCGGCTTTCAAGGCCTTTTGAGCCTCGTCGGTACTCCATAAGTTCCGAAAAGCCGGAACCTGCGCGAAAGTCGCCGGGGACGCGTAGATAATCGCCTCGTCGTCCGCGAAAGGACAAGGCGCGTCGTCTTGCGCGAACGAGGAAACGACGCTCATGCTCAGCGCGATAACGCCGTAGGTCAATAACATGCCGAGACTTTTAACAAAAGTAAGTTTCATTGAACGCTCCTATAAGGAAAAGGGTTGTAAAAAGCAGCTCCTTTCGCCATTGGCCTTGGCGCAGGTCTCCGATACTCTTAAAACGATCTTTACGCGACTATGTTACAAATTTTAACAAAAAAAATCCATAAATCTTCCGTTTCATGCGTCAAGACGTTAATTGAGAGATTCAATACGCGCCAAAAACTTCCGGAAACTCGGGCAAAAGCGTGTCGGGAAAGACATTGATTTCATTTTCCCAACTTGATATTCAAGGGTTGGCGTTGTATAATAAGGCTGGTTCAAGGCAGTTTTTCCAAGTTTTTGCCGATTATTTTCAGACTCGCCCGTCACTTTCACCGTTCCGTTTGACGCATAAACCGAATTCCTCATGTCAGAGCCTTATTTCTTCGATTTGGAACTGAGACGTTCCATTGAAAGTTTATTGCTTCCCGATATCCGCACCCCCGGTCAGTATATTGGCGGAGAAGTCGGCCAAATTGTCAAACCGTCTGAATCGGTCGACGCGAGAATGTGCTTTTGCTTTCCGGACGTTTACTCGATCGGAATGTCCAATATAGCGCTGGCGGTTCTTTACGACGTCGTCAATTCCAGAAGCAATTTGTCTTGCGAACGCGCGTTTTGTCCCAGCCCTGACTTTGAGGAAGTTCTTCGATCTCACCAGCTTCCCCTATACTCTTTAGAAACGTTCACTCCTCTGAAGGCTTTCGATCTGGTCTCCTTCACGCTCCAATACGAACTGTGTTATACGAGCGTTTTAACAATGCTGGATCTGGGACAAATCCCTATTCATCGCGTTGATCGCGGAGTTAACGAACCGTTGGTCGTCGCCGGCGGCCCCGCTTCGTGCAACCCCGAACCGCTTTCGGACTTCATCGACGTATATCTGTTAGGAGACGGCGAAGAATCTCTTCCCTCTCTCCTTGAATTTTGGAGCGAATTGCGCCAACGCGCGGGATTCAAACGCGTTCATGCGTCTAAAAAAGGATATTTCGAACGGCCGACCCTGAACGCGGAAGAATCGCGAGCGATCAGACGTGAAGCGCTCCTTGAAATCGCGAAGAAATTCACCTGCGCCTACGTTCCGGAATTTTATACGTCGGAAATTAACGCGCAGGGTCGCGCCATGCGTCCGCGACCGTCTTGCGACGACGTTCCGGAATACATTAAGTCGGCAATTATTCCTGATTTAAACGCCTTCCCGCCTCCAAGACGTCCTTTGATTCCACTCATTGAAAGCGTACAGGATCGAGTCTCTGTTGAAATCATGCGCGGCTGTCCTCAAAAATGCCGTTTTTGTCAAAGTACGCAACTGAAACGCCCCATTCGTACTCGTAAAGTCGACTTGATCATAGACACGATTCGCGACGCCTGCGCCAATACGGGAGTCGACGAAGCGACGCTTTTATCGCTTTCGTCGAGCGAATACCCCAAATTTGAGGAAGCGTTGCAGAAAATTCAGGAGGCTCTCTGTCCAAGAGGAATAACGCTATCGGTGCCAAGTCTTCGCGTCAATCATCAGCTAAGTTCCGTCGTTCAGGGATTGACGACCGAACGTTCGTCTAGTCTGACCGTCGCGCCCGAGGCCGCAAGAGACGAAATGCGTCGTCGCGTTGCGAAACGCGTTACCAACGAAGATCTTTACAACGGTTGCAAGGCGGCTTTTGAACACGGTTTTTCCAGAATCAAAATGTACTTCATGTGCGGTTTTCCGCATGAGACTCCCGAAGATCTCGTTGGAATCGTCGAGCTGGCCAATCAGATGTGTCGTCTTGGAAAAGAAACGCGAAACAAATGGCCGCAAGTCGTCGCGAACGTCTCCAATTTTGTTCCCAAGCCGCACACGCCGTTGCAATGGGAAGGAATGCAAACCCGCGAATATTTCACCGAAGCGCATCGTCTTTTGAGACAAACTCGTCGGGAACGTTCGGTCGACGTTAAGTATCACGACTTGAACATAAGTTTGCTTGAAGGTTTGCTGACTCGCGGAGATCGGCGAATTGGCAAAGTGATAGAAACTGCGTGGCGCCTTGGCGCCCGACTTGATCCCTGGCATGAACACTTCAAGCCGGAGATTTGGCAAGAAGCGATCGCGCAACGAGGAATCAACGTCGATTTGATCGCTCACACCCCTTATCCAATCGACGCAGAACTTCCCTGGGATCACATTCTTCTTTTCAACAGTAAAGAAAGGTTACTGGAAGAATATGATCTTAGCCAACAGTGCAAATTGACAAAACTAGGCTAACGACGACGTTTTTTTATTCCATTCTTGCTAAAGGAACGACGACCTTATACAATTGACGGCGTCCGCGACTCCGGCAACTGTCGGAATCGTTGGGACGGACAATCCCCCTCGGCGTTGAAAAACTCCGTTTTTACGCGACTCATCCTATTGGAACTTAAGTCGTTTTTGACTCAATCTTACGAAATCAAGGACTTTACAATGACTAAATACAACGACGCGAGACGTCGGTTTTTGCAAGCGTCCATTGCGGCGGGAACAGCGGCTCTTCTTCCTTCCGGCAATCTCCTAAAGGCCGCTGAAACGTCGGCAGACAAGTCTTTTCCGGAAACGACGTTCTCTTTAGACGGGCGCAAAATAAGAATCTACACGAAATCTATTTCGGAACCAGTCCGAATCATGCACGTTTCCGACACGCATCTCTATCTTGACGACGAACGCGGGGATAAATACCGAGAATACTCCGATCGTATGTCCAAAGCGTATAACTCGACGCGCAATTATAAAAACGGAGCCGAAACAAATCCGATGGAAATGGTCGATCAGATTGTCGAAGAGGCCGGCGCGCAAGACCTTGACGCAATTGCGATGACGGGCGACATTGTCAGTTTTCCCTCCGCCGCCGGAGTCGACTTCATCCTCGAGCGTTTTGGCAAGTTGTCGGTTCCTCGCTACTATATCTCCGGCAACCACGATTGGCATTTTGAAGGCATGGCGGGAACCGAGCGAGAACTGCGCGACGAATGGATTGAAAAACGACTTAAGCCTCTCTATCCGTCCGGCGCCAATCCTCTTTGCTACTCGGTTAAAGTTAAGGGCGTCAAATTGCTTTTCATCGATGACTCGATCTACGAAATGCTGCCTGAACAGCTTGAGTTCGTCAAAAAAGAGCTGGCGACGATGGAACCGACGGCGGCGTTCATGCACATCCCGCTCTACGCGCCCGGTCGATCGGTCGCTTTTGGGGTCGGCAATCCTAACTGGAACGCGTCTACGGACGGCAACTATAAAATCGAACGAAGACCACGATGGCCGGAAAAAGGTCATACGGAAACGACGTACGCGTTTCGCGACGCGCTCTTGAACGCGCCAAACCTTATTGGCGTGTTCCAGGGACATATTCATCGACAATCGCTCGATATCTGCGAAGGCAAACCGTTGCATGTGACGCCTTCGGCCTCCGACGGTTCGACGACGTCGATTGAAATCCTTCCCATGTAAAGTTTTCATACGGAGAAGAAACAAAGATAACGATTGTAACGATTTTAACGAGCAAAACACACCGTAGACTGGAAATGTTCGAAATATAGGCTATATTTCAGAACTAATACTGGAAAAAGTCGCGTTTTGACGTTAGAATAGGTCTGAACGTCGTTGTAGGGTTACGTTCGGCGTAGAGTTTTTTAAAGCGCGTCAAAATCGTTACATTCGTTTTTTCAGACGGCGTTTTTCGGAATTCGTGCCGTTTTTGGCGTAAAACTTCCCTGTGAGACGTTAAGTAAGACTATACTAGGAAAACGCGTGCGATTAGCGTCTTCTCGTGGGACGCGCCCCGCATGCGTCGGCAGATTGGTAGATTATTGCAAATCGTTTGCGTCAAGATAAGCCAAAGCGTTAGAACCTTGATTCCTTCGGTCATACGAGTGGTTCTTTCGATTAAAGGAGACGTTCCCTTATGAACTTGGTAGGTAAAATTTTTGTAGGTATTATTGCGTTGATGAGCGTCGTTTGCCTTACGCTCAGCGTTGTTTCGTACGCGGCGCACCCTAATTATAAGGATAAGAACGTCGCCCTTAACGAACAACTCAATAAAGCCAAAGACGAAGCGCAAAAACTAACCTCGCAAAAAGCGGAACTGGCGAAGAAAATTGAAGACGAAAAACAAACCTACGTCAACATGATCGCCGCCTTGCGCACGAAGACCGACGCCCTTCAAGCCGAAAACGATTCGTTGAAGGCCGATCTTGACAAGCTCAACGAAGATCTCGCCGATCGTACCGACGCCGTTTTCGCCAACACAAAGTATGTTACCGATATCCACCAACAGTTGGAAAACGCGTCCGACGAATTGAAAAAAGCGCAAGAGCTTCGCGCCAATTACCTTCGCGACCTCGCGAAAACGATGGAAAAACTCCATGAACTTTCCGCCGTCTACGGCGACCTTCAGGATCAAAATACCGAACTCGTAAAATCGTACGACGACGCGCTTACCGTTCTCAATCAAAACGGTCTCTCCGCCGACGCGAATCAATACGGCGACCTTCCCCAGTACCCGGTTCAGGGCGCAGTTGAAACCGTTGAAGAGGGCGCCGACGGTCTCTTGATGGTGTCGATTGGGTCGGACGACGGTCTGAGCGAACACAATAAGTTGGACGTCAAACGCGGCGATTCTTATCTCGGAAAGATCGAAGTCATTACGCTCGAACCTAATCGCGCCGTTTGCAAGGTTCTACCTGAGTATCGACAAGGCGTGATTCAAGAGGGCGACGTCGTTTACTCTACCAGGCTCAACTGAGCGACGTCTATTTTTAGCGGCGTCCCAAAACTTACATTAGTTTTTACAACAGGAGAGCGCAATGGCTGAACGTAAAGCCAAAGCTGAAAAAGTCAAGAAGGAAAAAGCTCCGAAAGTCAAGAAGGAGAAGGCTCCGAAGGCTCCAAAACCGAAGAAGGAAAAAAAGGGCAAGAAGACCGATTTCGCGTCTGATTCTTCCTTAACTGCGGAAGACGGATTTGGGTCTCAGCCTATTGCAAAGAAAAGCAAAGGCAAAGGTAAGTCCAAAGCTAAGGCTCCGCGTGTTAAAGCTCAAAAAGACGTTTACACCTTGGTTTTGTTGTTGAGTTTCCTTTTCTTTATCGCCGCGACCGTTTTCCTTTATTTGGATATGGCGTCCTATAAATAAACTCTTGGTTATGCGATAGTTGTATTGAGCCGTAGCGTTTTGGTTACGGCTCTTTTTGTTTTAATAGCCGACTCAATCGCACGGAGTTCAAAACAGTTTCGACGGTCGTTCAGAAACCGGGATTCCTTCTTTCATAATTATGAAAAATCTTCGTTTTCATTGAACCGCTTTTAAAAACAGGAAAAAGTTTTACAATACGGAAGGAATAGGGTCTGCGTCACAGCAGACTAACTTGCGACGCTCTCGTTTTTGTTGAAGCGCTTTCATCGCGCTCCTGCCCTCAAGAGAAACAAGTCGGTCGCAATCTTTCTAAAGCTTAATTGATAAGGATTTGTTGATGGATAGCCGCACGTTTATTCTTGACACGATTAGAAAAGCCCTTTCCGACGTTGACAAAACGAAATTATCAGAACCGGAGACGCCTTTAATTTGGGATCGTCAGGGCGCCTCGAAAGACGAAATGGCGGAAGCGTTTAAAAACAACATTAAAGCGGTCGCAGGCGAAGCTGTTATTTGCGCCGACGCCAAAACTGCGGCGGAAGAAATTTCCAGGCGTCTTATTGAGCTTGCGGAAGCTTCTCAAAAGCCCGCCCCTTATCAATTAGGCGTCTATCGTTCGGAGTTGACAGAATTGGTTCTTACCGATCTCGCGACGAACCTTCCTGACTGGAAGCTGGTATTTGCTCCTGAAAATCCAGACGCTGATCCCAAAGTCTACGAAACGATGACGGCAAGTTTAACGTCGCCGTTTGTCCTTTTGTCGGACACCGGGTCATGCGCAATTGAAGCGCGTAGCGCTTTTGAGCGCTTTTTGTGCTATCTTTCCCCCGCGTGTTTTGTCGTCGCCAAAGCAAGTCAGCTTCGCGAACATTTGCCGGACGCATGGAGCGAAATTGAGGCGATTATGAAAAATCCGACTCAACACGGTGAAATCGCGATAGTTACCGGCCCCAGTAGAACGGCCGATATTGAGAAAAAGCTTGTGTTGGGCGTTCATGGTCCGCAAAAGTTGCTCGTCTTCATTATTAACGATTAACTTTTCAAGTTCGAACTGGACAGAAGCTGTTTCGGAAACTGTTGGAACATCGTTGTTTTCGCGAGTTTTTCGTCGTTTCTTTAGTTTTAACCAAGTTCGTTAACCAGTGATTTAACGCCTATCAATAGTAACAAATGTTATCGTCAGACGTCGTCATAGAAAGATTTGTCCTTTCAGATTTTCAAGAGAACGCCTACGTGATTTCGACGAGTCGTTCCTCAGACTGCGTGATCGTCGACCCAGGGATGGAACCAGAGGTTCTAATAAGATCTATCCGGGAAAAACAGTTAACCCCGCAAGCGATTCTGATCACTCACGGTCATTGGGATCATATTGGAGGAGTTTCCCAAATTAAGGCTCAATGGCCTGACACGCAGGTTATTATTGGTAAAAACGAACGCGACAAGCTTACCGATCCTTTTGGAAACCTTTCCGCTCATTTTGGTTTTTCAGCGACGACTTGCGATTCGGATAGGGAACTTCAAGACGGCGAAGAATTTTGCGTCGCCGGCGTTTCGTTCAAGGCGCTGGAGGTTCCCGGTCATTCTCGCGGTCATCTCGTTTACATATTGGAAACAGACGATCGTCCTTTAGTTTTTTGCGGAGATCTTATCTTCGCGGGCGGAGTCGGAAGGACAGACTTTGCCGACGGAGATATGAAATCGTTGTTAACGTCAATCTTTGAAAAGATTTTTACATTGCCAGACGACGCGCGTCTCCTTCCAGGACACGGACCGGCGACAACGGTTATTTCAGAAAAAAAACATAATCCCTATTTGAACAGTTTCTCGGAGAATTAGTTCGTTTTCTAACGATCGACGTTTTCCAATTTATTACGCAATTTTATAAAACGCTTTTCCTCTTTTAAACAATCTGCGAACGCTTGACGTATGCGCGACGTCAATCCAATTGTCTCGTTGTTAAGCTATAATCGAAGAATGTTTAATCAGAAAAAACGGAGAGTCTTATGGCGCCGCATTTTATATTTGAAATGAATCGTGTAACCAAACGATTCGGTGAAAAAGTTATTCTTCAAAATATTAGTCTCTCCTTTTATTATGGGGCCAAAATCGGTATCGTCGGCGAAAATGGGGCTGGAAAATCCACTTTGCTGAAGATTATGGCGCAAATAGACAAGGAAATTGACGGGGAAGTCAAATTTGTTAAGGGCATGACGGTTAAATACGTCGCGCAAGAACCCGAACTTGATCTCGACGCGACGGTTCGCGACAATCTTTTAAAAGCAGTCGCGCCAATTCAGGCGAAAATTGATCGATTCAACGAAATTTCCATGGCGTTGGGCGATCCGGACCAAGCGGACAACTTCGATAAATTAATGGAGGAAATGGGAACACTCCAGGAAGAAATCGATCACGTCGAAGGTTGGGAAATCGATCGAAAAATCGACGTCGCCGCCGACGCATTGGTTCTACCGCCCGACGAGGCGATTGTTCGTCAACTTTCCGGAGGCGAGAGGCGCCGCGTCGCTCTGTGTCAAGCGTTGTTAGAACAACCTGATCTTCTCCTGTTGGACGAGCCTACGAATCATCTGGACGCGGAGACTGTCCAATGGCTGGAAAGCGCTTTACGCGACTATCCGGGAACAGTGATCATCGTTACGCACGATCGATATTTTCTGGACAATATCACTAAATGGATCCTTGAGATCGACAATACCCGCGGCATTCCCTTTGAGGGGAATTACTCTTCCTGGCTTGCGCAAAAAGCTGAATTGCTCAGAATTTATGAGAAGCAGGAGTCTCAACGTCAAAAAACGTTGAAAAAAGAATTGGAATGGATTCAAACGGCGCATAAAGGACGTCTCCAAAAAAACCAGGCGCGCGTCAAATCGTATGAAAAACTCGCCGCCGAGCAAAAATTCGACGACAAAAGCGACGCCATCATTCAAATTGCGCCCGGTCCAAGACTTGGCGAAAAAGTTCTTGTCGTCGAAGGATTGCGCAAGTCTTACGAACAGGGCGGACAAACGACGACGTTGCTTGACGACGTTTCGTTTACAGTTCCTCGCGGCGCCGTCGTGGGAGTCGTCGGTCCGAACGGCGTGGGAAAAACGACGCTGTTCCGAATGATCGTCGGCGAAGAACAACCGGACGCCGGGACAATTGAGCTTGGCGACACGGTGCAGTTAGCGTACGTCGACCAACATCGCGACGCTCTAAACAACGACAATACCGTATTTCAGGAAATTACCGACGGTCGCGATCACGTTCAACTTGGAAATATAGAAATGAACAGTCGCGCGTACGTTTCGCGTTTCAATTTTCGAGGAACTCAACAGCAACGCCTTGTGGGAGTTTGTTCCGGCGGCGAGCGCAACAGAATACATCTTGCCAAGTTGCTCAAACGCGGCGGCAATCTCCTGTTGCTTGACGAACCGACCAACGATCTGGACGTCGCGACCATGCGCGTCCTCGAACAGGCAATCATTGAATTTCCGGGTTGCGCAATCGTCGTAAGCCACGACCGTTTCTTCCTTGATCGCATCTGTACCCATCTCCTTGTCTTTGAAGGAAATGGAAAAACGCGTTGGTTTGAGGGAGACTTCTCGTCTTATGAAGAAATGAAACGATCGGAAGATCCCAAATACGGAACGAATCGACGCGCTAAATATCGAAAAATTCCCAAGATGTAATATAACATCGGTTCAACCGGAGCGACAAGAACAGACAAACGACGCGTCCCAAAAGGAACGCGTCGTTTGTTATTTAACTGAAACAGAACTCAAAAATGCGGGTAAGAGGACTCGAACCTCCACGGGCGTTCGCCCATCAGAACCTAAATCTGACGTGTCTGCCAATTCCACCATACCCGCGCGATACGTCGTCGGAACGTTTAAAACCAACGCCTCCTAATGTTAGCGCCAATATCAAAATCATCAAGAGGAAAAACTTAAAATCAGTTTAAAACCAGATTGCAAAAATCGACGTTTCGAGCGACCAGACGCGTCAATTTTGCTTTAGCAAAATGACAATTAGGGCAATCAACAGCGCCAGACTTAAAGCAATTAAACCGCAAATAAGAAAAGTAGAAGTTGACGCCTTTTTCTTTCGGCGAATAAGACGTTCCTGGCGCTCTTCGTTTGTTTCCGTCGCCTGTTCCCGATAACGCTTGTCCTCAATCGAAAGCTCGTCGCTCGGCGGAGTCGGCCTTTCAAACGCCTCTTTAATCTCTGGAAAGACGTCTTGCGCTTCTTTCCACGCATTCCACCCCTGCCGCCAAACAAGCGTCTTTGGCGCGACTCGACGCTGACTAATCCAGGATTGAACGACCTCGAGCGTAGCGGGACCGTATTCTTGCCCTCGAACATTAACCATCCAGAGAGCGTTTGCGTCTCCCTCGGACGTTTCAGAAGACAAACGCGTTTCTTCTTCTCTCTTCTCTTCTCTTCCCGACGCGCTTGCCGAGGCGACCTGACGAATAATATCTCCAAGAGGAGGTTCCGTTTGAGTTGAAACGCCGAGTTCGTTTTTTGAAACGACAACGTTGGGATTCTCTTGGACTCCGCCAGTGTTTTCCGCCGCCGGAGCGCTTGAAACGACGTTTTCAGAATCGATTTTAGGGCGCGCTTCAGCCGTGCGACTTACGCCAGGAACAAACTTTTCGCCTGACAGGCGCATACTCTCGGTAGGAATGAGCATCCGAACTTGACATTTTGGACAAAAACCGATTTCTCCAGCCAACTCGGCCCGCACATTTAAACTGTGTCCGTTTGGACAAAAAAATCGAATTCCCATTTCTTCCTCGCATTAACACTTAACGATCGGCGCATGAAGAACGTTCTAACATATTCATTCCCCACAAGTTTATTATACCCAGAATAAACTGAAATTGAATTACAAAAGGAAAAAAATAGCGTGTTCAGAGGGGCGCGCGTTAAATTATTCGGCACAATCCTAAATATTTTGGGACAGTCGTGTTTCTCGCTATTTGGGGATACTTCGAACAATTAGCGTTAAAAAAACGCCAATTCTGCTCATTGAATCTGACCAGAATTGGCGTCGCGCAACAATATCGTTAAAACGGATCAAACGATCTCTTTGAAAACTCAGTCGATCTTAACCCAGCGTTCTTCCTTCGCGCTTTGAATGACAGCGTCGCATACTTTTTGGGTTCGAGCGGCGTCGGCAATAGTCGGAACTGGATACACGGGCGTTCCGCCAGCCATTTGAATCAGGAAATCGGCAAGTTGATTGATGAAGTAGTGCTCGTAACCAATAACGGTTCCAGGAACCCAATAATGGTCCATATAAGGATGTTCCTTATTGGTAACCAGGATCTTTTGCCAACCGGTCAAATGATCTTCCTCAACTTTCTGCCCCGTTTGAGGATCGCCATAACGGAAGAATTGCAAATATTCAGGTTCTTCCAAATTGAAATAACAAGCTCCGTTCGAGCCGTTCATTTCCATAGTGTTGAAGTTCTTTCGGCCGCGAGCGTAACGCGTGCTTTCGAACGTTCCAATCGAACCGTTTTTAAACACGGCTAGGAACATGCACGCGTCGTCGATCGTAATAGGAGTAACTTCGCCCGTTTCAACGTTTTTACGTTCTTTAATAAAGATTTCCGTATGCGCGCATACCTTTTCAATAGGTCCGTTTAACCACTCGGCGGTATCGATCGAGTGCGCGAGCAAGTCGCCTGTTACTCCGCTTCCCGCAACTTTGCCGTCGAGACGCCACAGAGAGGCGCCGCCAACGGGAACTTTTTCGCTGATCGTATAATCTTGATTGTACGTCGCGCGATAATGGAACGGACGACCAATACGATTCTCGTCAACCAGTTGCTTGAAAAGGGCCACGGAAGGATTGCGACGATAACAAAAAGAAACGACGGAGGGAACGCCGGCTTTTTCCACGGCGGCGACCATTTCCGCCGCTTCTTGTGAATTCATAGCAAGAGGTTTTTCACAAATAACAGCCTTCCCAGCTTCGGCTGCGGCAACGACCATATCCTTGTGGAGATGATTAGGGGTGACGACGTCAATAATATCGATATCGTCGCGTTCAACGATTTTTCTCCAATCAGTTTCAATCGACTCATATCCCCAAATCGTTTGGAACTTCTTAGCGTTCTCAGGATTTCGGCTGTAACAACATTTCAGAACGGTTTTATAAGGCAATTCAAAGAAATGCCCAACCTGATTGAACGCGTTAGAGTGCGTTCGTCCCATAAAACCAGTCCCTAACATACCAACATTTAAAGTTTTCATCATTTGAACAACCTCTCCAAAGCGTTGCATTATCAACAATAGCGCAATTCTAACGACGCCGACTATAAAGAAAACCGGGTTGACGTCTTCGACGTCGGCTTTCGTCAAAGATACCTAAATTTGCCGATAAATTCAAGTTTTTTCATGAAAAAAAATAAAAAGAAGGAAAAATGAACTGTTCCAGCCGCGTTTTCTGATTCTTAGAGGACTTATTCCAAAAAGCGAAAGCAGATGTATAATGCCCTAAAAAGCAAGATCATAGACATTAAGTGATTCTGCGCTTTCTTTACAAGAACGCGCGACTGTCGTTGAGAGTGTGTTAGAGTTTTACAATGGCGTTCCCAATCCCGCAGCATGTTCTTAAAATCATTGAGCTTCTGGAACAAAACGGAGCGACGGAAGTTCTCCTTGTTGGAGGTTTTGTTCGAGACGCCTTTTTAAACATTCACTCCAAAGACTACGACGTTGAAGTCTACGGACTTAGTTATTCACAAATTCGCCAGATACTCAGTCCGCATTTTAGGGTGGATATCGTTGGGCAAGCGTTTGGGGTTCTCAAAGTCGGTCGCGACGTCGACGTGGCGTTGCCACGGCGAGAATCTAAAAACGGACTGGGGCACAAGGGATTCGACGTTGAATCGGCGTCGACGTTAACGCCTCAGGAAGCTTTTGCGAGACGCGATTTCACGATTAACGCTATCGGCATGCGTCGCGACTGTTCTTTCTGCGATCCCTTCGACGGAATTGGCGATCTTAAACGCAAGTTGTTAAGGGCGACCAGTCCCGCGTTTAAAGACGATCCTCTTCGCGTCTTGCGCGGTATGCAATTTGCGGCGCGTTTTGGTTTTTCGACAGATTCTCAAACCCTGCAATACTGTCGCGAGGTCCTTCCTGAATATCCGACTCTTTCCAAAGAACGCGTCTATGAAGAGTGGAGAAAATGGGCGGTCAAAGGAAAATACCCCGAAATCGGTCTTACGTTTCTTTACGACAGCGGCTGGGTCGCCGTTTTCCCGGAAATTGCGGCGCTGATCAACTGTCCTCAAAATCCGGACTGGCATCCGGAGGGAGACGTATGGACTCATACGTTGGCCGTTTGCAGTCAAGCGGCCAAGATCGTGCGTGCGTTCAAACCAGAACTAACGGAAGAAGAGAAACTCTATGTTATGTTTGCCGCTTTAGCTCACGATTTTGGCAAGCCTGCGACAACGCGACTTGACGAGAACGGAACGTTGCGTTCACTGAAACACGATAAAGTCGGAGCGCCTATCGCGCGAGTTTTTTTTGAGAAGATGAGGGCTCCGACCCGCGTCTCGCAAACTGTTGAGAAACTCGTCAACGAGCACATGACCGATATCGTCGCTCCCAGCGTTCGAGCAATTCAACGTTTAGCCAATCGACTCGCCCCGGCAAATATCAAATTATGGGCGTTACTTCGTCAGGCGGACGCGATGGGCTGCGGATCGCCTGAGCGTCATCTTTCTCCCCAAATTGATCTAAGCGCGCTTTCTGGAGAACCGGTTGCAAAAAAAATAAAGTTTCAAATAGATTTTTGGCTTGAAGCCGCAGAGCGTATTCAGCTTAAAGAATCGGCGCCGCGTCCCCTTGTCAACGGACGCGATCTTATTCCCCTGGGCGTAAAATCCGGGCCGCAAATGGGCAAAATTCTCAAACTTGCGTTTGAAGCGCAACTTGACGACTGTTTTTCCACGCGCGAAGACGGCGTTGAATATATTCGTCGCGCCGGTTGGCTCGAATAGCCCCCGATCCTTTTCGTTTGAACGAACGATTCTTTCTCAAAAAGCTTTTTAATAAAATCGTTGAAACAGTTTGATTATCGACGCCGTTTGCACTATAATCGTGAGAAAGGGCGGAAGTTTAATCACTCGTTTCAATGAACCTTAGTTTGAAGCCGCGTTTTCCCATGTCAACGATTACAACTGACGAATTTCTCGATCTTTTGAAGCGTAGCGGTCTTCTTGAAGATAAGACGTACGAAGACGCTTTAGCGGAAATTAAACGCGACGCTCCTAACGAATTCTGCGACGCAAGCCATCTGGCCTCCGAATACGTCAAACGCAATTTGCTTACAACGTGGCACGTTCGGCAGCTAATGAAGCGTAAATACAAGGGATTCTATCTTCGTCAGTACAGAATCTTGGGACATCTCGGCTCTGGCGGCATGAGTTCCGTTTATCTCGGCGAACATACGGTAATGAAACGCCGAGTGGCCATTAAGGTTCTTCCCAAACGAAGACTCAATCCGACTTATCTGGATCGCTTTGCAAGAGAGGCGCAAGCGATTGCCTCGCTCGATTCCCAACATGTCGTTCGCGCGTACGACGTCGACCGTTTTGAAGACGTCCACTACATCGTCATGGAGTATTTCGAAGGGCAAAATCTGCGTCAACTCGTCGAAAAAGAGGGGCCGTTGGATTACGAAGACGCCGCCAATTATATTCGTCAAGCGGCGTTAGGGCTTGCCGACGCGCATCGATGCGGAGTCGTACATCGCGACGTCAAACCGGACAACATCGTCGTCGACGAAAAAGGTTTCGTAAAAATCCTTGATCTTGGCTTGGCGTTGTTAGACGAGGGGGCGTTCGCGCTTCAGGGCACGACGTTTGACGAAGACAAGATTTTGGGAACTGCGGACTATCTCGCGCCGGAACAAGCGCTTGACAGTCATAACGTCGACGCGCGCGCCGACGTCTACGGTCTGGGCGCCACGCTGTATTTTTGTTTGGTGGGAAAACCGCCCTTTCCGTTCGGCTCTATTTCGCAACGCCTCCTGGCTCATCAACGCAAAGAACCGGCGAGTATTTTTAACGAACGTCCCGACGCGCCTGCGGACCTAGTTGAAATCTGTTCCAATATGATGGCGAAAAAGCCTGAGAATCGAATTCAGTCGGCTGAACAAGTGGCTGAAATCATGAAGCATTGGCTTGTTCGGCATGGATTTGCTCAGCCCAGCGATTTTGCGTCTGAAGACGGCGACGATCTGGAAGGACTTCAACAAATCAACGTTGAGCAAAATTTCCTTGCGGCAAACGAAAGAGCCACCGAAATCGGTTCCGAAAGAATCGAATCTTCTTTCCGGCTATCCGACGACGAACTCAACGGGCTTGTCTCTAAAAAGAGCGAAGATTCTGTCGATCTCTACGACGCGGCTGAAAGCGGAACGTCTATGTCGCGTATCAAATCGTCTCCAAGCGGCAAACTTCTTCCTAAGAGCGGCAACCTGATGCTTTCTCAGAAAACCTCTTTGGAAGAACCGCTGGACCCTTTGGAACTGGCTCTTAGCGAAATTGCGGACACTACCAAAATTAAACTTGCAAGCGCCAATCAGCAGAATTCGCCTTCCGCGTCCGGCGTTTCGGAAGTTAAAGCTGGACAATCGGCGCAAATAATCAACTTAACGCAATTCAAACAGTCGTCGGATCAGCCGACAGTTCCGCCCCATCTTTCGCCAATCGGTTCCGAATCCAACAACCCTAATTCAAGCCAGACGGTTCGATTTGCCCCCAATGAAACAAACGCCGTCAATCAACCCGCCAGACCCGTCTTGAACGAGCCCCCTCGACAAACGGCAAACGTTGCGCCTTCGTCTTTTGGAAACGCGCCATATAACGCTCAAAACGCCAGTACTCCAGTGCAAAACGATATGCGGAATCCGTTTGGCGATTGGTATAAGGAAGTCCCGATCTGGTTTTGGACCGTCGCGTTTGGGGGTTATGCCGTCGCGATTTTCCTGGCGGGTATTCTTTTCACGTTGTTGCTTAACCTCAATTAGTCGTCCTTTTGTTTTGACCGTTCGAACATACAAAAAGACGCGTCTTCCCAAAGGAAAACGCGTCTTTTCTGATATCAAGGTCAAGAAAACGACTGGACGAATCTGCTTTCACGATCAACGAGGATTGAGTTCCTTGTATTTCGCCCAAACAGCCGGATCTGGTTCAAATAACTTCGCCTCATCAGCAGACGGAACCGCCAAAGGACGAACAACGCGGAAACCAACGTAAGGAGCTTCGGTCATCCACCAAATGCTCTGCGGGAACTGCGGGTCGTGTTCTTTCCAGCTCTTGTCGGAAACAATACGTTTCGCGCTACGGCAATCAGCGGCTTCATGGAAGCACGAACCGCCGCGAGCAATTTCGTTGAACATACCGTAAACAGACAAGGGTTTCTTGGGAGTAACGAAAGGCGTGTCGATTTTTCCGCCTTCCCAATCCTTGTAGGCTTTTTTATCGTATTGGTCCATGACCCATTCGCAAACGTTTCCGTGCATGTCGTACAACCCCCAGGAATTCGGCTTCTTGGTCATGACTTTGCTATACCCGTCCGGGCTGTTCGCCACGTACCAGGCGTAATCGTCAAGATCCGCTTCGTCGTCGCCAAATTCGTAAGCGGTTTCGGTTCCGCAACGGCACGCGTATTCCCATTCAATTTCGGTGGGAAGACGATAATAACGACCCGTCGTCGCCGTGAGCCACTTGCAATACATTTGCGCGGCGTAACGCGTCATACCGCTAGCTGGATACCCTTCTTTATTGCTCTTATCGTAGCTGATCGTTCCAATGCTGTACGGAGCGGTCGGAGCGGCAAGCGCGTCGGCCAGAGCGTCGCGATCAGACGTCGATTTAACGGCTCCAGACTTATGGGCGTTGGCCAAATAAATGAGAGCAAACAACGAAAACTCTTGCCAAGTTACTTCATGTTCTTCCATCCAAAAAGGAGCGACCGTCGTTTTAAAAGCGGGAGCCTCGTCTTTTTCGCCGGAGTCGCTTCCCATCGTGAATTCGCCGCCCTTAATCGGGATCATCTTGAACTTTAGCGTTTCGCCGTCGACGTTCGTTTGCAGAGTCTCCTCATAAGCCTTCATGTCGGCTTCTGTCGCCGCTTCGGCGTCTGGATTCTCAACCGGATTAGCAAGCCAATCCGTACCGTTTTGGTAGGCGGGATTATCACTGAGATCTTGGGCAAACCCAACGGCGCTAAACGCCGCGACAACTGCGACAACCGCAATTAACTTACATTTTTTCATCGTTACTCCTTAAAAAACGTACTCAGACGTATGAATCCTGTATACGCGGCCAATGAGAGCGACGTCGACGTTCATACAAACGACTATCCAATTCAAATCGGCGCTCTCATTACTGGAATCGACGCGTGAGTATTCAATAAAACAGCGTCTAAAAACGCCCATGAGCCAGCGCAAACGCCTTCAACAATAGCTCGCGCTTAACCGAGGTTCGTATATTCTAACAGATTTCTCATGCACTTCAAGAGAAATCAAAAAAACGCCCTCGACTTTAATTATCACAAAGAATAACGAACTTTGAAGAGACTTGTTTTCATTAAAGATCTGGCAATCTTTAAAAAACTGAAAAACTACCTAATTATCCATTATAATCCCTACAAAAAGCCCAAAAAAATCAAGAGTCAATTCAATACGAATAAAAAAAACTACAAACAAGAACGTTCATCTATTAGAATGAATCAAGAACGTTGGTCGATCATTTGGCAATTGCCGTTTGTCTCTCAATCAGCTTGCGCGGGCCGTGCGCGGTTCGTCGTCGTTGGTACTGAGATTTGGTTCACAGTTGCTGAACGCGACTATTTCCTTCTACCCTCAAAACGATAGCGGAGACGGCGTTGGACTCGCTTTTTGTCATCCAAGGGAACGATCAAGGACGTCGTTATACGCTTGACGACACCACGATCACAATCGGTCGTGATTCTTCCAACAAGATTCGTTTGCACGACCCTGAAACTTCCCGTCGTCATGCGGAAATTCGCATAAACGATCTGGGGCGAACGATCGTAGATTTGGAAAGTTCAAACGGTCTCTTTGTAAATGGAAAGCAAATTCAATCTCGTCGTCTCGCTAACGGCGATCAAATTCAAATTGGCAAGACAGTCCTTTTGTTCGCCTCCCGAACTCTGGACGTAGGCGCGCAAGAGCCGTTGGTCGACGTTTTTCAAGATTCTGAACAAGAGAGCGAATCAAGGGTTCTTCATGCCCTCACCCCTGAGGAAAGTCGTCGACTATTTGAAAAATCCGCAGAAAACGAGCTCAAAGCCGCATGGCTCGAAAAAGCTCGCGCGCACCTGAATTTCATGTATCACGCAACGCTTGCCGCGAGTCGAACATTAGACGTCGAACGGTTGCTCGATCGCATTCTCGAACTGATCTTCCAATGGGCGCCGGTAGATCGCGGGTGTATTTTTCTCTACGACGCAGACGCGGACAAACTTGTTCCTAAGTCCTCTAAAACTCGTAAAAAAGGAGGACGCGTTAAAGTCAGCCAAACCATTTTGAACTATGCGTTTCGTAATCAGAAAGGCGTGCTGACCAGCAACGCAGGCAGCGACGAGCGTTGGGAAGGTTCGGCAAGTATACTTCAAAACGGTGTCAAAGAAGCTATTTGCGTCCCTATGCAAGGACGTTACGGACTGGTCGGGGTCGTCTATATAGACGTTTCCCGCCGACTTGGAGACTTGTCCCACGACGTCAAAACGGACGGTCTCAACGCCGAACCTTACGATTCTAATTTGCCGAATCCCACTCTTCACGAGGAAGCGTCAAACGTCAATACGCGACGTTCTATTGTCGACGTGACGCAAAACGCGCTCGACACGGGGTACGCCGACAGCATTCCCGATTCAAAGCTTGATCTTCACGTCGATTCTATCGGCGACAATTATGAAATTCCGTCAAATGAGAAAAACGAGTATCGATCAGAGCTTTTCGGGCACGACGAGTTCAGCGAGTCTTCAAATATTTCGTTCTCAGGAACAGAGGAATCGAAATTAACGTTGGACCATTTAAAACTAATGGTGGCGATTGGACGACAAGCCGCGCTTGCGGTAGAAGACACCCAGTATTATCTCGGAATGGCTCAAGCCGAACGCCTTGCCGCTATCGGTCAAACAGTAGCGGTATTGTCGCACCATATTAAGAATATTCTTCAGGGAATCCGCGGGGGTAGTTTTTTAATACATACCGGGTTAAAAGAACACGACGAAAACTTAATTGGAAAAGGCTGGAATATCGTCGAAAAGAATCAGACGAGAATATCTGATCTCGTTCTCGATATGTTGACGTTCAGCAAAGAGCGAACCCCAGTTTGGTCCTTCGATAATTTCAACGAACTCATGAACGACGTCGTTGAATTGATGCGTGGAAGAGCCGAAGATCTGGACGTCGACTTAGAATTCATCCCTAATGAGAACATTCCTAAGTTCTATTTTGACAAGGAACAAATTCACCGAGCGGTTGTTAACTTGATTGGAAACGCTCTGGAAGCTTCCAAAGATTACGATCCGGAAGCCTCCGAAAACAAAGACGTCGCCGCTCCAAGGTTCGCCCGTGCCCGCGTAGAAGTTACCGTGGGATTTGAGCCTGAAAAAAAGCAGGTTTCGATTACTGTCGACGACGTAGGACCGGGAATTCCGCTCGAAATGCGCGACGTTTTATTCCGACCTTTCGCGTCAAAGAACAAAAGCGGAGGAACAGGGTTGGGGTTAGCGGTTACCCACAAAATTGTCCAGGAACACAAGGGAAAGATTTCAATTGACGACTCTCCGTTGGGAGGAGCCCGTTTCGTCGTCGAATTGCCTCTTGTTCTTGAAAAACCGGTTGAAGACGATCCAAGTTAAAGTTCAAGGTATTTTCCTAACGTCAATTGCAATAATGGAGTCGAACGATGACAAGTTTGCCTAAACGATCTACACAAGATGCCCCTGCGTTGGAATCGTCAAACGAATCCTCGACTTCGTCGACGAACGTAACCAAGAATTCTGACGAAGATTCGTCCGAACGAGAGGAATTGAACGACGAGGACGACGTAAGTTTGAGAGACCCGGCTACTGAAACGTCGATAAAACATAACGGAACTGAAAACGTTAAACGCTCTGATGAGATTCCAAAACAAAGGACTTCCAAAGAATCGTCCGGCGCGTCCAACGAAGCCAATTCTCAAACAAAACTTCCCCCTTCCCTCAGTTTATCGACGACAACTCAGAAAAACGTTGTTAACCAAAACAAGCAACCGACAATAGGAACGTTGGCAAGTCTGAATCACTCTACGCCAATTGATTGTTTTGTTCAACTCGTCTCACGTGAAAGACGGCTAACCAAAGAAGGCAACCCATTTTTTAAAGCGACTTTCCGAGACTCTCGTCAATCGACGCACGCCGTTCTTTGGAATGAGAGTCCCTTGTTTAAAGACTGCGAAAAAAACTGGAAGATCGGGAAATATTACAAAATCCGCGGACTTATTCGAAACACCAACTATGGAAGTCAACTTGAAATACTGCGGATTCGAGAAGTTACGCCAGACGACAAAGCGGACGGTTTTAGCGAGAACAAATGCCGTCCTACATCCGAGACGCCTCCCGAGGCGACTGCCGCAGAAATCTTAGCGTTGGCAAATCAACATCTCCAGAAGACGCCTTTACTTCGCCTCATTCAGAAAATCTACAAAGACAAGCGCCTCGCACTTTACGAATCGCCGGCGTCTCGCTCACATCACCGCACTTATGTAGGAGGTCTGTTAGAACATACGCTTTCTGTTACAAAGTTAGCCGTTCTCTTAACCGACTACTTCCATGCGACGATCCCTCAAACCAAATCGCAACTATATAAACCGCTTGTGGTCGCCGGCGCGATTCTTCACGATATTGGGAAGATTCTCGACACGCAAATGCTCGCAACGGGACCTAGACACACCTTAGCGGGAGAACTTGTCGGACACGCTATACTGGGCGCGGAAATCGTGCGGCGTTACGCGGACGAAACGGGAGTGAGCGAATGTTTAAAAACGCAATTGATCCATTTAATACTGACGCATTCGCGCTTTCAAGACTGGGGAGCTCCCATGCAACCTTCCAGTCTTGAAGCGATGATTCTTCACTATGCCGATTACACCGACTCGACGTTCGTCAGTTCGCTTAAAACGCTATCTGAAGACGTCGGCGACGACGCCTTCACTGATCGCAAAGGACCGTTTGGAGTTCCTCTTTTAAAACCGACGCTTTCGCAGTTTACGGAAAAAAACAGCCCAAAAACGTCGGAACAAGACAAGGTTCCCTTACAAGAATAGCTTCACAACGCGCTTTCGAACCTTACGGCGTTTTACGTCTGTTTGAGGGAGAGTTCCTTTCTTCTTGAACTAAGCGCTCGTTTATGATAGAATCGACAGGACGTCCAAAGACGCCGCTGTAATGAACAACGGTAATAGTCCCCGTTACATTAAATCGACGTTTGCCATAAGAAGTCGCATTTATTTCAAGGTCCGCAATGGGTTTAACAACGCTTGATTATATTGTCTTGGCCGGTTATTTTGTCCTTATGACTTTAATCGGCTTGTGGTCGATGCTCTTTGTAAAAAAACAGGAAGACTATTTTCTCGGCAGTAGAAGTTTTGGCAAATTATTTCAGATGTTTGCAGCTTTTGGAGCCGGAACAAACGCTTCCGACCCTATTGTTACCGCAAAAACAACTTTTACGAACGGATTAAGCGGAGTCTGGAGCGGTCTTCTTTGGTTGTTCGTAACGCCGTTTTATTGGATCTGCGGCGTGTGGTATCGTCGTATGCGCTGTCTTACGCTCGGCGACTGGTTTGAAGAGCGTTACCAAAGTAAAGCGATCGCCTTCGCTTATATGATTTTTGGCGCCGTCTTTTATATGGTCTACCTTGGCGTTGGAATGACGGCTATTGGCAAAATGGGCGCGCCGCTCGTTGGTGCCGATTCGCTTGTTCTTTTTGGTTATTCAATCCCCTTCGATCAATTCATTATCATATTGACGGCCGTATGCGTTCTCTTTTACGGAGTTTTGGGAGGATTGCGCGCCGCGTATTGGACAGATTTAATTCAGGGTATTTTCATTGTAATCTTGTCAGTCGTTCTTATTCCAATTGGTCTAAACGCGCTCGTGAAAGACGATAGCGCGGCTGTTACTACCAACGCGGCTGTCGTCGCAACTATTCAAGAGAACGCGATAGAAACTGATTCCGAAGCGGAGGCTTCCTCTGACAAAGTCGAACCTGTTTCCACTAATTCCTCAAAGCAGGGATCAATTCAGCAAGGTTTTACAATTCTCCACAAACGAGTCCCCGCCGAGTACTTTGAGATTCTGACAAGCCCCAAAGGCGGAGAATTCCCATTTCACTATATCGTCGCAATTACTCTGCTGAATTTATTAGGCATCGTTTGTCAACCTCACTTTATTGCGACTGGAGGAGGGTCGGCAAAAACAGAGTTTAACGCGCGATTTGGTCTTGTCGCCGGCAACATTCTCAAACGCTTTTGCACGATCGGCTGGGCTTTAACCGCGTTGGTAGCGCTTGCCTATCTCGCGAGCAACGTGGAACTTGCCGCCGATCCGGACAGAGTCTGGGGAGTTGCGACGCGTGAATTGCTTGGCCCAATGAACGCCGGATTGGTCGGACTTATGCTCGCGTGCCTACTCGCGGCGTTAATGAGTTCCGCCAGTTGCTATATGCTGGTTGTCTCCGGACTTGTCGTCAGAAACGGCTACGCTGCTCTGATTAATCCTAACGCCAGTGAAAAAACTTTCGTTCTGGCGGGCAGGATTTGCGGCGCCATTGTAATCATTGGAGCCACCGTCGTTTCTCTAACTTCCATGAACGTATTTGAACAACTCAAATTCGCCTGGGAAATCCCTATTGTCTTCGCGGCCCCGTTCTGGATCGGAATGTACTGGCGCCGCGCCAATAAATACTCCGCTTGGGCGACCATTATCCTGACGCTCACTCTGTTCTTTATTATCCCTATGAACGTCGCAAAATTCGACAGAAGCTTAACGACCAACCCTAAGTATCTTGCGACAAACGAGTTTATTGTCACAAGCGAAAAACGCGCGGTCTCTCCCACCGACGTTGAACGTCGAAACGCGGCAAGAATGTTGTGGGACGAGCAAAAAAACAATCTCTTGCAGTCCCTTGAAAACCTTTCCGAAGAGGAAAAAGCAAATGCAGTTTTTCGCGAACTTGGAAACGAACCCGCGCCAATTGCGGTAGGCGAAACGATTGTCGACGAGTTTAAAACCGGGGGAAAAGCTATCTTCTGGGGCAAAGGAGTCGTTCCGTACGATTCTGAAGGTTCAGAACTTGTCTTGAATTCGTCCGGTATCGTTGTCGCAAAGATCGTCAAAGACCCGGACACGCTTAAAGAACGCAAAGTATTTGTCGAAGACGACGAACAATTAAATCTTTTTGACGCTTCTTATTGTTCGAAGGAATCGCTTGGCGAAAACAGAGAACGAACGATAAATCGTTATAAATCAACGGAAGAGCTTCAAAAAATGGGCGTTTCGCTCAAAGGTAAAGGAACGTTCGAACTTGATTTTCTCCTTTACGATCGTTTAGGAATTGATTTACGTTCCCAAAGCAACGGAACACTCGAGGCAATGCGTCTTCCTACCCGCTTGTTCCTTCCCTTTGTGTTCTTAATTCTTTTCAGTTTCATCACGCCTCGTGGCAACGCAGAAAAATTGGATCGATACTACGTTAAAATGAAAACCCCGGTCGATCCTGATCCAGAAAAAGACGCTGAAGAAATGCGTCTTTCTTACGAAAAACCGCATCGATTTGACGACAAGCGTTTATTTAAATTCGGCGGTTTGGAGTTCAATCGCCCAAACTGGGTGGACGTCGTCGGATTCGTCGTCAGTTTTGTCCTTTGCATTGGCGTCGTTTGGCTTATTATTGCGATTGCCAACTACCAGCCTTGACGTTAAACAGGTGGTATAGAAATGATTGACGCCTGATAAAAGCGCTTTATCAGGCGTCAATTCTTTCTCGCCGTTAATTTCGTCTTTGAAGAAATACGGAACTGCTAGCTCTCAAAACGGCGACACGGAATTTATCCAGAGGAACCAAAAAACTAAGCGTAAAAAAGCCGGAGAAAAGGCGCACAAACAGGCCTGTTCTCCGGCTTGTCGTTTTCTTTTAGTCAGATTTGCTCATTCTTCCAAACTTGCTTCGTCGATTTCTTCTTCGACGTCGGCAGGATCCGTCTGTTCCAACAAACTGGAATCGTTTTCAGAAGCAATTAACGCCAAGAGTTCCTCTTTCAGTGACTCGGTAAAGTCCGGATTGTCCTGTAAGAACGTACGAACCTTTTCACGCCCTTGCCCTAATTGCGAATCGTGATACTTGAACCACGCGCCGGACTTCACAATTAGTTTCTTGGAAATAGCGAGGTCGATAAGATCTCCTTCATAACTAATACCGTTCGCGTGGAGCATGTCGAATTCGGCGGCGCGGAACGGAGGAGCAACCTTGTTCTTGACGATCTTAGCCTTCACCCGTTGCCCAATGACTTCGTCCCCTTCTTTAATTTGCCCAATACGACGAACGTCAATACGACAAGAACAATAGAACTTTAACGCCTTACCGCCGGGAGTCGTCTCGGGCGAACCAAACATTACGCCGATTTTTTCACGAATTTGATTAATAAAAATGACCGTCGTTTTGCTTCTGGAAATTGCGCCCGTCAACTTACGCAACGACTGACTCATCAAACGCGCCTGAAGCCCGACGTACTGGTCGCCAATCTCGCCCTGAAGCTCTTTTTCAGGAACGAGCGCGGCGACGGAGTCGACGACAATAACGTCGACGTCGTTGGTTTTGACAAGCAACTCGGCAATACGCATCGCTTCTTCGCCGCTACTAGGCTGACTAACTAAAAGCGCTTCGAGATCAACGCCAAGACGCTTCGCCCAACTTGGATCAAAAGCGTGTTCAGCGTCAATGAACGCCGCAATACCGCCATTCTTCTGAGCTTGCGCGATAACGTGAAGAGTTAAGGTCGTTTTACCGCTTGATTCAGGCCCAAAAATTTCAACGATGCGTCCTCTAGGAATTCCACGCCCGCCTAAGGCAAGATCTAAGGAAAGGCAACCGGTTGAAATCCCCTCCAAGCCAGGCGCTTGATCAAGTCCAAGAGGCATGATCGCCCCTTGCCCGTACATCTTCTCGATTTGATCGACAGCCATCTTCAACTCGGGCTTTTTGTCGAACATTTCTTGAATTCTTTGATTCTTCTTAGCGCCTTTTGCGGAAGTTGCGTTCGCTTCCGCCTTCACGACTCTCTTCGCCATATTGAACCCCTCGAAAAGCGTATCATCAACGGCTTTAATTTACATGTAAAACTGAATGGAAAACCAAAAGTTTACCAACGTCGCCTGCGATTATACACATGACTCCAATAGAAGTCAATAAAAGCCCATAATCGTCGGTTGCGAGATAAATAACGTCTCCTTTTATTCGAAACTCTGTCGACCGTCAATAGCGTCTGCCAACATCTCGTTATTAGCAAACTCGAGCGAACTTCCCGTCGTAATACCTCGCGCCAAGCGCGTAATTTTTACGGGGAAGCCTTCAAGACGGTTAGTTATCGTCAATGCGGTGCCGTCTCCCTCTACTGTCGGATTTGTCGCCATAATTAGTTCTTTGACTTCGCCTGATTTTACTCGTTTAACAAGCGCGTCAATCGTCAATTGTCCCGAATCGACGCCGTCAATAGGAGACACTCTCCCAAGTAAAACATGATATAGTCCGCGATAATGTCCCGTTTTTTCGAGAGCAATTAAATCCCTCGGCTGTTCTACAACGCACAGTTGCGTTTGATCGCGCCTCGAATCGCGGCATATTTCACATAAATCCCCTTCCGCCAAGTTAAAACAACGTTTGCAATAGCGTACGTTCTCTTTCATCGAACGAATGGAATCAGACAAAGCAAAAGCTTCTTCATTTGATATTTTTAAAAGATGGTAGACAATTCGCTCCGCAGACTTCTTGCCAATTCCAGGAAGCTTCTCAAATTCTTTCATTGTCTTCGCGACAGATTCTGTCAGTTCGCTCATTATAACCCCCACATATTTTATAACACAAAAAACGCCCGTTTAACGCAAAAAAACATTCCTCCCTGCCGATTTTCCGAATTCTATAGCCTTCAAACCAAGTAAAACAAGCTTGGATTCAACTATGATTTCCGGGCGAGGAACCTTGTAATCTAAAGCCGACTCCATGTCGTCAAAATAATCAAGCAAGTTCGTCTTTGTAAGAAGGCCGTCGCCGCCGGCAAGCAACAGAGCCAATTGAGAGGGATCGCCATTTTCTCGCGCAATGGCGCGTCTGGTCTGCCAATAAAAGGCTGTTATCGCGCCCACCAACGTGAAGACGACTCCTAATCGTATCGCGTTATGCGTTTCTGTGGCGGGATAGGCCAAAATCTCGCTTCCACAGTTGTTAGTTCTCAGGGAAAGATTGGTATTATCCGGATCGTCCAACATGGGCAAACTTGCCGTCTTTCCTTGAAGAGCCTCTGCGGTAAGTCTCGGGCCTGGCAAAATAGCGCCTCCTCTAAAAACACCCTCCGAATCTACATAATCAATTGTAGCGGCCGTTCCAACGTCGACGACTAAAAAAGGGCGTCCAAAACCAAGTAAATTCAGCCCGGCAAAAGCGGCGACAGCACGATCAAGCCCGAGTTTCTCCGGATAGTCGTATCGAACGTTTAATGGGATATCGTCCAAAGCAACAAGTTTAACAACGTCGTTCGGTCGTAAGTTGCGAATCGTCCTTTTCAAGACGTCCGTTTTACGCGAATTCACGCTTGAAACGATCCAACGCGCTGTTTGATCGTCTTCGATAGGAAGATCCGAAAGCCACTTTACAGTAGAATCATAGTTGTCAAAATTCTCGACGTGTTCATACGTTGGAGCAACGCCGTCCCAACTAGTCCAACCGCCGATTTTTGTTCGAGTATTACCGACGTCTACGGTAAATAAAAGCGGATAATCCATCTTCGCTACCATTTTAGACCATACCGTCTGTCGAACTATTAGACGCCGTCCCGATTCTCTATCAAATCTCGATCAAATCATATTCAAGAGAACCGAGCCCAATCTCGGCGCCATACTCAACAACCGCTCGCCAATTCGTATCGGGATGCATCGTTTGGAAATAGTCTCCCGTCGAATTTTTGGAGGCGAGGATACTGTTCGGAACAACAGGTTGAGCGTTAACAGCTTCTGCACAAGCCAAGTCCAAAGCGACCGGGTCATACGAAGCAAACATACCAATGTTAGGCACCACGGGAACGTCGTTTTCCGAATGACAATCGCAGAAAGGAGAAACGTCTACAACAAACGAAACGTGAAACGAAGGACGATTTTGAAGGACAGCAAGAGAATACTCGCAAATTTTCTTATTCAAAATCTCATATTTTTCGTCCATAGCCGCGTAAACTGCGTCTTTCGGACAACGTCCAACACAACGACCGCAACCAGCGCATTTCGACTTGTCAATTGTCGCTTTTTTCCTGGAGTTAAACGAGATCGCGTCGTGCGCGCATGTTTTAGCGCAAGCTCCGCAACCAACGCATAGATCGTGATCGACGCTGGGCTTGCCGTTGGAATGCATTTCCATCTTACCTGCGCGAGACCCGCATCCCATGCCAATATTTTTCAACGCTCCTCCAACGCCTGCGCATTCGTGCATTTTGAAATGCGTTAAGGAAACAAAAACGTCGGCGTCCATTACGGCGCGTCCAATTTTGGCTTCGGTTACATATTTTCCCGCGACAGGCACCAGCGCTTCGTCAGTTCCCTTGAGACCGTCGGCAATAATAACATGGCAGCCGGTAACAAAAGGATTAAAACCGTTTTCATAGGCTGTTTCAAGGTGATCAAGCGCGTTTTTACGGCTGCCAACATAGAGAGTGTTCGCGTCGGTAAGGAACGGTTTTCCCCCCATTTCTTTGGTAAGATCCACGACAACCCTGGCGTAATTTGGACGCATAAACGCTAAATTCCCCATCTCGCCGAAATGAATTTTCAACGCAACATATTTCCCGTTCAAATCGAGTTTTGTATAACCGGCGCGAACGAGTAAACGACGAAATTTTTGAAGAAGATTCTCACTGGGATTGGTTCTTAA
>JAFZNK010000221.1 GCA_017550965.1 Thermoguttaceae bacterium
ACTATTGTCGAGCCAGAATTTTACCCAGTCTTATAAGACGGAAATATCAGGGCGCTATTCCGCAGAAAAAACTCGACGATATCATACGGACTATCGTCATTTTCAACGCGGTGTAAGTAAAAAACTGAGGAAAGTGCAGGACGTAATAAACCATGTCGAAAAACGATTCGGTCGCAAGATCGTACAATTTGAGCGTGATCGAATTGTCCCGTCGAACCTCCATCATGAAGAACTGGCCGTATTCAAGGCTTTCCGGCAAGAGCCAAACGCCAAACCGTCCGTCGCCCTCCGTGCCGTGGCACATTTCGCTGAGCGTTCCGCACCCAAAAGCGGTGAACTGACCCTGCCATGCGCAACGAGGGTCATTCGCCGGACAGTGCGTATGACCGGTAAGATCGACGACCGTAGGATATTTCTGCAACGTGTCGAAAAGATCGACGGCGCCCCAGTCATCGGGTTCGTAGCTCCCGTAAACGGTCGGTTGAGCGGGTATGTGCTGGACGACAAAAATCGGCTTGGTCGGATCGATTTTATAGGCGGCTTCCAACTCTTTTTCGAGAAACTCAATCGCGTAGAGATAAGGACCGTCGTTAGAATTACCGTGTTCAGGAGAGACGGTGATAAACTGGTAGCCGTTGCGTTCGTAGCGCGCGTTCGCTTTTACGCCAAGAACCGATTCCCAAAGCTCGCGATTGCCCTTGATATACTCGTGATTACCCATGCACAAGATCGCGTCGGTTCCGGGCTTGCGTCCCAAATCCAGCTCGTTTTTGAACAATTCGAGTTGTTCTTTCGTCCCATGATGAGTCATGTCGCCGACAACGACAAACGCGTCCAGCTTATCGTACGGCTGGCTTTCAGAATACTCGTTGGCAAACTGGATCGCGCGACGAAAACGCTTGAGTTCGCGAGGAGAAGCCTCAAGATGAACGTCGCTCATGACGCAACAACGCATCACGACGTCGTTTCCCGACGTCTCCGCGTCCGATTCGTATTTCGCGTAGATATCGCGAGAAAGAAACGCGGCGCTAAAAGACGCCGTCGCGCCCAATCTCAAAAAATCACGTCTGGTCGTCATCAGTTGCCTTTCGAGGAAAATGACGCGTGTCGTCTGGAATTTCTTTCTTTACGTGCCGTCCTTTAAACGCTATGATCAAAAAGACTGGTAGGATTATAGAACCGCAAAAAAACAAATTCAAGTAAACGATAAAAAAAAGACAATTTTTGAACCTAAAAATGCGGACGAACGTCAAAAAAATAATTGCCGAAACGCAGTTCGACTCGGTTTGCGGTTTTTTTGTGAAGACGCGGCGCAATATACGGATTGTGGAAGCGCCAGAAGACGTCGCGATTCAAGGGAGAAAGGACGCCTGTTATGAAAAAATCAACGTCTGATTCGATTTTTTTCAAATTACGCCCCGTCGACGGCGAGATCTCCCGCGCGTCCAAAAGAAACGTATCCCAACGCGTTCGAACGTCGAGACTGGAAGTTCTGGAATCAAGAGAACTGCTCTCCGTTTCCGTCGAAGAATACGCCTCAATAAGAAGCGCTTATGAAGAATTCGCTCTCCCTCTCTCGGCTAACGACGTCAATATTATCGAGATACGCGCTGAAGACCTTTCGATCGGGGCGCTCAAAAACGCTCTGGATCAGGCGGGTTCCACGAAAAAAGACGATTTAATCGTCGTTCGAACGACCAATACGATCAATACCGTTTCGTTTACCAAGGCGTCCGATCAATTGAACGTCGAATTGGATCGGGATATTTTCGGAAAAACGACAATCGTCGCGCTGGGGCCGAAGAGTCTTGTCGTCGACGCCAAAAATCTAACGCGCGCGCTTTCTCTTGCCGTGGGAACTCTGGATTTAGGCAACGTCGTTTTGCAAAACGGCAAGACGTCAAATTTCGGTGGCGTTCTGCTCAACAAAGGCGATCTTACGCTGAAGAATTGTTCCGTTTCAGGAGGAACATGCGGGAATTCCGAACTTGGCTCCAATCTGTATTCGAGCGGAACTTTGCTCGCCGTCAATTCTTCTTTTACAAACGCAAAGGGCGGAAACGCCGTCTATGCGACCGGCGCGCTAACGGTAAGGAACTGCTCCATTGAGTCAAACGCCGGCGTCGGCGTCTACGTCGAGGCGGAAGAGACGGCGTCGTTCCAAAACGTCTCGATTTCCAGAAACGGATCCTACGGTCTTGTCAACAAATACGGACCGGTTCAACTTTCCGAATGTTCCCTCTCTGAAAACGGGAACGCAGGAATTCTAAACTCAGGCGACGTCGAAATTTCGCAAAGCGTTATCGCTCAAAACGGCGGCTCGGGAGTCGTCAATCAATCGTTCCAAACGGGCGACACGCCGTTTTCGCCGACTGTTTCCGTCGATCGAACCAAAATAGTCGGCAACGCGAACGTCAGAGGCGCGGGCGTATACAACGTCGCCGGTAAAGCGACTCTTTCCAATTGCGAGATTTCGCAAAACGTCGCCGACGAAAACGGAGGCGCCGTTTACTGCGAATACCGTCCAGGATACAACAATTTAGCGACGATCGTCAACTGCACGATCGCAGGAAACTCCGCCGCGTCGCAAGGGGGCGGAATCTATGCGGAACCGTCGTTTGGACTCGCGATATACAACACGATTGTCTCGATGAACTTCGCGGGCGAAGCCGACGCCAACGTTTCGGGATCCTTCACTTCCAAAAATAACATTATCGGCGGGTCGGCCAGTTTTATCGTTCCCCCGTTATTCGACTTCGCGACGGGACGTTTGACGAACGCGTCGACAATCAATTTGCGTCTTGCTTCGGGCAGCGTCGCGTACAACTATGGCGACTCCTCGCGCGTCGCCAATGATTCCAAAGATCTCGACGGAAATCCGCGCATTTATGGAAAATCAGTCGACGCGGGAGCTTACGAATATCGAAACGCGGGCGAAAGCGCGTTCAAACCCCAATACGTCGTAACGACGCTCGAAGATTCTTTCGATTCGACCGACGGAAAGACGTCGTTGCGCGAAGCGCTCTACTTTGCTTCCGATTCAAACGCTGTAATCACTTTTGCCGACGATCTTTCCGGCGTTCTCAACTTAAACTCGCAGTTAATCGTTTCCTCGTCTGTCACAGTAGACGGTTCCCAACGCGTGACGATCGACGCTCAAAACAAGTCGCGCGCGTTCCTTGTCGAAGCGCCGTTAACGCTCGTCGGTTTAACGCTCGTCAACGGCCTGTCGACCGGAAACGGAGGTTTGATCTGCGCGAAAGAGTCGCTTACGATTAAAAACTCCACGCTCGACGGCGGAACTTGCGCCGCCGACGCGTTTGGCGGGCTCGTTTACGCGCAAGGGAACTTTAAAGCGGAGGAAACCGTTTTCTCCAATTCAAAATCGGGAGTCGCGCTTTACCTTTCAGGAATCTCTTCTTTGTCAAAATGCGTCGTTACAAAATCTGAAAACGACGCGATTTACACAAGCGTAACGCTCACGGCGACCGATTCGTCGATTTATCAAAACGACGGACGCGGAATCGTCAATTATTACGGAGGCGTCACGCTCAAAAACGTCGCTATTTACGAACAAACCGGCGCGGGCGTTTATAACGTCGGATCGACGACAATAGAAAATTGCGCGATAGAACGAAACGGCGATTCCGGAATTGTGAATTACAGCGTCGTCGTTTCGGAAACAAACCTATTTATTTCCGACGTTTACGTCAAAAACACCGTCGTCCGGAACAATTCCGCGCAAAACGGCGCGGGCGTATACAATCGTTTTGGACTTGTCGAGTTGGTCAACTGCGAAATATCAGCGAACAGAGCCGAACAGGCGGGAGGCGGAGTCTACAACGAAGTCAATCCCAGAAGCGCCAACTCCGTAAGAATTATAAACGGCACCGTCGCGGGTAATTACGCCGGAGTCAAAGGCGGCGGAGTCGCGGCGTCGCAATCCGACGCGTTGCTCGTCTTATACAACTCGATCGTGGCGATGAATCTTTCCGGAGACGTCGACGCCAACGTCTCTTGCGACGTGTCTCTCTCAAGCGCCTCGCTGATTGGAACCGCGCCGGGATTCGTCGTCGCGCCGATTTTTGACTACGTCGATAAAACGTTGATTAACGCGGACCTGATCAATCTCAGACTTGCGTCAAACAGCGTCGCCATCGACGCGGGCTCCTACTCGTACGTTGGAACAAACAACAAAGTCGACCTTGACGGCGCCAATCGCGTTTACGGATCCAACGTCGACCTGGGCGCTTACGAATATCAGGGAACTTCCGAAGTCGCGCCGACGCCTTCCTACGTCGTAACGACGCTGACCGACAATTTCAATCTCAGCGACGGCAAGACGTCGCTAAGAGAAGCGCTGTATTGGGCCAATCAAAAAGGTCAAACGATCACGTTTGCGCAGAACTTAAGAGGAACGATTCAATTAACCTCTCAACTTATTGTTACAAACGACATTACAATAGACGGCGACTCGCGAATAACGCTATCGGGACAAGGCAAGACGCGCGTCATGCTCAACGAAGCGAATTTAACCCTCGCCAATATCGTACTGACAAACGGTTCCGCGCCTTCCCTTGGAAACGTCGTTTACAGTCAAGGCAAGTTGACGTTGAACAACGCGACTATAACCAAAGGAAAATCGACGGTCGCAAGCGACAACGGCAATATCTACTCCCTGGAAACGCTGACGGTTAAGAATTCCAGAATCGCCGAGTCGGTTACCGGCGGAGGAGTATACGCGCTTGGATCCGTCGTCATAACAAACTCCGTCGTGGAAAACAATAAAAGTTACGGCTTGTTTGTCGCCAATAACGCAAAATTGACCGACTGCAAAATTCAAAACAACGGCGATTCCGGAATTGTCAATTACTACGGATCCGTTGAATTAAAAAGCGTCGCTATTGCAAACAACGCGGGAACCGGCTTGACCAACAGAGGATCCGCCACGATTTCCACGTCTTCGATTCTCGATAACGCAAGTTCCGGATTGTTCAACGTGAGCGAAATCTATTCGGATACGGCGCGTTTTTCCAGTTCGCTGAAAGTCTATACGTCGATTATCAAAGGAAACGCGTCAACAGGTTCAGGCGCCGGAATTTACAATCTTGGCGGACTGCTTGAACTGGACAATTCGGAAGTTTCGGCAAACGCCGCGCAAGAATACGGCGGGGGCGTTTACAACGTCTACTTGCAAAGCTGCGTCAACAAGGCCAATCTGGTCAACTGTACGATCTCGGGCAATTACGCCGGAATTCAGGGGGGCGGAGTCTACGTCGACTCGAACTCGTTTGTGCTCAACATGTACAACTCGATCGTCGCCGGGAACTATTCAACGTCTCCAAACGCCAACGTCGAAGGGTTTGTCGCGGATTCCGCGCGCAACGTCATGGCGGGCAATCCGTCGTTTATCGTCGCGCCGGTCTTTTCCGATTCCGGCGTTCTGCAAAATAAAGACGCGTTGAATTTACGTCTGGACAAAAACAGCGTCGCCGTCGACATTGGCGTCAACGACTACGTCGTCGGAGCCGTCGATCTTGACGGTCGCGATCGTATTTTCAACGACGTCGTCGATCTTGGCGCTTACGAATACTTCGACGAGGGTTCCACTTGCGTTACGACGTTAAGCGACGTCTTCAATCTCAACGACGGCGTCGTTACGCTGCGGGAAGCGATCTATTACGCAAAGAGCGGCGACGTCGTCTCTTTCGATCCGTCTCTGCGCGGCGCGATCGTTTTATCGACGTCGCTGGAGATCGCAAAAGACGTCCAAATCGTCGGCAACGGCGCGGTTACGATCAGCGGAAACGATCAAACGCAACTTGTCAAAAATTACGCAACGCTTTCGATTTCAGGCCTTACGTTGGCGAGCGGATATTCCGAGACGTTCGCGGGCGCAATTTATAACGAAGGAAATCTGAGCGTCGACAATTGCTCCTTCCAAAACAACAATGCGAAAAACGGCGGAGCAATCTATAACAGAAAGAACGCGACCGCGTCGATCTCCAATTCCAGTTTTGCCGACAATTCCGCGACGACGTCGGGAGGAGCCGTATACAACGGCGGCGAGCTGACAATCAGAAACGCGCGTTTTACGAACAACGAAGCGCAAGAAAACGGCGGCGCGATCTATTGTTCCGGGCAAACGACGATCGTTAATTCGGCGATTGTCAAGTCGAAAGCTCAACAGTCGGGCGGCGCGGTATATCTAAGTTCGGGAGAACTGACGATCGTCAACGCGACGATTGCGGGCAACAGCGCGACGTCGGGCGGAGGTCTTTATATAAACGGGGGCGCGGCGTTATTATACAACGACGTCGTCGCAACAAATTCAAGCGACGTCGCCGGATCCGTGACCAAAGCGACGGCGAATCGGGTCTTATCTTCCTTCTCCTTCAACAATCAGGCGCAAAACTACCTTTACGACCCCTCAAAACCTTTGTTTGTCGACGCGGCAAGAGGCAATTACAAGTTGGCGGAGAATTCCCAGGCGCTCGACAAAGGTCTGACTCAGTACGCGCGCGAATTTGGCATAGGAGCGTACGCTCGCGAC
>JAFZNK010000222.1 GCA_017550965.1 Thermoguttaceae bacterium
GATCGCCGCCGCCAAGATCGATTCCTTCGACGTCAATTTTCGACACGCTCAGACTCGTCGAGTCGGAGTCGACAAAAACGTTCGCGCGGAAGATCACGTCCGGCGCGTTCTGATCGTAGTAACGAACGACGTTGTAACCGGCTTACAGATTTACAGACCCGCTCGGCGTCAATGCGAATGGGGCGGACGTCCTGATTTTGCTGTCGCGTTCCACCGTTAAGTGAATGATTCTCGAAGCGACGTCGAAGGGATCTTTCAAGTCGGAAACGTCAGCGTGGTGGCGGACGTCGCTTTATTTCTATCAACAGTCGCCGTTACGGCTCCGGTCGCGCGAATTGGAACCCCGGCCGGTCCGCTTCGGGGCGGTTTTCCGCGTCCGCTTTTCCCTGGAGAATCGCGTCGTAGATTTTCTTCCAGTCGGGGTCGTTTTTGGAGCCGAACACGAATTTCTGTTCGTTTTTATCGATCGAGAGTCCTCGTCCGCCCTGGTCTTTCGGCAGGTGCGCGGTCAACATCGGGCTGTTTTCCGGGCGACTGAGGTTGATCCACGCGAAACGGCCCGTCCAGTCGGTGTTTTGCGAGTCGTAAACGTCTTTTAAGTCGCGGTTGCCGCCGAGGATGTTTTTATGGCATTCGGCGCATTTAGCACTGTAGACGGGCAGGACGCCGTCGTTAAACCACGCCGCCTGGCCTTTGCCGTCCAGGGGCGCCCAACGGTCGCGGCGGCCGGCGGAGTCTGGGCGCGCGTTGGCGTACGTGCCCTGATAGGTCGCGTTGGAGTCGAGCCAGAAATAGACGCGTTTCATCGACTCGGCGTCGACTTGTCGCTTGCAATGTTCTTCGGAAAAATAGTCGGGCAGGCGGCTGGCCAGCGCGCCGGTCGTGTACGGAACGTTGACCGCGGACGTCGTGAACAGGAGCCAGTAGAATTGAACGAGCGGCTTGCCCAGCGCCTGTTGATCTTCCGGCATGTCGCCCGTGAGCATATTCGCCTGACGATACGAGCGGCTTTTGAGGACGAGCGCGTCGTAACTGGCGCTGAAGAATCGGGTCATGTCGCCGGAGAGATCGTAACCGCCGTCCGGATCGGGCCCTTCGTGGCATTCGACGCAGTATTTGTCGAGAACGGGCTGCATCAGGCTCGGATAGTCGACGACGCCTTCGTCGAGCGTCAGGTTGCCGCCGTTGTTTTGGCGATATTCATACGCCGCCTCGATAAATTTCGGCAAAACGGGAACGTCGGGCGCGCGCAACGCGGCGGTTGGGCGTCGACTTTCGTCCTGCGCGGTCGCGGGGATCGAGTCGCGATCTTCGTGACAGCCGACGCATCCGATCGATTCGCCGGGCATGAATTGCGCGGCGCTCGTCATGCGCTGGATCTCGCGACCCTCGGAATCAAGCGCCTGGAAATAGATTTCGCGCAACGCGGGGACGTAGAAATTTGCGCTGCCGTCTTCTTCGACGGGGACCTCGCCCCAGCAGCGCTTGGCGTAATAGGTTCCGACGCCCATCGACGGCGATTGGTCGAACGACCGGTCGTAGAGTTCTTCCGACTTGCGGATCTGCTCCATGATTCGAATCGACTTGACTTCGCCGCGCTTAACGAGCGGTTCGAGCCCTTGATAGACGTCCGCCAGGACGACTTGTCCGACGGGGTCGCCTTCGAGCAGGTTCGTTCTTTCGGGGATTCCCCAGTCGCCGACGTCGATCGTCTTATCGCCGACTTGAACTTTGTCGGCGTCTGGATTCTCATTATACGCTTTGACGAGCGCGTCGTATTCGGCGTGCGCTTCAACTCCGTCCGTCCGGCGCAGACCGGTAAAGAGTTCGCGCTCTTTGAGGTTCGGTCGGAGCTTTATTTTCAAATTCGGCTTGGCGATGCGCGTGGGCAAAATCGGCGGTCGCGGCGTCTCTTCGACGGCGATTGGGCAGAAACAGTCGAGCTCAGGCTCTTCGCACAGGAGCCGCTTTTCGCCGTCGCAGTCGATCAGCCAGATTCTATAGCGTTGATCGGAACCGGACGAATTAGCGCCCAAAACGCCGCCGGAACTGCCGTAAGCGCACAAGGCGCGCTCTTCGTCGAGCGGGAAGGGGTCGCGATATGCGTAATCGCGCGAAACGTCTTCGACGTTCGGGAACTCTTTGGACCAGAAGACAAATCCTTTGTCGCGGCCCGACTCGATTCCCTGCGAACGGTCGACGACGCCGATCGCGCCGTGCGGGTAGCCGTGATGGGGCGTGAACGTCGCCATGACTTTTGACGCGGGGGCGCCGGGAATCGGACGCGCCTGGAGAACGGAGCCGAATTCGCGAATCGTGTTGCCGTAATAGAGCTGGTAGAGCGTTCCCTCGGGGTTCTGCGTCCAGAGCGATTGACGGTAGGTCAGGTCGCGGTCGACGTATTCCCAGCGCGAGAAGAGAACGCGTCCGTCGGAAAGGACTTGCGGATTGAAGTCGGACAGGGAGTCCATGCTCACGCACGTTATGTTCGAGCCGTCCGTATTCATTCTAAAAAGGTTCGACGCCGGGCCGGGCTGGCAGACGGTTCTTCCAAATCGGCGCGTGGAGACGAAGATAATTCCGCCGTCGGGAAGTTCGGCGGGAGAGACGTCGAAAAACGGTCCGTTAGTCAGTTGCGCGAGTTCGGAGCCGTCGACGTTGATCTTCCAGATATTCCAGTACGAGGAATCTTTGGGGCGATAGGAGAAGAAGATCGTTTGGGCGTCGTACGAGAGATTCATGTCGTAAATCGAGCCGTCCGGGTCTTCGAAGATCGTCTTAACGCCGTTCTGTGGGTTGGTCGGATCGACGTAGCGAATCGCGCATCCGGGGCCTTTAGGCTGCGCCTGCCAGAGGTCGTTGCCGACGGAATTCGGACGCGTTCGCATGGCGCGCGCGACGTAGATAAAAGGCGGGAGATCGTCGAGCGCGAGCGTCTCGGGGAAGTCGCCGGGCGTCTGTTCGTTGGGCGCGAGTTCGACTTGTCGGAGCGGCTCGTCGACAAAAGCGTCGGACGTCTTGTCGAGTCGGACTTTCAAATTCCGGTATTCGACGTCGTTTTGCCAGAGTCGGAGCGCGAACGTGCCCGACTGGAGCGGATCGTTTTCTTTCGGTTCCGAATCTCGATATTCGTATTTTTTGACGCCGTCGAGATAGAACGCGAATCCCGTTTCGTCGAATTCAATGCGGAGCGTAAAGAACTCTCCAACGGGGATTTGATAGGGGACGCGCGTGATGGGCGTATAGTTTTGACGGTGCGCGCCGACGTTGACGACGTCTTCGGCGGGGTTGAATCCAATTTCATAGCCGTTGAACGCGTCCGCGCCGATTCCGGAGTCGGTAATTTTGAAGCATATCCCTGAAAAGCCGGCCTTTTTTTCCGGAAAACGCAGATCGACGTCGATCGCGCCGCGTTGCGCGGTCTGCCATTCCGGGGCGGCGTAAGTCAGGCGCGCCCCGGAGTCGCCTTTGCCGAACACGGAGCCGTCGCTAAGCGTCCAAACCCCGCCAAATGCGTCGAATCCCGCCATTGGCTGAATTGGGCCGGAGGGAATAAACGGCAGCGCCTGAATTTTTTCGAGCAAAGTCGGCTCCGCCGCGCGAGAAAAAGACGACGCAAGGAACAACAACGCGAAGACGAATAAACGTGATAATTTCATGGCTGTGATTTCCCCCGCAGGGTGAGCCGCCGCCCGTAGGCGGCGGATGGATTGAATAAGGCGACGCCGGAACGGCGCGTTTCAAAAAAGGAGTCGTTCCGATACCGACGAAGCGGCGCAAGCCGCGAGGCATCACCCCGCGCAAAGCGCGGAAAGCCGCCTCCACTGGGGGCGGACAACGCCAAATAAGGCGTCGCGATTATTAACGCCGTAGGTTAACAATCGCGGAATCGCAAATGTTTTTCGGCGGCGGCGCGTTCCCACGCGTCTTTTTCTTTTTCCCGTAATTCCGGGTTGGCGTATTGCGCAAACGCGCCACGCATTCTTTCATAAGGCTTGTGTTTTACGAAGTCTCTACAATAGTTTGTTTGAGCGTCGATATTGCGCTGATTCGGTCCGCCGACGAACTCTTCCGCTTGATTGAGAGCTGCCATACCTCCGGAAAGCTTTTCATTTGACTTCATTATGGTTTCTCCCTTCTATTTCAACATGATACCACGCGCGTTATCGCTTTGCAACGAAAAATTTTTGCGGATTCCGCATTTTTCTTCGAAGACGGCGTTTTGAATATGCGTTCACGCGTCGCTTCGAGCGTTGAATCCGAGGCTGTAATGTCCCGGATGGCGACGATTTCGGCAAAGACGCGACGACAATTGCGATTTCCGTTTTGAATACAGAAATCGACGGGTTCACGGTCCGCGACGCGGCCTGCGGCATACGCGCGACGAAGCGCGCTTCTGCCTGCGGCTCCAACGCTCGAAGAGGCGTCGCGTTGGCTTTGGGTTGACTTTTGACTGCTTTGAGAATAAACTGTAGACAATACCCCGCGTTTTTTTTCCCGCCTTCGTCCTTCCTTTTTCGAAAGCGATATGATGAATCGATTTTTTTCGTTTTCCTTAATGTTGTTGTTAGTTCTGTTGACGCCGGGATGCGATTTGGCGAAGCGCGAAGCGCCCGAAGAGAAAAAAGGAGACGAAGCCGTCCCCGCGCACGTCGTCGAAACAATCTCTCGCAACGTCGTGGAATACGCGGAACTTACGGGCCGCGCGGCGCCGGTGGAGTCGGTCGAAATACGCGCGCAAGTCTCCGGGTATCTGGAATCGATTAACTTTAAGCCCGGCTCTTTTGTTCATAAGGGCGACGTTCTTTTTCAACTTGACCCGCGCGTCTATCAGGCGGTGCTGGACCAGCGCAAAAGCGACGTCGCGGCTAAAGAGGCGGAGCTCAAACAACTCGACTCCGACCTCGCGCGCCAACATACGCTCGACGAACGTCAGGCGACGTCCAAACAACAGGTGGAACAGGCTCAAACCAATTACGACACGTGCTTAGCGCAACTCGAAGCGGCTCGAGCTAATCTCGAACGCGCGCAGATCGATCTCGATTACGCGACGATTCGCTCCCCGATCGACGGAGAGGTCAGTCGCGAGCAAATTACGGTCGGGAACCTGGTTTCGACGGGAACAACTTTGCTGACCAACGTCGTCGCCGTCGACCCGATCCACGTCTTTTTCGACGTCGACGAACGCACTCTTCTGCGTTTTCGGGAGGAGACCAGAGAGCTTAGTTCCGACGCGCCGCTTCGCGTCAAATTTGCGATTGGAGACGGCGCGTTTGATCACGAGGCGGTCGTCGACTTTTCGGAGCCGCGTTTGAACGAAACGACGGGCACGCTCGAGTTCCGCGCGGTCGCCGACAATAAGCCGAACGAAAACGGCCGACGCGATCTTTTGCCCGGCTTGAGATTACGGGCGCTCTTTCCGACCACGCCCGAATACGAGGCGATTCTTGTCCCGGAAGAAGCGATTGTCACCGACCAAAACGTCAAGCGCGTTTACGTGCTGGGCGACAACAACGTCGCGGAGTTTACGCCCGTGGAATTAGGGCCTCTTCAGGACGACAATATGCGCGTCGTTAAATCCGGACTCAAACTTGGCGACAAAGTGATCGTCGACAACTTGCTTAGAATTCGGCCCGATACGATTATCGAGCCGATTCCGGCTCCGTCGCAGTCGACGACGCGAATTGTTCGCGAAGACGGGACGATTATCAATCAAGACGGAACCGTAGAATACGACGACCTTTACGAATGGTCCTTACAGCGCGACAAAGAGGAGAACGCGGAGTCGAACGACGAAACGTGATTTCTCTTTGGGACGTTATTATCTGTTAACGAACAACGCTATTATAAAGGATCGTTCCCGTGGCTCGTTTTTTTATCGACCGCCCCGTCTTCGCAAGCGTCTTGTCGATTCTGATCGTCTTGATCGGCTCGATCGCGTATTTCGCGCTGCCTTTGGCGCAATATCCCAACGTCGCGCCCCCGACGATCAGCGTGAGCGCGTCGTATTCCGGCGCGAACGCGCGCGCCGTCGCCGATTCGGTCGCGACGATTATTGAAGACCAGGTCAACGGCGTCGAAGGAATGCTCTACATGGAGTCGAGTAGTTCAAACGACGGCCGCATGAATTTAGGCGTAACGTTTGAAACGGGCACAAATCTTGACGACGCGCTCGTTTTAGTTCAGAACCGCGTCTCGCTCGCGACCGCAAAGTTGCCTGAAAAAGTCAAAAAAGTCGGCGTTACGGTCCGCAAACGCTCCCCGACCGTCTTGATGATGATCAACTTCATCTCGCCGTCGAAGACGTTTGATCAGGTCTACTTGAGCAACTTCGTGTCGTTGCGCGTGCGCGATGCGATTTCGCGCGTCGAGGGCGTCGGCGACATTTCGATCTGGGGCGAAAAAGCGTACAGCATGCGCGTGTGGCTAGACCCGCAAAAAATCGCCGCGCGTAAGATGAACGCGAGCGACGTCGTCAGGGCGATCGAAGAACAAAATCAACAGGTCGCCGTCGGGTCGTTAGGGGATCCGCCTATCGACAAGCCGATTGTGTTTCAAGCTCCGGCAAGTCTCAAAGGTCGGCTCGTCGAACCGGAAGAATTCGAGCAAATCGTCGTTCAGACCGACTCCGAAGGGCGCGTTACGCTTTTAAAAGACGTTGCGCGCGTCGAACTTACCGCGCTCGCCACGAACATCACGAGTTCGTTTAACGGCTTGCCAACGGTAACGCTCTCGGTCTATCAACTTCCGGACGCGAACGCCGTCGCGACGTCGCGGCGTATTCGCGCGGCGATGAAAGAACTTTCGAAGTCGTTTCCGGACGGAATCGAATATATTGTCTCGTACGACACGACCCCTTATGTGGAAGAGTCGATTCGCGAAGTCAAGAAGACGCTGATCGAAGCGGTGATTCTCGTCGCGATCGTCGTCGTGCTCTTCTTACAGAGCTGGCGCGCGACGATCATTCCTTTGCTCGCGGTTCCGATCTCGCTCATTGGGACGTGCGCGGCGATGTACGCGCTGGGATTCAGTTTGAACAATCTCTCGCTCTTCGGCCTGGTGTTGGCTATTGGAATCGTGGTCGACGACGCGATCGTCGTCGTCGAAAACGTCGAGCGGCATATGGCGGAAGGTCTCTCGCCGAAGGAGGCGTCGTACGTCGCGATGAAAGAAGTCTCCGGCGCGCTTGTGGCGATAGCGCTCGTGTTGGCGTCGGTCTTTATTCCGGCGTCGTGCGTGCCGGGGATCGTCGGAATGTTCTATCGCGAATTCGCGCTGACAATCGCCGTGTCGACGTTGATATCGTGCTTTGTGTCGCTGACGCTCAGCCCCGCGCTTTGCGCGATCTTTCTCTTGCCCAAAGGCGCGAGGCGCGACCCGTTGACGTTTTTGATCGACGTTTTGTTCGGGTGGTTTTTCAAGTTATTCAACGTCTTCTTCAAAGCGTCGACCGCCGTTTACGTCGCGATTGTGAGGAGCTTGTTGCGCGTGTCGCTCCTTGTGCTGATTGTTTACGGCGGGCTGCTTTACCTGACGGCGCAGGAATTTCAGACGACGCGCAAAGGGTTTATTCCCCAGCAGGACAAAGGGATCATGCGCGGCGCGGTCCAGTTGCCCGACTCCGCGTCGATGTTCCGAACTCGCGAGATGATGCGCAAAGTCTATCGCATGGCGCTCGAGACGGACGGCGTGGCGTACGTTACCGGGATTGAAGGGCGCAGCAATCTCGTCGACTCGGCGGCGTCGAACGTCGGATCGCTCAACTTCATTCTGGATCCGTTTGAAGAGCGCGCGAAGACGGGACGCAGCGACGTTATGATTCAGCAGGAGCTTTTGAAGAAATTCTCGACGTTGACCGAAGGCAAGTCGTTTGTCTTTCGCGCGGCGCCCGTCGACGGGGTGGGGCTTGGCGGATTCAAAGTTCAGCTAGAAGACAAGAGCGGGGCGGACGATCTTTCGAGTCTCCAGGCGATCGGAGATATGATCGTCGACGAAGGCTCCAAGGTTCCGCAGCTGTTCTCGTTGCAAAACGCGTTTCGCGGGGCGACGCCGCAGGTCTTTATCGACGTCGACCGTAAGAAAGTCAAGTCGATGAACGTCTCGATCGACGACGTGTTCGACACGCTTAACATCTACCTTGGCTCCGACTACGTCAACGATATTACGTTTCTCGAACGAAGCTTCCGCGTTACCGCGCAAGCGGACTGGCCGTATCGGTCGGTCGCGGACGACGTCTATCGGCTCTACGTCCAAAACAAAAAGGGCGAGTCGGTTCCGCTTGGCTCGCTTTTGACGGTGCGCGACACGACCGGGCCGACGTCGATCAAACGCTTCAATATGTTCCCGTCGTCGGCGATTAGCGGCCAGACGGCGCCGGGATACAGTTCCGGCGAGGCGATTCGCGCGATGGAGAGGCTTCTTGACGAGAAACTCCCGTCGACGATGGGATACGAATGGACGGAGCTGGCGTTCCTGGAAAAACGCGCGGGGAACACCGCGATTTACGTCTTCGCGCTGGCGGTCGTCTTTGTATTCCTGCTTTTGGCTGCTCTTTACGAGAGCTGGTCGCTACCCTTTGCGATCGTTCTGGTCGTGCCGATGTGCCTGCTTTGCTCGCTTGTCGGCGTGAATATCGCGCAGTCGGATATGAACGTCTTCACGCAGATCGGATTCTTCGTTCTGATCGGGCTGGCGTGTAAAAACGCGATTTTGATCGTCGAATTTGCCAAAGATTTGCAACGAAAAGACGGCAAGAGCGGCCTGGACGCGACGCTGCAGGCGTGTAAATTGCGCCTGCGCCCTATCATCATGACGTCGCTTGCGTTTATTCTAGGCGTCGCGCCGCTCATGTACGGCAAAGGCGCGGGGCACGAGATGCGCTTTGCGCTCGGCGTCGCCGTCTTCGCAGGAATGATCGGGGTGACGTTGTTCGGGATCCTGTTGACGCCAGTGTTTTATTATGTGATTCAGAAATTGTCGACGCTTCGCAAGCGGCGTTGATGCGCTAGTCCGAAGCCGGACTGGCGGTTCGCGGTCCGACGTCGGACTCCCGGTTCGCGCTTCCGCGCGGAGAACTGTACCCGCTCCCGTTGGTCGCTCTGCGACGCCAAAACGCCAAATTGGAACCGCAGGCGTGGTACCGCCGCTCGTTGGCGGCTCGGTCGCCCGAACGCCGCAGGCTCCGTCGAACAACGCGACGCGCGGATTTATAAGAGCGGCAGGCGGCGAAGTCCGCCGAACGTTGCAGGCAAACGGGGCGGCGCGTTGAATTTACAATAAAACCGGCGTTTTCTTCAATCCTCGGAGCGGCTAAACGCCTCGCGCGGCCGCCGTCGCCTTGCGCCGACGGCTCTCGGCGCTTCGCGGTCCGAAGCCGGACTGGCGGTTCGCGCGTCCGCGCGAAGCCAACTAACCGCTCCCGTTGGTCGCTGCGCGACGCAAATCGCCGCAGGCGTGAGCCGCCGTCTGTAGACGGCGGATACGACGCGCAAGGCGACGCGCGGATTCATAAGAGCCGCAAGCGGCAGGGCGCTTCCTGGAACCGCCGCTCGTTGGCGGTTCGGTCGCCCGGACGCTGCAGGCAAACAACGTGGCGCTTTGACTTAACAATAAAACCGGCGTTTTCTCCAATCATCGGGGCGGCTAAACGCATCGCACGGCTACCGTCGCCTTGCGTCGACGGCTCTCCGCCTGCGGCGGGAACGCGTCGCGGCCAATCGACGCGTTCCAATAAAAAACGCGCGGCGTTTCGGAACGTCCCCCGAAACGCCGCGCGCGGTCGTTAAAGCAAAATCAACGCTCACTCTTCAAACAGCTCGTTGACAAATTTGGAATCGCTGAAAACGTCTAAATCCGTGTCGAGAACGGCAGGAGACGCCGTTCCCTGCGTCGGCGCCTTCACTTCAAGTTCGCCGAGATCATAGGGGGTACCGTCAGCCACGAGCTTTGGTGTATACGTCGCAGCTTCCGTATAGATGTGATACGCGTTGCACGTGAATCCGTAGCTGTTAATGGTGGTTTCGGAACCTTGTCCCCATTGCAACGTCCATTTGCTCACGGGTTGGCTGGAGCAAATCTGAACAGAAACGCCGACGGCAAGCGCATTAGGTAAATCGCTTGGATCAGAGGTGGAAATATAATCTCTATCCGTGAGATCAAATTGCGACATAACGACGCTTAGGTAATTAGCACCGTCCACCAAGATGTTCGCGCGATATTTGGCGACGTCGCTTGAACTGCTCTGAGCGGTATCCCAGTAATAAATGGTGTTTGAATCGTTGTTGAGCTGAATCGTCGCATTGTTAGTCTCTGTGAGAGTCGTTGTCGATCCGTTGTAACTAACCGTAATGGAACCGATACGCGACGAGAAGGTCCCGACCAAATCTTCGTAACCGATTTGATTATACGCCGTAACGCTATATCTTGCGAACGTGTCGAGACTAGTGCGAGCGGGAGCGGTACTGTCAAAGAGATATGTCCCGATATTCTGAATCTCGGTCTCTCCAACGTTGTAGGTTACGGCGACTACCGGCGAAAAGACCCCGCCGTCGTCCCCTGTCGCCTTGTGGAAGGTGGTATCAGAATCAGGGTCAGCGACTGTTCCAACGCTGTTGCCGCTAATTGTAACGTCGGTTTTCTCGTTATTGACGACGTCGTCGTAATCGACGAAAACAACTGCGCCGGCGAAGACAGCGGCGCCGCCAATCGTTCTGGCCTTGTTGTTTGTTATGGTCAGACATTTTAGGTCGGAAGTCGCTTCTGGAGCCGTGAAACCGTTCCTGTCAAACGCCAGCGAACCGCTGATGTAATCGATCGCGCCGCCCGCGTTTGCCGCCTGATTACCGACAAACGTCGTCGCGCCGTTAAACGTAACAGATTTACCGACTCCGCTTGCGAAAATCGCCCCGCCGTTCCCGCCGTAATCGGCGCTGTCGGCGGCCAACAAATACTTGCTCTTTAACGCCGTATTGCCCAAGTTGATCATCGTATTGCCGTCAACCCTCTCGCCGCCGAACGTCGTGTTCGTAAACGTCGCGTCTCCGGACGTTTGAACTGCGCCCCCTGCGGAGGCGACGTTGCTGTAGAACTTTGAGTTGGAAACGTTGAGCGTGGCGAAGTTCGAAATCGCGCCGCCGTATTTGCCAGCGAAGTTGGCGTCGAAGTCGACGTTGTACGCCGTAATTGTTCCTTTGGAGTTGTAGATCGCACCCCCGCTGTAGCCGTTTAAAACTTCATTGGAAACGGCGGGCGATCCCGCCGCCGTCGCCTGATTGCCGCTGAATGTCGTTCTGGCGTTCGGCGCGTTGGCGGCGCCGACGGTAACGCTTGCCGTCGCTCCGTTGTTGTAAATCGCGCCGCCAAACGTTCCTTTGGTTGCGTCGGAAGCGGATTGCGCCAGGTTGTTCGTAAAGGACGACGCGCCTGTAATATTGACGACGCCCTTGTTGGCGATCGCGCCCCCGCGATAAGACGCGACGTTCGACGTAAACTTTCCCGCGTCGGCGGCAAATGTTCCGGCGTTGTAGACCGCGCCGCCGTTGACGGCGTTATTGTTCTCAAAAGCGCACCCCTTGGCGAGGAAAGACGCCCCGGTTGATATTTGTAACGCGCCGCCATTATCAGCGTTTCCGTTTTTCAAAACAAGATTTTCGGCGACGATCGAGCCAGATTGGACGTTAAAGATTCTCGAATTGATAAAGGCGTTTGTATTATCGTCGAAGGCGGGACTAATCGACACGCCGACGCCGTTGTTGTCGACGACGCCTTTGATCGTAAACGATTTACTTGTCTCAAGTTCGCTCGTTATCGAAACGTTGCGGACGTCGTCCGCAAACGTGATCGTCTTGAAAACGACGTAACATTTGCCGTCGTCGACGTAGTAGTATTGCCCGGTCGAAGCATTGTAGGAAAGAGCGCTTTCGTCGGTGACACGTCGCCAGTTTCCGAGGTTGTTGAGGCCGTCGAACGACGTGCCGACGAAATAACGATTGACGTAATCGTAGGCTTCTCGTAGAGAAATGCATTTCGGGGTTCCGTCTGCATTGAAGTCGTTGGTATGATTGCCGTTTTCGTTGCCGTCTTCGTCATTACACGTTACGGCAATACCCCATACAGGCGCGACCGTCGTGGCAGAAAAGGTCTCTTCGTAGCAGTTAATGCCGAATGCTTTGACTGTTAAATAACAACCAGCGTCTTCCGCTGTCGCCATATAAGAGTATTCGGTCGCTCCCTCGATTGGAGTCGTAACGGAATCGGAACTCGTTCGATACCATTGGTAACGAACGTAGGCGTCTTCCGGGGAAACCGAAGTAGTTATCGTTTCTCCAATTGTCGGAGCGTAGGTCGATAGGGTAACCTCAGGCGCGTTTATCGTTAGCGTATAGGGAAAAAGTTTGTCATCAGGGGGAACCGTCGGCTGGTGATCAACTATTTCTCCGCAATTAAAAACTCTAATGAGATACGTTCCTGCGGACAGGTTTTCGAGGGAAACTTCTTCGTAGGTTTCTACTCCGTTGGTGTGAGTAACACTATGTGAACTAGCCTTTGTTTTCCACGCGTTGTCCTTATACTCGTAAAGCCTAAGATATGCCCAACACGCGTTTTCTTTGTATCGATAATTCACCCTGACGTAATTGTTTGCATTAGCTCCTGAGCCGATAGTGAGCAGATAATAGTCGTTTTCACCCGTTTCTCCTCCGACATACGCGTTATTAAACGTTTTCTCACCACTTACTAGTCCTAAGTTGTAGGCGACTCCGTTTGAATTGTTCGGTTCATACGCGTCGAAGAAGGGGTCCGTCGTGATCGTATAGGCGCCAAGACTGCCATAATCGGTGTAGTGAACGACTCCGTCGACGGTTCGGCCCGTTCCGGCGACGCCAAGATAGTACAAGCCGGGCTCAAGGTCTTTTGTGTCGATCGCAACGTAAAACGTATCAAGCGGATCGTATGTTTTAACCGGTTCAACCAGTTCTCCATTCGCCTTGTAAAGATTGACCAGGACGTCGAGATTTGTCGCGCTCCTGACTCCGCCGATTTTAATAACAGTCTTTTCTCCGTTTAAATTGAACGAGAAGAAATCGACGTCCGTATTACGTTCGATGATCCCGGAAACAAGTTCAGAAGCGTTGTAGACGAGCGCGCCAGAATTGTCGAATGATAAAGGCGTCGCCGTCGCTATCGTGTCGCCATGGTCGTCGTCGCGGTATCCGAAGCCGTTAGACGTTGTTATTATATCGAGCTCGTCTTGGTTGTTGTTTGCGTATTGGTATTCGCTTTTGGACCATTGGGTCAAATCTTGATACCAGGCGTTTCCCATGAGAGGCGCCCAGTTGTCGGCACCCTGATAGTACGCTTCTGCAGCTACGGCGTCATGAGCGGTTCTTCCGTCGTGGTTGAGTCCAAGCGTGTGCCCTACCTCGTGTGAAATCGTGTCGGCGACGAATTTCGGGAATATATACTTTTGGCCGTTGTTACTGTCGTCGATTGCGTAAAGTTCCCATGGAAAGACATAACACGGCGCGCTTGAGTTCGAGTTGAAGTCTGAGTTGGCGACTCCGCCAGCTGCCTGTTGCCCCGGCGTTTTATACCAGTCGTAGCACGTTCCGCCGATAGCGACACGAATTGCATGCGTATTGTCGGCAAATTGATCGTTATCAGGTTCTTGTGTCGTCACATTGATGTTAAAGGGCATAAAATCTTCGCTGACGCGGTACCAAATTTCATAAATATCGCGCAGTTCCGAATTGGTGAACTCGTTTAATTGGCTTAACACACTTTCGTCAGTCAGATCGTAAGGGACGACGTCGTCTCCGTTATAAGGATATACTTGCGTGTCGTATGGAGGCGTCGTTACTTTAGCGTTATTGTTCCACTCTGAACCTTCATATTCATTGCCGTTAAAATCGAGATAAATCGTGTAATTGGATTCAAGACAACTATTCAGACTGAAAAAAAAGTTCTTTGTAAGATGCTCAATATCTTGTCCTGCGCCCGTTAAAAGGTCGTCGATCACCGCGTCAAACGACTGCAAATCGGCGATTATTAATTCGGCGGGTTTTTCCAAACAACCTGAACATTCTAAATTGCCCGACGAATCGATCGTTGCCAAGGACGCATTTTGCAACGCAGGCGCTAAGCAAACGTCGTTTCCTAAATCCTGCCTTTCGTTATTCGTATCAAATAAAGAGAATTCCGCCGCTGAAACAGAAAGAAGATCGCGATCTTCGAGAGACTCAACGCGTAATAGGCGCGGCTTAACGCGCCCTCCTGAATAGTCGGAGATTTTTCGTTCAAATCGCTTGATCAGAGACGACGGTTTCATGCCTCGCCTATTCCCTTTCATTTTCCCACACAGTTTTTCCAAATCTCTTTTGAGAGGGTCGTTTCACAACAAAACAGATCGTCGTCCTTACGCGGTTTGGCGTCATGTGCAAGGAACAAGCCTCGCGTTGACTATCGAATTATTGACACGGTTCCCTGTACTATTATAACAAAAAAAAATCTTTATAAAGCGTATTCGGCGCTTTTTTGATAAAAAACTATTCGTTTGAGTTTCTGCAAGTATTAGCGCGGAAAGGAGAAATGTGGAAAAAGACCAGATCGTTTGATTTTCTGGCGAATTCGACGGTAGATTTGTGGACATTTTGGCATTTTTTCGGGATTTCCCTTGACGCCTCGCTGCGCGCGACTATAATACACTCCCACTGGGATTTGGCGCTCAGCGGCAAGCATTTTTTAGTATTGTGAAAAATAATGCTGTTCGGCGGCGCGCCTCTGAACCGATAACGTGTGAGCTGACTTTGACGGCTTTTACATATGGTTACAATCCACCGAATTGATTGGTCTTTTTACGGAGGTTTTGAAATGACTTATCAACAACGTGAAGAATATACCGCTCCCGTTTGCGAAGTGTTGACCTTTGAAGTTGAAGAAACGATTACTCAACAAAGCGCTCCGGCGAATCCGACGTTCCACACGGGTTCCGACGCTTCTCAAGACGACGACGAAACTTTCTGATCGTTCTTCGCTTCGAACGTTTGTTTGAGCAAAACGCGTCGATTTGCGATTGAGAATCGGCGCAACGGATAATTTTAGACTCTGTTGGCAGTTGAATTTATAGGTTAAATTTAACTACCAATAGTGTTCTTTTGTTTTTAAACAATTTCTTTTGCGAAATCGGCGTCATCGTGGCTTTTGGAACCGCTAGCTAGTAGCTTTGCCTCGGCTTCTAAGCTTGGAGGCGGTGTTTATGCTTGCAAAACGCTGGCGTCAGAGCCTTTCGCGTAACGATAAGGACGTCGTTATCAATAACCTTAGAGGTTTGGATTTTTCTTAATATCTCGCGTTTCTGGAACGCTCGCCTCGCGTATTTAAATTGCTCTATGAAATTCCAATCTGTTTCGACTCGGTTGCGGAGTACATAAAGCGCGCTAAGACGTATGAAACGACGATCAAAGGATACCGTCGGCGGTCGTTCATCTTTGGTCTGGGAAAAGAACGTTAGTTCGTCGCTTTTGAGAGCTTCGGTTTCGTATCCGCGCGATTTTAGGAGCCCGGACGTTTTTTCTTTTGCAGTAAATATTTCAGAGGACGTTTGAATCTTCCGACAACGGCCCGCGCCGCCTTTCGCAGGAGACGCGAACTGGTCTGCAGGCGCGCGTAGAGCGCGTAAGCGATCGATTTGCGGCAGTCGATACGAACGCCGGAACGTCGGAACGACTCGACGACCGCGACGAGCTGGTCGTCGCGAATTCCGCGTTCAAGCTCCGTCTGGTTGTCTCCGCAAAAGACAAACGTTCCGTCGCGATCAACGCGGACGACGCGATGAAGAGCGTACGCGCCGGATTCGCGTTGAAAGAGAACGACGTCGTATTTTTTCGGCGGCGCGTGAAGTTTCGTCAGATAGACGACGTCTTTTCGATGGCGAAGCATGGGGTACATGCTCAGGCCGCTCGTTGTGAGCGCGACGACCGCGTCCGGGTCGCGTTCAAACGCCTCGCGTAAGATGGGAAAGAGTTCTTTGCCCGGTATTAGAACGACGGGGCGCGCCGACTCGCTCATTCGTCTAACGCCCCGTTTTTGCGCAGTTGATCGAGAAATGCGCGCGCGTCCTTCTCGGCGGTCTCTTTATCGACGGCGAAGCGTTCGACGACGGCGTCGACAAGCTTTTCGAGCGTCGTTTCCTCCTGAAGTTGTTTGGCGATGAACGCGCCGACCTTGTTGAGCGAGAGCATGCCGTTGAAATCGACCATCTTCTTGCCGAACGGCACGAGCACGGCGGAGTCGACGACTTGCCTTAAAAGGAACTCGGGATTCAATTTCATAAGAGTTTTTCCTTATTATGGATGCGCTAAACGCTTTGTCTTCGTTAGTTAAGTTTGCCGCCAAGCGCCTTGTACGACCGCGCGTCGCGCATCGCTTCGTATGAAACGCGCGCCGCGTCGGGATCCATTGTGCAACCGACGAGAAAGACGGGGATTTCTTCAAGTAGCGCGACAATTCGATCAAGGGTTTTGACGAGCGTTTTCTTTTGCAAGGGGGACGTCGTTTGGCGCATAAACAGCTTCATCGCTTCGTCGGGCGAAATTTGTTTCGTCCAGTTCGTTTGGGAACGTTCGATAAAGCCGATTCCCTGCAACGGAACTCTGACGTTGACGTTGAGCGAGCTTGTCCCGGACCACGGCGTGCCGTAGGCGAACCATGCGCCGTCGATCTTCCTAAGCGCGGGCGCGTCGTCGTTGAGAATAAACGCCCGATCTTCGCCAAAGCGTTTGAGCCAGAGCCGCGTATGCGTTGACTTGCCCGTCCCGCTGTCGGCGGAGAAGAGATACGCCCTGTTTTCGTAAACGACGGCGGAAGAATGAAGGACCAGCCCGTCGACGTGAAGAATTTTCTCGTCAAACAGCCAGCGCGTCGCGCAGTACTCCGCCATTTCCTGAGATTCGCAGCCGTGATCCAAAGCGTATTTGATTTGAAAATCGTTTGGCTTCAGGCAAACGTCCGGCTCGGCGTCGTCGTCGATTCGATACGGCTGAGCCTGTTTATACCCGCGCTCATATTGAAAGTCGACGCCTACGATTAGATCGGCAATTTTGTACTTTTGCATATCTGCGCCCAAACCAAACGAAACCTTGACGCGCTCTTGCGCTAACGCGTCGCTAACAGTTCCAATGATACTCCTTTCGGCGTTAAATAACAAGAGGTTCCAAACTGTTTTTATTGACGTTTAACGCGTTTTCTGTATAATGCTCGACGTTCGCAGCTATTAAAGCGTTTGCAAGAAGACCGATAATTATGACCGACTCCCAACCGATCGACGAATCCGCCGCGCGCGAAAAGCGCATGAAAGAGCGCGAAACGCTCGTTTGGCTCGTCGCGCAATTTCGCTCGACGTTCGCGCTACTGGTCGTCGCGTCGTTGGGGCAGACGGTTCTTTCCGGACTTGGCGTTTACGGGGCGTTTTGTTCGCGCGACGTGATCGACGCGGCGACGACCGGTTCTCGAGAACGCTTTTGGCTCGCGGCGATTGTTCTTCTTGCCGCGATTACGCTTTTGATCGGAGTCTCGCTTTTCAACCAGGCGATCGCCGAGCGACTTCGCGCTCGCGCGGGCGTGGCGCTACAGCGACGCGGTTTCTCGACGTTGATGCGCAAAGATTTCGAAGCGACGACTTCGCGCCATTCGGGGGACGCGATCAATCGCCTGACAAGCGACGTCAAAGTCGTGACGGACGGCGCGTCGACGATCGTTCCGTCCCTTGTGTCGATGGTAACGCGGCTGGTTTTCGCGTTTGTCGCGCTGTGCTATTTTGACTGGAAACTGGCCGCGTTTTTTGCGGCTAGCGGCGTTTTTGTCTTTTGCGGGACGATGTTCTTTCGCAAGAGAATTAAAGAGCTTCATAAGGCGATGCAGGCGGCGGAGGGGCGCAAACGCTCTTTTTGGCACGAGGCGCTGAACAATTTGCTGGTCGTCAAGGCGTTTTCGCGCGAAACCGAGATGGAAACGCGCTCGGACGAACTCCTCGAAGCGCACTACAAAGCGACGATGAAACGCCGGAATTTCAGTTTGATCGCCGGAGGCGGGATGAACGTTTTCTTCTCGCTGAGCTATTTTGGCGCGCTTGTTTGGCAGGCGTATCAAATCCTTCTCGGCGCGTCGACGTTCGGCTCGACAATCGCGGTTCTTCAGCTGATCGGGAACGTTCAGTCTCCGTTTGCCGGGCTTTCCGGTCTTTTGCCGCGCTATTACAACGCGATCGCGTCGGCGGAACGACTCCGCGAGTTGGAAAATATGCCCGACGAAAGGGGCTCCGACGTCGAACGGCTCGACGGTTCCGCGTTGTACGACGAACTCGAGGCGATCGTCTTCGACGACGTAACGTTTCGATACATGCGCGACGACAAAGAGATCGAAGTCTTTAAAAACGCGTCGTTTGAACTCCCCAAGGGGAAGAGCGTCGTCGTTAGCGGACGGTCCGGGATCGGCAAGAGCACGCTTTTCAAACTCCTAGTCGGCGTGTGCAAGCCGAATTCGGGACGGATCTATTTGCGAACGCGCTCGGGCGAAATCCCCGTCGACCGTCGCACGCGCGCGCTCTTTGCGTTCGTGCCTCAGGGAAACATGCTCTTTAGCGGAACGGTCGCGGAGAATTTGTCGTTCTTTCGTTCAGGGGTCGATCCGGAACAAATGCGCGAGGCGGCGAAAGACGCGCGCGCGGAGTTTGTCGACGAGCTTGCCAACGGATTCGACTCCGAGCTTGGCGAAAAGGGCGCGGGTCTTTCCGAAGGTCAAATACAACGCCTGGCGATCGCGCGCGCCGCGCTTGCCGACGCGCCGATTTTACTGCTCGACGAAGCGACGTCCGCGCTCGATTCCGAGACGGAACGCGACGTGTTGACGCGCCTCACGCGCGATACGAACAAGACGCTGATCATTGTGTCGCATCGGCCCGCCGCGTTTGACTTCGCCGACGTCGAAGCGAACGTTTGCGCCGAACAGAGCGTCGTCGTACGAGCAATCGAGGAGTCTTAGCGAAGACTTTTAACGCCGTCAAGCCGCTTCAACGCGTTTATTGACGCGGCGGTTGTTTTATTATTTTCGACAACAGGAAACAGATCGTGACCGAATCGTTATCGTCGCAACAAGCTCGACTGCAAGAAGATCTGCGAGGTCTTGTCAGCGGCGACGCGCGCTGCGACGAATTGACGCTCCAGCTCTTTTCGTCCGACGGCAGTCCTTATCAGGAACAGCCGCTAGCCGTCGTATGGCCGCGCAGCGCGCAAGACGTCGCCGCGACCGCTCAGTACGCGGCGGAAAAAGGTCTGTCGACGCATTTGCGCGGATCCGGGACCAGCGGCGTCGGGGGCGCGATCGGGTCGGGAATCGTCGTCGATTTTTCTCGCTATATGCGGCGCGTCACCGAGATTGGCGACGACTACGTGCGCGTTCAGCCCGGCGCGATTCGCGAGCGCGTCAACGGCATGATGCGTCAGGCGGAAGGACGTTTTTTCGCGCCGAGTTCGGGGCACGTGCCGACCGGCACGATCGGGAGCATTTTGGCGGTCGACAACGTCGGGCCGCGTTGGCTCCGCTACGGCGCGCCTCACGAGAGCGTGCTTGAGCTCAAAGTCGTTTCCGCGTCGGGCGAGATTTGGGATTTGCGGCCCTTTGCGGCCCGGCGCGATTTTGGCGACGACCGGCCCGAAGAACGCGCGATGTTCCGCAAGAGATTTCTCAACGCGGCGCTTGCCGAAGCGAACGCGCAGTCTTTTTCGCGCGACTCGTTGTTGTTTGACGCGGAGTTCGACGCCGAATTGACCGCGTCGGTCGGCTCGAACGACGCGTCCTTTTTCGGACTGGATTTTTCCGACGGCTACGGAGTGCGCTCGTTTCGCTCGGACGTCGTGCGCGAAGAGTTCTTTCGACGCGCGTTTGGCGCGGACGGTCGCGTCGTTCGCGATATGGTCGGGGCGCGGCCCTGGGCGGACGTTTTACGCGTTATTCGGAATTTCGAGCCGCATTTAGATTCGGAGCAGGCTCCGACGGGGCCCCTCCGCTGCGGATTCGCGTTGCGCGACGTCGTGCGCGACGGATTCGATCCGACGCGTCTGTTTGTCGGTTCCGAGGGCGCTTTGGGGATTATCGTCGAAGCGAAGTTGGCGTCTTTTCCCATCTCGAAGTCAAATTGCGCGGCGATTCTCTTTTTCGACTCGCTCGAACAGGCGGCGCGCGCCGTGCCGACGATTCTGACTTATTCTCCGACTCTTTGCGATCTTCTCGATCAACGCGTCGTGTCGCTGGTTCGCGACTGGGACGAACGATTCGAATCGGTCTTTCCGCAAACGACCGAAGCGGCGCTCGTTTTGGAATTCGACACGCTTGGCTCCGACGATCTTCGCGCGCGCGTCAACGATCTTTTTCAACGTCTTCGCGCGGAAAACGGCGCGCTGGGCGGCTGGACGGCGTTTGAGCCCGAGGCGCGGTCGCTGTTTAGAGACCTGTTGCGAAAATCAAGTTGCGCGATCTTGCGCATGGCGCCGTCGTTCCAGCCCTTTCCGTTTTGGGACGACGCGCGCGTGCCCGTCGAAACGATTCCCGACTTTTTACACGACGTTCAGGAGCTCTTCAAGCGCGAGCATATCGTCTATTCCGTCGGCGGCAACGTCGGGTTCGGTCAGACGTCGATTCATCCGATTCTTCCTTATTCGGACGACGAAGAGCGTCGCGCTTTCGCGCTTTCGGACAAATACGAAGAGCTTGTGCTTTCCTACGGAGGGGAAATCGGCGTCGCCAAAGGAAACGGACGCGTTCGCACCGCCGTGTTGCCGAAACGCTATCCGAATCTCTTTCCGGCGTTCGTTCAAATCAAAGACGCGCTCGATCCGGCCAATCAACTTAATCCCGACGTCGTCGTGTCGCCGGAAATGAGGCGACTTGCGCTTATTGAGCCGGAACGGCGTTTTGTGAAAAACGCGCCGGAGCCTGACGACGGTTTTGGAGATTATCTCGCGCCGGAAACAGACGCGGTCTTGCGCGAGAGCGCGCTTCATTCGCGTTCGATTGAACGTCGCGCCCCCTACGATCTCGAGCGGCTCAAGCGCGACGAAAAAATCGACTGGCTCAATCGTCCGAAACGCTCCCAGCTGGAATTCCAACTTGCGTGGAACCCGCCCGCGATCTACGCGCCGATCTATCAATGCTCCGGGTGCGGCCATTGTCGAATTCGAACCGCGGAAACGAGAATGTGTCCCGCGTTTAGAAACAACCCCGACGAGCAGTCGTCGCCGCGCGCCAAGGCGAATCTTCTTCGCGGCGTCATGGACGGAAAGCTGGAACTTGAGGCGCTTACTCGCGATTCCGCGCAAAAGATCGCCGAGCGCTGTTTGCGGTGTCATTGTTGCCAGACCGAATGCCCCGCTCAGGTCGACGTTCCGCGATTGACGTTTCGCCTGACGAGCGCGAATCGCGCGGCGTCGGGCATGGGCGTCGCGGAACTGTTTGCGATGCGCGCAAATTTCGCGCTCAGCGTCGCGACGCTTATGTCGTCGACGATTCGAAGCGCGTTGACCAGACCGAGTTGTCGCTGGGCTCTTGAAAAAGTTCTGGGAATAGCGCAGGGACGCAAATTGCCTCTGTTAGAACGGCGTTCCTACTTGAGTGTTGTTCGGAAAAACGCGGAACGCGACGAGAATTTGTCGATCGATCGGCTTCTCGACGAAGAAAACTCCGTCGAAGAAACGCAAACGACGGAAGAACCGTATTTGGCGTCTTCCCCCGCGATCAAGAGGCCGCGAAAAAAAGTCGCGCTGTTTATCGATTCGTTCGCCAACTACTTCGACGCGCAACTTGTGGACGTTACGCTCGCTATTCTGGATCGTAACGGGACGTCGGCGTTTGTTCCGCAGCGTCCTCAGTCTTCCGGCGCGGTCGCGTTTGCGCTTGGCGATTTGGACCGCGCGGAAGATTTCGCGACGCGCAACGTCGCGCTTTTCAGCGAACTTGCGCGCTCGGGGACCGAAATTCTTACGCTGGAGCCTTCGTCCGCCGTCTGCATTAAGAAAGAATACCCCTATTTTATCGACGATCAGGACGCGCAAGTGGTCTATTCGAACACGACGGACGTCTGCTCGTATCTCGCGCGACTCCTTAGCGACGATCAATTTGATCGAAACGGCCTGAGTCCGATAGACGACGAGCGTTCGTTCGCAATCGGCTATCACGCGCCGTGTCGTTCCATCGCGCTTTCCGGGGTTTCTCTTTACGCGCCCACGCCCGCTCAGACGCTGCTTGAGTGCGTTCCCAACGCGACCGTTCGGCGTTTGGAACACGGCTGCTGCGGTTTTTCGGGGTATACGGGGTTCACCAAACGGCGTTTTTCCGAGTCGTTGCGTATCGGAGGGCGTCTGTTGCTTGCCACGCGAGACCCTGAACTGGACTGCTGTTCGTCCGAATGTTCGTTTTGCAATATGCAATTTGCGCAGGGCTCCCCGAAGCCCGTCGTTCACGCGCTGAAATTGCTCGCCGTTTCGTACGGCTTACTGTCGCTTGAGGAAGCGAGAGTTCGGACTGTATAGGACGTTCTTGCAATCAATTTGTCCTGTAACTTGTTAACGCCGCAAACTTCCGTTTTAGGACAAATTGATTGTCGGAGAGATATTTTTTCTCAGACAGGGTGCGCAATCAAAAGTCTTGATGTTCCGCTGGCGTTCTGTATAATGCTCGTTAAGGAGACAGACTAATGGGCGAATTAAAACGGTACGGTATCAAAACGTTCGACGAACTCACCATAACGGACGACTTTATGTTCGGCAGGGTGATGAGCGATCCGAAGAATCTCAAGCCGTTGCTTGAATTGATTTTACACGTAAAAATCGCAAGAATTGAGTATCCGGAACGTCAAAAAACGATCGAAACCTCTCCTGATCATAAGGGGGTAAGGCTCGACGTTTACTGCGAAGACGACGGGAAAACGGTCTATGCGATCGAAATACAGACTTCCGACGAGAAGAATCTGCCGAAACGCATCAGATATTATCGGGATATGATTGATATCAATATTCTCGATAAAGGCGCAGATTACATCGAACTAAAGAAGAGTTTTGTTATCTTTATCTGTACTTTCGATTACTTTAAGAAAGACAGATATATGTATACGTTCCTGAGTCAGTGTCAGGAAGACGGACGTCTTTATCTCGACGACGAAACGACGTCGATCGTTTTGAACGTCAACGGAACGGTTGGAGATATTGACGAGGAATTAAAAGGGGCGCTTCGTTATATGGCTGGCCAGGCTCCTTCGGGAAGCTACGCGGAAACGCTTGCCGCGGCTGTTAAAGAAGCGAGAACAAATGAGAAATGGAGGCGGGATTACGTGTCTATCGCATTAAAATTTAAGGAATATGAAAAAATAGGGATGAAAATAGGAGAAGAGAGAGGGAAAAAAATAGGCTCGCTCGCAAATACGGTTTCCGGGATCAGAAACAACAAAGAAGAAGCGACCGAGGAACAGATCATAAAGTTTCTTCGACTCGACAAAGTTTTATATCGCAAGATTTCCGAGATGATTGACGCTAATCCCGACATGAGCGATTGGGAAATCGCCGAAACAATTCTTGCGGACGACGAGTTCAATGACTAGGAACAAGAACGTTCAATAACTTCGACGTTTTTACATCCCTTAAATTTCTTCGACGATTCTCGCCAGGCGGCGGGGCGGATCCTTTGGGGTTCTTGTCGCCAAGTTTCCGAAGGAGAGTCGATCGACGGACGTCGACTCCAAAACTCCCGCGTTGTTTAAAAGGGTCTTGGGACTATGTGTTGACGCACGCCGTCTTTAACGTTGAGTTTTAGTGAAGCCGGCGACCGACGGTTGCGTTTGTTTATCTCCGCGCGACGGCGCGAACTGTTCGCGGCGGCTACGTCGCCGACGTCGGCGAACTATTTTTCCGGCTTAGGGATTTTGGTCGGGCCGGTTCTGCCTTCGTAGCCCCTTCTTCCGCGTTTTCCGCGTTTCTTTCTCGACTCGCGATCGAATTGGAAGACCGTCATCTGTTCGCCGACTTTTTCGCGCATTTCTTCGATTCGATCGCGCAGTTTCGCGGCGGTTTCGAAGTCGAGATTATCGGCGGCTTCAAGCATCTCTTTTTCGAGTTCGTCGAGATAGTCGAGCGTGATGATTTCCGCGTCCGACGAGCATCCGGCCGCCTCGCCGACGCGTTCGCGCGCCTCCGCTTCCGCCTGAATTCCCGCTTTGACGCTTCGCTTGACGGTTTCGGGGGTTATGCCGTGTTCTTCGTTGTATTTCTGCTGAAGTTGGCGCCGCCGTTCCGTTTCGAGAATCGCCTTGCGCATCGATTCGGTCACTTTGTCGGCGTATAAAATGACTTTGGCGTTGACGTTGCGCGCGCTTCGACCGATCGTCTGAATCAGCGACGTCTCGCTACGCAGGAACCCTTCTTTGTCGGCGTCTAAAATCGCGACGAGCGAGACTTCCGGCAAGTCGAGCCCTTCGCGCAACAAGTTGACGCCCACGAGCACGTCGAACTCGCCCGAGCGCAGATCGCGCAACAATTCGACGCGTTCGAACGCGTCCAGCTCGCTGTGCAGCCATTTGCATCGCACGTTCTGTTTGACAAAATACGAGGCTACGTCTTCCGCAAGACGTTTGGTCAGCGCGGTTACGAGCACGCGCTCTTTTTTCGCGGCGCGTTCGAGAATTTGCTCGTGCAAATGCGAGATTTGGATCGTCGCCGGAACGACTTCGACGATCGGATCGAGCAACCCCGTGGGGCGAATGACCTGCTCGACGATTCGACCTTGCGATTTTTCAAGTTCGTATTCGCTTGGCGTCGCGCTCACGTACACGACTTTGTCGACGCGTTTTTCCCACTCGTCAAATTTCAACGGGCGGTTGTCGTACGCGCTCGGCAGGCGGAATCCGTGGTCGACGAGATTCTTTTTGCGCGCGCGATCCCCCGCGTACATCGCGCGTATTTGCGGAAGCGTAACGTGCGATTCGTCGACGAACAGAAGGAAATCGTCGGGGAAGAAGTCGAAGAGCGTGTTTGGCGGAACGCCCGGCGCGCGATGTTCCAGGACGGCGCTGTAGTTTTCAATGCCGGGGCAGAACCCGCACTCTTGCATGAGTTCCATATCGTAACGCGTCCTTGCCAGAAGCCGCTGCGCTTCAAGGAGCATGCCTTTGGTGCGGAAATACTCGACTTGCGCGTTCATCTCCTCGTTGATTCGCTCGACCGCCTCCCTGATCTTTTCCTCGGGAATGACGAAATGCTTCGCGGGGTAGACGAACGCGTCCTGAACTTTTTGGAGCGTCTCGAACGAAACGGGATTGACGTAGGAAATCGACTCGATTTCGTCGCCCCACAATTCGACGCGCAACGCGTACTCTTCGTAAGGAAGCCGTATGTCGATCGAATCGCCTCGCACGCGGAATTTCCCGCGTTCCAAAGCGACGTCGGTCCGCTCGTACTGTATGTCGACGAGTTTGCGAAGCAATTCGTCGCGATCGAACTCGGCGCCGACTTTCAAGCCGATCGTGAGTTCTTTATAGTCTTCGGGCGAGCCCAGTCCGTAGATGCTGCTTACGCTCGCGACGACGATCACGTCCTCGCGACTCACAAGCGAACTGGTCGCCGCCAGACGCATGCGGTCGATCTCGTCGTTGATCGCGGAGTCTTTTTCGATGTAGATATCGCGTTGCGGAATATACGCTTCCGGCTGATAGTAGTCGTAGTAGCTGACGAAATACGAGACGGCGTTGTTGGGAAAGAACGCTTTGAATTCGTCGTAAAGTTGCGCGGCGAGCGTCTTGTTGTGCGACAAAACGAGCGTCGGACGCTGAAGTTCCTGAATGACGTTCGCCATCGTAAACGTCTTGCCCGAGCCGGTGACGCCAAGCA
>JAFZNK010000223.1 GCA_017550965.1 Thermoguttaceae bacterium
ACATGGTTTGCCCGTCCCGTCGTTCTTCTCCCGCTTCGATCGAGTACCAGAGGGCTGGAAACGGCGGAAGTTCAGTAGGTCCTTGCTCCGACTACTGCCCGATCGCGTCGACCGACTCCAACACCACTCAGAGCGGACGCGCCCCCAGCGACGGCAACGCGGACCACCATTACTACGTCCGTGTCACGCAGATTTTCACCGAAAATTGCCAAACCTATCAAAAGGGCTTCTTCCGCGGCGCTAAAATTACTGGAAATAGCGAAGGCACGACGAAATCCGAACCTCGCGACACCTTCTCCCGTTGCGTAGACGGTTTGAGCAACCAGATTGTCGTTGGCGAGAAGCACATCCCGATCGACGGGATCAATATCTGCAAAACCGACGCGGCGGATCACGCCGGTTGGTGCCAATGCCATGACTGTTCTTACCTCTGCGCGGCTGCGGCGACCAGTTGCGGTTACGTCTGGCGTTGCGTCGCGACCTATTGGTCCGCTGACCACAGAACCCCTTACACCCTTCTTGTCAACGGTATCGACGGACCTTACGACGATAAAGTTTCCGACAACGCCGCTTCGATCAACTGCGGTCTTGGCAGCTGGCACGCATCCGGCGCCAACTTCCTCAAAGGCGACGGTTCCGTTACGTTCATGAGCTCAACCACGCCTCAATCGATTCTCGGCTACCTCGCGACGGTCGACGACGGCAACACGCAAGGCAACTGATTTTAACGATCGGGCGTTTTTCGAAACGCTTGTATCCTGAACGAAACGGCGCGATCTTCTTTGTTGAAGGTCGCGCTTTTTTTGTTGGTCCGATTTCCGCGGCGACGGCTTTTCCCGGCGAGACGCGCGGGGAGTTTCTATCGGGGTTCCGGAAGACGGACAAGTTGATCCCTGTCGTTACGCTGACAATATACTTTGGCCCCGACAGTTGGAACGGGCCGAAGGATTTGCACAGTATGATGGCGGCGGACGAAGAAACGCTTCGATTTGTGCCGAACTACCGTTTGAATTTACTCGCCCCCTCGGAACTATCCGAGAAAGACTTTGTCAAATTCCGCACGGAGTTGAGTCTTGTATTGAAATATGTCAAGTATTCCAAAGACAAGCGAAGATTCGCGGAGCAGATTCGCAAAGACCCCGCGTTTCAGGACGTTTCGAGCAAAACCGTGGACATGGTCAACGCGGTTGCGGGAGCCAATATCAGGTATAAAAAAGGAGAGGAGCGCGTCAATATGTGCGAAGCGATGGAAGGTTTGTTAAACGACGCAAGAACGGAAGGTAGAGCGGAAGGACGCGCGGAAGGACGCGAAGAAGGAATTATCGGAGAGAAGAAAGCCACCGCCAGAAAACTTCGCCAAAAAGGTTGGACAGTCGAAGAAATCGCGGAATTCCAGGACGTTTCTCCTGTCGACGTCAAAATTTGGCTTGATTCGGAAGGAGAATAAGCGCCGCCGTAAACGGCGCGTTATATCGGCGGAGGACCGCGTTCCCCCGCTTTTATCGGCGCTTCGCGCCGTGAGCCGTCGGCGCAAGACGACGGCGGCCGCGCGTGAGCGTTCAACCGCTCCGAGGACTTAAAAAAACGCCGAATAATTGCCGCCGCCGTGATTCCACGTCGAATCGCGGCGGCGGGTTCTTTAAAGGGACGGTTTGACGCTTTGATTTAACCTGACGTTACGTCTGGCCGGGCGCGTCCTCGTTTTATGCAGGGGGCGGTTTTTTGCAGAGCTCGCCGTCCAGCCGCGTCCGAATCGATCGACGGCGAAACGTCAATCGTGTTTTTCCGATAGAGTCTTTCAAAGATTATTCTTCGTAAGCCAAATTTCGACGTCGACGACGGGAACGTCCAGAAACTCCGCGATTCTTTCAACCGACCAATTTTCCCGTCGGAGTTTCTTTGCGGAAGCCTTTTTTTGCTCGACGACGCCTTCTTTCCGACCTTCCTCCCGACCTTTCGCCAGT
>JAFZNK010000224.1 GCA_017550965.1 Thermoguttaceae bacterium
CAGAGCGGCATTCTCGCGCCGGCGAGGCGATTTAGCGCGATCGCGGCTATCTCGCTCGCCGTTCTCACGATCGTCGTCGTCGTTTATATTTCCGTACATTTCCTCCTCTTTCCGCTCAAAGACCAGTTCTTCAGAAAGAACCTCTCGCCCTACCCGCAATACATCGTTCGCACGGATTTTTGGGGAAGACGATCCTTCTCACTGGAATACCCCGACGGAAGCCAGCCGACTTTTCGCGATAAATTCGGCGAGCGCGCTTACAAATCATTTTCAAAATTCGGCGTGAATCACCCGATTCTAACGCTCGTCGCCGTCGCCGTGATACTCGGCGTATGCGGATACGAATTGCAAAACGTGCAGACGCGCGTCGGACTGCGCCAATCCCTCAAGTCGACGACGCGTCAGATTCAAGATTACGAATGGCTAGAAGAGAAGTTTGGTCCGCTCATTCCCGTGGAAATCGCTATTAAAACGCCGCTTTCCGAAAACAAAGACGACTTACTGCAGGAGTTCTACTCCCTTCAGCATTTGGCGTGGCGCCTTCAAGACGGGCTGCCAGACTCAACGATCATAACGGCGCTCAATTTCCTTGCGGATCTACCCGACGAGTACGAACGCTCCTTCAGAGCGACCTCCGCGCGGTCGGCGTTTAGAAACGTGCTCTTTGAAAATCGTAACGCGCTGCAGGAAGCGGGATACTTTCGCGAGACGGAAGACGGACGCTACTACCGCGTCACGGCGCGAACGTTTGCCATGCAAGACGTCGACTACGGCGCGTTCATCAAGCAGGTCGAACAGATCGTAAAGGACTCCCTTACGGACCCCGAGGATCCAAGTGCGTTCCACCTCGAAAACACGCTCGTAACGGGCAGCGTTCCCCTCGTCCAGCGCGTGCAGAAGCAGTTGATTCGCGATCTGCAAATGAGCTTTCTTTTCGCTTTTATCACGATTGGAATCGTCCTCGCAATCATTTACCGGAGCGTGCTGTGCGGACTCCTTGCGGTCTTTCCGTGCGTTTTTCCATGCGTCTTTATCTTCGGGCTCGTCGGCCTGCTGGGCCTTAAAATTGAACTTGGCACGATGCTAACGGGCAGCGCGGCGCTCGGGGTCGCGGCAGACGACGTCGTGCACTTTATCGCATGGTTCCGGCTTGGCGCGTCGCTACCGTATCATTCGCGCAAGGACGCGGTCGCGTTCGCCTTTAGAAATTGCGCGCTCGCCATGTTCGAAACGACCGCCGTTATTGTAATCGGTCTCCTTTCGTACCTCATGAGCGATTTCATTCCGATCGTCTACTTTACGTTCTTTATGGGCGCGTTGCTTATCGTCGCGCACCTTGCGTCCTATATTATTCTCCCCGCAATTCTGACTTTGCCGACCGGCGAACTCTTCTTGCGCCCGTTGCGCAAAAGGGAAGCCGCTCTCAAACGCGAAGAAGAGAGGAGAATGAGAGAAGCGATTTTAAACGAAGACGACGGCGAAGAAACTTTCGGGGTCGTTTAGAAGTCGTTTTAGCGCGGGTTGCTATTGCGCGCGGGCATAATTTATGCTAGGATGCAAACCTAGTGTATTTTCCCCCACCCCCCGGACGACAAGAAGACCTTCGCAATGTTAAAATCGATCGAACTTTACGGCTTTAAGAGCTTTGCCGATCGGACTCGTATGGAGCTCGACGGCGGCGTTTGCGCGCTCGTTGGGCCGAACGGTTCTGGCAAGTCTAACGTTGTGGACGCGATTAAATGGGCGTTGGGCGAGCAGAGCGCGAAGCGTCTTCGCGGCGACGAAATGACGGACGTCATTTTTAACGGCTCGGCGACGCGTCAGGCGCTCGGCTCGGCGGAGGTAACGCTCACGTTCGACAATAAGTCTCGCCAATTGCCGGTCGAGTCGGACGAAATTCATCTTACGCGTCGCGTTTATCGCAACGGCGAATCGGAATATCTTATCAACGGTCAGGGCGCGCGCCTGAAGGACTTTCGCGACATTGTTAGCGGAGTCGGTCTCGGAGCGCAGGGTTACGCGGTTATCGAACAAGGTCGCGTCGAGGCGCTTTTGCAGAGTTCTAGTCAGCAGCGTCGCGCGGTTCTGGAAGAGGC
>JAFZNK010000225.1 GCA_017550965.1 Thermoguttaceae bacterium
AGCGAAAGATACATAGGCAAGTATTTGGTCTTATTGTTTTTAGTGGAGTTACGATCCTCCTCTTTTTTGAATGCGTAATCGTTCCTCGTTTGGGCTAGGTTTTGGCTTTTATGAAAGGGCTTACGTTCCTTTAACGTACACGTTACCCATAGAACTTATATACGTACTTGTTTTGACAAAACGCGTTTCCGTTTTTCGTCGTCGTTTTTAAACGGGTGGACACATGAAAGTTATCGCGATTGCTAACGGTGGATTTGCTATTCCAACCTTACGCCTGTTGAAAGAATCTGAACATACATTGTCGGCAGTTTTTGTTATGCCCGTCAGAACGAAACGCTCAGGAGAGAAAGCGGGAATACCTCCTGTCAGAGCGGCTATTGACGGTTTTCTTTCCGGAACGCCATGGTATGAGCCGGAGAATATTAATTCGCAGGAGTCGATTGCTTTATTAAAGAGTTTAAACGCGGACGTTATTTTTATTTGCGATTACGGTAAGATTCTGTCTAACGAAGCGATTTCAACGACAAAATATGGCGGCATTAATTTGCACGGTTCGCTTTTACCCAAGTATCGTGGAGCCGCTCCTATCAATCGCGCTATTCAGGCCGGGGAGCGCGAGTTAGGCGTAAGCGTCATTTTTATTGAACCGAAAGTTGACGCCGGTCCCATTGTCGCGACGGATTCGTACTTTCCTTCTCTTGAGGAAACCGCGGTAGAAATAGAGGCAAAACTGGCTCAGTTGGGCGCGCCGATAGTTTTGCAAACTCTTAGTCGCATTGAAGAAGGAAAAGTTGTCGCGCTTCCCCAACCGTCAAACGAAGCTTCTAGGGCTCCCAAACTTCGTAAAGAAGAGGGGCGTGTCGACTGGACTAAATCTTCCATGTCGATAATTGATCAGTATCGGGCTTTTCAACCTTGGCCGCGCGTTTTCTCCGACTGGGTAAAGAACGGAGCCACAAACAGCCCGACAAGGATTATCTTAGGTCCGTTTTCAGAAGTCGACGAAGAAGGGAATTTGCTTGAAACGTTAGAATCTGAGCGCGAAGCTTTTTCTTGTGGAACGATTGTTAAAAAAACCAAAACCTCCTTTTGGGTTAAAACAGGCGACGGAGCTTTGTGCGTGAAGTCGGTTCAGCCTGCTGGAAAAAAGAATATGTCCGCAGAAGTCTTTCTCCGCGGTTACCAACTGCAAGTTGGAGATAAGCTTATTTGAACAAAAGATTGATCCAGATGAACGTTTTCGGTTGGATTTAGTGTAAATGTGATTGATAAATAATTTAGATAATTATACGTTCTGTAAATTATCGTCTTTTGCTCTACCGTTTTTCAACCCCTTGCGACACGCCTTGCGTGAAGGCCCTTACGCGTTCGGTCAAGCGGTCTGGCGTTTTAATGCGCGTAGCTTCGTTTGTCGATCTGTTCTGAAATTGTTTGTCGATACGTTTGTTTTCGCCGGGGGACGAGTCGTCTTCGTCCGATCCAAGCTTTTTAAGGTCAAGAGTTGTCTCTTCAAGCGCCTTTAAGTAGTTTTTTAATTCTTGTTCGTTTCCGTTCTCGGCTTCGTCGCGCATTTTTTGCCAACGTTTTAGAAAAGCGTTAAGTTGTTCTTCCGTCCAACCAAGTTCGTCTAAAAGCTTGTGGTCAACTTTGTCTTTTAAAGAATCTTCCAAATACCCTAAAACGAGATTGGTCGCTTTTTCTGCGTATTGCAATTTGGGCGAATCTGCAGGGGCTAAAGTTTGACGTTCGGACTCAACTTCTCCCATTCCGGTTCCTCCGCCTCCTCCTTGGCGGGCGGAATCATCGTTGGAGTTCCCGTTGGACGGCGTCTGTTTGTCGTCGTTTTGGCTAACGCTTTGGCCATGATCTTTTTCACTTCCAGGTTCGTTTGAAGCGTCGTTCAGAGTATGATTGTCATAGTCGTCGTTTGGGGAATTTCCATTGCCGTTAATTCCTCCTGGAAGTTGTCTCTTACCAATATCGTTTTGTGAATTCTTGCCTAAATTGTTTTTGTTGTTTTGTTGTTGATCTACTTCATACGGCGCTTCCATAACGTCAGAATTGGGGTTGCCTTTTGCTTCAGCCGCATTGGGATCGATTTCGTCAGCGGCGACAGGTTGCGCCTGATCATCAGGATCAAGCATAATATTCGCGTTTTCATCGACATTGTCGGTGTTCGGCGAATCTTCGCTTGGATTATGGCCCAGGAAATTGTTTGTATTAGGGTCGACGTCGCCTTCTTTACGAGACGTGTTAGGATCAATTGAATCAGGATTTTCGGCCTGATAGCTTGGCGCGTTGGGATCTGGTTTTTGCGAACTGGTTCTTGTTGGGAGTTCCCGTCTATCATCCGATGGTGGAATTTCGACGTCAGAGTTGAAATCTGGATCAACTTCCTTCTCGTCGGATTGTTTTGCTCCTGTATTTTGATCTTCGGCGGGCGTCCTATTGCCGTTGCTTGGCGTATTTGAGTTTCTATTGGATTGTTCCGAATCAAACGGGTCTTCTCTAACGTCGTTATTATTTTGCGCCCCTTCGCCGGCAGATGGATCGGTTTCGTTTATGTAATCAAGAATTTTCTCGAACGCTTCGTTAGGAGAGACGCCGGGAGACGTTTCAGATTGTAGATTATCGCTTGGATCAGGGGATGCGGCGCCCTGTTGATCGGCCCTCGATTCCGATGGGGAAGCGCCTTTTGGATCGTCTTGCTTTTGATTGTTTTGGTTTCCGGAATTAGGCGCGTTAGAACCGTTTGAATCAGCGCTTCCTTTCTGTTCTTCTTGGTTGGGGGCGTAATTCTGATTAGAATCGTTAGTTCCGCCGTTTGTTTCGTCCGACTCGTTTTTCTGTTCGTCGCTATTTGAGGAATGTTCGTCGCTTTCGTTTTTTTCTTCCCCTTCGCCTGAAGTTTCGTTAGGTAAACCGTTTTGTTGTTCGCTCTGATTATCATTTTGAGAGCTGTTAGGTTTTCCTGAGTCGGTGGGAGAACCTTCTTGATCGCCGTCTGTTTGTTCCGAACCCTTGGACGGATTATCGTCCTGATTTTCTCCGTCCCCGTTTGACGATTCGTTTGGCGAGGACGCGCCCTCTTGTTTTCCCTTTTCGTCTGGCTCGGGAGAATCAACATTAATTCCATGAGGATTGGTTACAGGGGCGACGACGGAGAAAATACGTCTTTCAGTAACGCCGCTGTTAGGATTCGGTAATTTGGAATCATAAGCTACCGCCCAGTACTCTACTTCGTCCCCAATAGATAAACCGAGCTTTTCAGGCGAAATTTCACAAGAGATACTGTTTACTCCAACGAAAGGAGTCGGACCGCTGGAATAATCCCGTTTTAAATTGGTTGAAGAAGAAAAAGATAGCTCTATCGGTTTAGGGACGGGACGATTAGACAGTTCTTCATTTTCTTCGTTAAGATTATGAAACGCAAACATTAACGAAGCAGAACGAAGCGAAAAGTCCGGGTCTTCCGCTACCAGTTTTAAGTGAAGAACATCGTTGAGCGGAATCTCTACAATTTCTTCATGCGCTGAATCCCATCGAATTGTCGGAGGAAGATCGGCGACGATAGACACAGGATAATCCTGTATGTCCCGATTCTCCTCGCCGTCAACGTCATGAGATACGACTTGATAGAACGAAAAAGACTGTTCGTTCGTCGTATTGCCGCCACCGCCGTTCTTTTCGACCCATTCAAGGTTAAAATCAACAGTCGCCAATTTTGGATTATTGGCGTCGATTTTCATTTTTTGAGCGCGAGGACGTTCTCCATCAGGCAGGAAGGAGGCGCGTTCAAGGTCGGCGTTACAACGCGCCGTCAAAGAAACGTACGTCCCTTCAACAGCGCGAACGTCGCCCTGATTTTCAAACGTTTGTTTTGCTATTCCTGTATATTCGGGAAACGTTAGCGTAACCTTTTCGACACGGAACGAAGGTAAAGGACGGACTTCGACGATATATGATTCCGAGGAGCTCTCAATTCTCGTTCCACGTCCTACGACCACGCGATAGGAGACGTTTTCAACGAGCCCTATCGAGTCGTCTGGAAACTCCGCATGGAATTTTGACGTTCCCAGCGATTCCATTGGCACGGCGACATCGACAAGACGACCGTCCGACGTTGAGTAAAGAATCTCAACGTCAGAAGAGTTGTCGGTTCCTGGGATTTCCGCCTCAATTTCGAGAACATCTCCCTGATAAGCGACGACGTCTCCGGGAGTGATTGTTTTGAAGGTAAGCGCTTGCGGTCGTTCAATCTCTGCAAGAGGCGTAATAATCCGCCTGGCGCCTACAAATGGATTCTTAGACGAGAAAACAACGTATGCGGAACAAACGGCGACGACTACCGCAAAAGCGACTCCCCAACGAATCAGTTTTGTATAATCGACGCTTGTTTCAGAATGCGCGTGCGCGTTATCAGCCGCCTGAAGGAGCACCCCGCGTAGCACTTCTTGTCGTATAGAGGTCGGGTCGGCGTTATTATTGGGATTGGTTCCAAGTTTACACAGTTGTAGCCAATTGATTGTTAAGTTATGTTTGTCTTCCCAAGCGGTTTCCAGTTCTTTTGCCGCAAATAAAACATTAACGCGTTTGAGAAAAACAGGAATCAACCGCCAGATAAAAAAAAACAGAGTGAAAGCAAGTCCAAAAACGCCGTAATAGAATCGTCCCTGGACAGAAAGACCGTCAGGAAGTATCCAACAGTCAAGAACGACTCCAAACAGAAGCAGCGCTAACGCTAATGTAACAAAAGCGCATACGGCGGCCAAGAGATCAACGCGCCGTATTTCAGATTGCGTTTTTAAAACACGGCGCGTTAACTCTGCTTCAGCCTTTTCTAGCGCAACGACGTCGATCGCTTCCGGGGCTTCGTTCATTTGAGTTGAGACTAATTCAAATTGTTTGCGTTCTTTTTAGAACCTCGAATAAACGGATACACGAAAGCTCCAATAGCGACTACGACTAACGGTATTGCGATTAGCGGCCGATACGAAATCCAACCGACGGCTATTGTTAGCAAGGAAACGCACAATGCAAGACAGAACGCGACTGCGCCCGTTCCATATCCGACAATTTTGCCCGCAAAGGGGATAATGTCGGCGAGAACAGACAGCGGTCTAAAGACGCTGCTGAATCCGACGTACATTAGAATAAAGCCGCCCAATCGGATAAGCCAAGCAATAAACTTGTTAGCTTTTTGAGCCTCAGAGAACATCTCTTCAGCGCTTACAACGCCGAAATTGAGCAGTTCTACCGTCCCGGTTTTAGCCTGATAAGGAACGAACGTGTTTCCGCTTTGCTGCGAAACGACGCTGATTGGCGTAGGAGAAGGCACATACGTATAAGTAACGCGTATATCGCCAATTTGCGCGTTCTCAGGCGTTCCTTTATAAAAGCCGTCAGGACGAGGGATAAAGCCGTTAAGTACGTCTTCTCCTTGAACCGCAGACGAACTGGGAGTGAATTCTTCTTCGTATTCTCCGCTTGTGTCCGCGTCAAGGTAATCCAATTCGGCGGGAGCTTGATCGTCGTCAGTAGCTTCGCTTGAATCCGCCCCCTCCGGGGCAATATTTTCTTCGATTGGATTCAAAGACGTTTGTTCTTGAGACTCCGCCGGAGGCGAGGGAATGACAAGCTCAGCTTCCGGCCCTGTTTTGTCAATTAATGCTTTTGAAAGACTGAACGCGCCAAGCGTGACGTTTTGGGCGACAAAGGTCTCGCTGCGAACAGGAACGTCTGTTGGATTTTGATGTCCGGAAGCTTCTTTAAAACGCGACGAATCGATTAACTCTTCCGACCAAGTGGTATGGTAGGAGTAAGTTTTTGTCGTAATCTCCTGACCACCGGAACCCCGTTCGGTTTTGGTTTGAACCTCCTCTTCCCACTGGTATATCTCAACTTTTCGAGCTAATTTAATTGCCTTGACATAAACGTTGAAAAATGGGTCGACAAGAATTTCGTCAGTTACGGCGTCGCCTGAAAGATGAACAAGTTTGCCTTCCAACGTTGCGTCTACCGAATCGATATTCGCTTCAACAACATTTTTTGCGCCTTCCGCCAACGCTTTTGTTCGTTTAATCGTGCGACCTTCGTTCCAAAAGAGGGCTCCAATCGATATTGCAATTAACGCAAAACCAATAAGTATTCCTTTAAACGAGTCGCCAACACGCGAACCCCAGGATTGTGTAGTAGTTTCGGTCGTCATATTTAAGAACTCTTTTTTGGTGTTTGGTAAAAGATTGATAGCAAAAAACCTTAACACTCTCTTCTCAACGTGTGAAACAGTCGTCGATCAAACGAGTTACGACTGTTTCACACGATTGAAAAAAGGGAACAAACTGCGATTAGTCAAGATACCCCATACCGACGCAAGGAAGCGCGATTTTATAACGTCCCCGTTCGTCAGGAAGCGTCGGCGGTGTGGCGTCCATTGAGTATTCGCTTGGTTTGTCTCCTTCGGATGCAAGCATTTCGTCCCACGTAACATATTGTCCGTTGTAAGAACACATACGTCCAAGAATTGCGCAACCGGTGGAGTTGGTCATGTAGCCGGTGTTGTTGACGTATTTTGAACCGCCGCTACGCACCGCGTCAATTAAAGCTTTGTGTTCAAGGACATACCCCGACGTGGTTCCACGCGGTATTTTGATCTCCTCGCCGTTGACGTATATGCTTGCCTGCGATTCCATGTTGCCGATGACCGCATATCCCTTGGAACCGCTTATTTTAGTGTGAGCTCGACTGAAACTTCCTGGTATTTGTCTGGAAAACGCGTAGAGCGAACGACCGTCGGCGAATTCATAGACAACAGCCATTGAATCATACATATCGCCGGTGTCTTCTTCTCGACGCGAAAGACGACCGCCCATCCCGTAAGCTCCAATAGGCGTGGCGTCGTTGAACGACCAGAGAGCGATGTCTAACTGGTGAATCGTCACGTCGTTGATATATTCGCTTGCCATCCAATTGAAATTTACCCAGTTGGTCATCTGGTATTCCATCTCCGATTGGCCTTCCGTGCGGGGGCGTTTCCAGAGAGCTCCTCCCATACGG
>JAFZNK010000029.1 GCA_017550965.1 Thermoguttaceae bacterium
AACAACCGCCCACAGAATGCTGGACGCGATCGCGGACTTCCGCGCGTTTGGCGTTATTGAATCGATCAAGCGTGCCGACGAGATAGCCGGTAATGCGACGAACCCGTTCAAAGGGCGCGTCTTCCGTCTCGCGACGTCCACATTTGGGGCACACGTCGCCGTTGATGTACCCATTGAATCCACATACTGGATCGGAATCAATAGGGTGATTAATGGCGCCGTAACCGACGCCCGCTTTGCGCATGGCATGGACGATCTTTTCAAACGCGTCGAGGTTTTGCGTCGTATCGCCGTCTAGCTCGACGTATGTGATATGACCGGCGTTGGTAAGCGCGTGATACGGCGCTTCGAGTTGAATTTTTTTCCACGCGGGAATGTTGTAATACACGGGAATGTGGAAACTATTCGTGTAGTACTCGCGGTCGGTAACGCCCTCGCGAATTCCGAAGCGAGCTCGGTCAATCTTAACAAAACGTCCCGAAAGTCCCTCTGCCGGCGTTGCGAGAAGCGAGAAATTCAGTTGCGTTTGGCGCGATTTCTCGTCAAGGTAGTTTCGCATGAACGAAACGATTTCCAGACCCAAATTCTGCGCCTTTTCACTCTCGCCATGGTGAACTCCGATGAGCGCTTTGAGCGTTTCTGCCAATCCAATAAAGCCAATCGAGAGGGTGCCATGTTTGAGAACCTCGCCGACAGTGTCTTCCGGATCTAATTTCTCGCTGTCAAGCCACACGCCTTGTCCCATGAGGAACGGGAAATTCTTGACTTTTCGCGAACATTGAACGCGGAATCGTTCTAGAATCTGATCGACGCAAAGGTCAAGTTTGCGCTCCAGTTCTTCAAAGAAGAAGCTTGTATTACCGTTAGCGCGAATGGCGATTCTCGGCAAATTTATGGACGTGAAGCTTAGATTACCGCGAGAATAGGTGATTTCACGGTCGGGATCATGCACGTTGCCAACGACGCGCGTACGACATCCCATATAAGCAATTTCCGTTTCTGGACGCCCAGGCTTGTAATAATGGAGATTGAAAGGCGCGTCCTGGAACGCAAAGTTCGGGAAAAGACGCTTGGCGCTAACGCGACACGCAAGTTTGAAAAGATCGCAGTTCGGTTCGCCTGGCGCTACGTTAATCCCTTCCTTAACGCGGAAGATATGAATGGGGAAAATAGGCGTTTCGCCCGCGCCCAAACCGGCTTCATGAGCCAGTAAGACGTTCTTAACGACCATTCTTCCTTCGGCGGACGTGTCCATCCCATAGTTAATAGAAGAAAACGGCGTTTGCGCGCCCGCGCGACTATGCATCGTATTAAGGTTATGAACGAGAGCTTCCATTGCCTGATACGTCGCGCGATCAGTTTCGCTCGTCGCTTGCGCAAGCGCTTCCTCTTGAATTTCCGTTAGGAGAGCTTCGTCAAGCTTCTCGGCGTTAGCGGCGCCAGACGCGCCGATTTTCTCGCCGAGTTTATTACGAATCGCTTCGTTTTCCGCTTTGATGAACTCATCGTGGTCTTCCAGGCGCAGAGAAAGACCGGCGTCGAGAAGTTCCTGGTGAAGTTTCTTAATGTCGTCGGCCAAAGCCGGATCATGATCTCGCGTGAGAAACTGAATGCCTTTGACGACGTTATTGCGATAAAGTCTGCGGAAAGTCTTGCACACGCCAGGCGCCAGACCATAGTCGAAGTTGACAATGGACTGACCTCCATGCTGGTCATTTTGGTTCGACTGAATCGCAATACAAGCGAGCGCCGCATACGATTGAATATCGTTCGGTTCGCGCAACACACCATGTCCCGTACTGAATCCTCCCTTGAAAAGACGGAGGAGATCGATTTGACAACAGGTTGTCGTCATCGAATAGAAATCAAGGTCGTGGATATGAATATCGCCGTCAAGGTGAGCTTGCGAGTGTTCCGGCTTGAGCATGAACTTGTGGAAGAACTCCTTGGCGCCCTCGGAGCCGTACTTCAACATTTGCCCCATGGCCGTGTCGCCGTTGACGTTTGCGTTTTCGCGTTTCACGTCGCTCAATTTGGCGTCTTTGTAGGTAATATCTTCGTAGATCTTCATGAGGCGCGTGTTTGTTTCACGCACGCGCGTACGCTCCGCGCGGTACGCCATATATTTGCGCGCCGTCTGAACGTGACCGTTGTCGAGCAGGATCGTTTCAACTACGTCTTGAACGTCTTCTACCTCCGGCTCTACGACCCCAGAGTCGATAATTCTTTGCGTAACTTGTTCCGAAAGAGCCGCAAGATACGCGTTGGATTGCGCCTGTCCCGTCGCAATAAAGGCTTTTTCGAGCGCCGAGCCTATTTTGGCCTGGACAAAAGGAGCGCGTCGTCCGTCGCGCTTGACGATATATTTAATCTGACCGACCTGTCCGGGATATTTAGTTTTGATCATTGCGAAATTCCGTTTCTCAAAGAGCGTCGAGACGATCGCGCCTCGGTTATTTTTTTATGGTGATTGACGGTAGACCTGGAAAGCGAACGTCCGCCGCGCGCGTTAGCCTGATTTTTTTTGAAAATCGAGGTACATCATGCTAGGTTGAACGCCTGAATTGTTTTGGTATTTACCGCTGTTGTATGGAAGATAGTCGCCTTGAATCGTATGATAGTAGATCTGGCATATCTCGACGTAAGGATAGATGCGTATCGGTTCAATGCAATGCAATTCGAGCGTCCAGTACCCCCGAAAACCGACGTCGCCAAACCAGCCGTTATGTGGATGGAAAGCCCCAAACGACCAACGGACGAACGTCCTTCAAGCATGGGAACGTACGTTTTGGTTTCGGTGTATTCAAACGTGCGTCCTAAGTAAACACGACCAGGTTCCAACAAGTATCCTGTTTCGGGAATCTTGAAGGTGTGGTACGCGTTTGCTTTCTTCATGTCCAACGGCTTGTCGTCGTACACTAGGAGCTCGTCATGTAACCGCAAGTTGTAGCTATTGGGATTCA
>JAFZNK010000030.1 GCA_017550965.1 Thermoguttaceae bacterium
AGTTTATCCCGCCACATCGTTTCAACGACTTCTTGTTTGAACTCGCCAGTATATTTCTTATTAGGTCTTCTTTTAGGCATAAAAAACCCCTTTCGTTGGAATTGTACCATAATGTCCAACAAAAGGGGTGCAGTTCATTTTGGAGTCGAACGGTTTTTCTTCTTCCGGCGTTTCCGAGTTCAAAGGAACCTCTTTTAATTCCTCAAGATTGCGCGTGGTCAACGCAAACTTTTTTACAGGTCCCTTTTCTTGATCGATCTCGTAAAAATTGACTCCGCCCCAAACTTCCGCTTTTTGCATGGGATTGTTTCGATAATAACAATGCCTAAAAGAGTAAGAAGTTACCAAAGTGGTTCCTGAGATAGCGTAATCGACGACAGGAACGTAATTAGTAAATTCGTAGTAAGATTTATGACCAAGGCTCTTAGATAATCGAGTATTATAATCATAACGATAATAATCGCTTACTAATTGACATGTTGTCGGATCGGCGTCTTCAACGATCCAATCGGGTTCGACGACGCGAAACGACACGTCCGGAGAAGGTTTCACAAGCGCAAAGCGTTCGCGTTTGTCAAGCCACGTTAGCGTGTATGCAAAAGGTTTTTGAATACAAGGAGTTGGCTCACTATAATTAATGTAATAAAGGAAATTTTGGTCATATTTACAGTTCTCTCCTTCAATGCTAAATATTAATCCTCCCTTCCCGAATGATGACTGTAAAAACACGACTTTGTCTTCCTTAAGAAAAACGTCGTTAACACTGGCAAAGGGAAAAAGATCAAGTTTCTCGTTCCATAAGTTTTGAGGGGTCAGTTTTCTAAAGGAACAAACATACTTCCAGTAATCATTGTCTAAATGATAAAGCATATAGTCGCAAGTACTACCAAATTCAGCTTCGGGAACGTCTTGATCTCTCTCTACAAATAGCATATCTCGTTTGACAAAAAAAATCCATCCAAACGTAGCCTTTTTTTCGTCTTCTGAACAGTCGCTGTTTTGTAGGGATATTTCCTGAATAAGCCGAGGCTTATCGCCTGTCAGATCGAAACAGCGAACGACTCCCTTTGTTTCTCCATTTTTTTTAAAAGGATCGCTCAGGATCAACTGGTCGAAATCTGTCAACGCGACGCATTTTGCGAAAACAAACGATTCTTTAGAATCTAAGGTATAATAATGATTCCAAACGCCGTCGACTTTCTTGAATATTATTGCTTTTCCTCGATAATCCCTCATATTTCCTTTAATATTTTCCGCCGACGATTTTCGAACTATTAAGACGAGCCAACGATCATTGTAAGCGAGCCAGTTTTTTGCGAACCAATCGGTCAGTCTATCAAGTTCATCCAAATGAAGAGTGTACCACCTAGAAAAACCGTCTTTTAAATATGGCGATAAATTAATAACTTGAGATTTACGCCACTGTCCGTTTTGTTTCTCAAAATAATAGATCCTACCAGATGGGAGGATATACGAACTTTCGAGAACGACAGCGTCGTTCTCGTGACAGAATGCTTGTAGATCTTGCACCAGAGCATCATTACGCAATGAATTGCCGCAGCCGACCAAACACCCCGTGAGAATAAGAATGATAGTAAGGAGAGCCTTTTTCATATCGTCTTCTCTAATCTATGGAAACGAGGAACAGTTTATAGGGCGAGTCGGCGCGAAACGCCTGAAGACGTTCGGTTTTGTTTGTTTTATCCATCGGTCTGAAAATCATTTAAAGTACTTGTCAAGTATTTTGGAGTCGAACGGTTTTTCTTCTTCCGGCGTCTCCGTGTTCAAAGGAACCTCTTTTAATTCTTCAAGATTGCGCGTGGTCAACGCAAACTTCTTTATAGGTCCTTTTTCAGGATCGATCTCGTAGATATTGACTCCGCCCCAAACTTCCGCTTTTTGCATGGGATTGTTCCGATAATAACATATGTCAAAATTATACGACGTCACCAACGTCCTTCCAGAAAGCGAATAATCGACGGTAGGAATCCAATCGACGAATTCGTAGTACGATTTGTACCCAATTTTTCTAACATAATCCACAGTATAATCGTAGCGATAATAATCGCTTATTAATTGATTTGTCCTCGGATCGGCGTCTTCAACGATCCAATCGGGTTCGACCACGCGAAACGTCTCGTCAGGAGAAGGCTTCACAAGCGCAAATCGCTCGCGTTTGCCGCGCCATTCAAGCGTATAAACAAACGGTTTTTGAATACAAGGCAAATCCTCGCTCAGGTTCGCATGAACTAACAATCCTTGATTGTATTCACAGCCTTCATCATTCAACCTAAACAGTAACCCACCATGTCCAAAGACCGTATGTTGAAACATTATTCTGTTTTCATGAAAAAAAACGTTGTTAACGTCAACTAGAGGGTAGTTACGCCCGTCATTACAAAGGTTTTGAGGGATTAGTTTTCTAAAGGAACAGACATATTCCCAATGATCATTATTTGAACGATAAAGCAAATAGTCGACTGTACAACCCAATTTAGCTCCGGGAACCTTCTGCGTTCTCCTCACAAACAACAAGTCTCTGGCGACAAAGAAACGGTCGCCAAACATAGAGCTCTTTTCGTCTTCCGAACAGTTACAGTCGTTTAGATTAATTTTCTGAAAGAGCCTGGGTTTGTCGCCTGTCAGATCAAAACATTTAACGACCCCAATAGCAACTCCTTTTTTTTCGCACGGATCGCTCACTAATAACTGATCAGAATCTGTTAAACCAACGCATGTTGCGCAAACAAACGATTCTTTAGAATCTAACGAGTAGTAATAACTCCACCTCCCGTCGACTTTCTTGAATATTATCGCTTTTCCCCGATAATCCCTCATATTTCCATTAAAATTTTCCGCCGACGTCTTTCGAATTGTTAAGACGAGCCAACGATCGTTGTAAGCAAGCCAGTTTTTTGCGAAACAACCGTGCAGTCTGTCAATTCCATCTAAGTGAAGAGTGTACTGCTTAGAAAAACCGTCTTTTAAATAAGGAGTCAAATCAATAATTTGAGATTTACGCCATTGTCCGTTTTGTTTCTCAAAATAATAGATTTTACCTTCCGGGAGATAACGAGAACTTGCTAAAACAATGGCGTCGTTCTCTCTACAAAACGGTTGTAATTCGTCTCTCAAACGTTCAGGATGCTTAGAAGGATCACTACAGCCTGTCAGACTTTCCAGGAGAATAACTACTGCAATTAATACCCTTTTCATGTCGTTTCCCCGAAACGTCTGGACTCAGAACTGTTGAGTCGATTCACCAATCGTTTTTTTACGGGCGCGCGAACGTTATTTGTCTCTCAGCGCCAACGTCAGCAACAATCTTCGGACGTCGTCGGCCAATTTTGCGTCGTCGACGACGTCGATCGCGGCGCGGAATTCGCGCTCGGCGTCTTCTCTTCTGCCGACGCATAAGTAGGTCTTGCCCAATTCGACGCGCAGGGCGGGGTCCCGCGGTCGGAGGGCGAGCGCCTCGTTGAGGTAGTCAAGCGCGGCGACGTGGTTTCCAAGCGCCGCGAACGTCTTGCCCAGTTCGATTTTAGCGTCAACGTAATCTTCGTCAAGTTCGAGCGCGGAATAGAACCGTTCCCGCGCGGCGGAATAGTCGCCAAGCAGGAAGAGCAGTTTGCCGAGCCGATAGCAGACGTCGGGCTCGTGTCCTCCCGCGAGCGCGGCGGCGCGATAGACAAGCTCCGCCTCTTCCCAATATCCTTCGCGTTCCAGCCGCCAGGCGTTTTGACAGAGTTGAACGATTTTTTGCGCCGTTGGAACAGAGTCCGGCGTTTCCAGAAGTTCGGCGGGTTCCGTCGGCGCGTCTTCGCCAAACAGATCGAGAAACGCGGGGCGTCCCGACGCGTCGGTCGACGCTTTGTTCCACGCGGCAAGTCGTTCGGCCAGCGCAATTTGCTCTTCTTCTTCGGAGAGTTGCGCCGACGTCGGCGTTTCGAACGATCCGTCGGTCGGAAACGCCGTAAAGTCGAATCGGCGTTGCCCCCGCGCGTCGATCGGCCCCGACGCTCCGAGGTACAGCACGTCGCGCCCGTCGCTCGAAAGGGTCGTTTTTAAGACGATTTCCGCAAGACTGGACGCTTGCGCCGCGGCGGACTCCTCGTAAAACGCGAACAGGCGTTTGGCGACGAAGTCTTCGGAAAGACCCGTCGAACATAGAAACGCAAGTCTTTTGGCGACAAGAGCTTCGCGCGTCGAAAAGAGCGGAAGCCGAGACGCGACGTCGATTGGAACGAGCAGTCCGCGCTTATGCCAGCGACGAATCGTCGCGACGGAGACGCCGGAGAGTTCCGCGACCGCCGCCGGCGTGTGTTTGGGCGACTCGACGGGACGGGCGCCGTTTTCTTCCGTTTCGGCGGCGCGTTTGGCCGCGCGCCTGAAAAACTCCCTTTCCGAAAGGACTTCAAGGTTGCCTGATTCAAAAGATTCTCGCGATATGTCGTCGAATTCGTCCGCAAGTCGCGCGCGGGTCTGCGCCAACGGCTCGCCTTCTCCCAAAACGACCAGATCGGGCGAGTCGTTCAGAGCCGAAGCGACGCGATAGCCCGCCTCGCGCGCGGCGCTTTCCGCTTCGCGTTTCGTCGCGGAAAAGAGCGTTCCGTAAAAGTAGACGCTTAACTTTTTCATTGTTTTGGGGATTGTCGACGGCGTTGGGTTCTTTTCATAAAACGCGTAAAATCGCCGCTCAATCAGTAAAATTTTATTTTTAGGTTGACTTATGGAAATAAGTCGATAATATCACGGTAACGGCGTTCAACGCTTCGCGCGATATTGTTGAAACTGTGGACGTTCGCATTAGGCGCCGCGGCGCGTCGTCGATTATACCGCAGTTTTTTCCCTAATGTGGAAATTTTTATAAAAAACTTGTTTTTGCGTTAACGCCGTGTTAAAATGGGCGAACCAAGCGCCTGTCGGTAAAATAATCTTGACAATTCAAGGCGATTTTACCAACATATAAAGAGAAGAAGCGAAGTCGATTTAAGAAAGCGCGCCGTTGGGAGACGAAGCGGCGCGCGTTGTTTTTAAATCGACCCGACTTATGTTACAAAAGAATCGATCAGGGAGACGGGATATGGAGAAGCCGAATCAAGACTGGAAGGCTCGAGTCGAAGAGTTGGCGCATACTCGGTTAAGCGACTGTTATCAATGCGGAAAGTGCACGGCGGGTTGTCCGCGCGGCGCCTTCATGGACATGCCGCCGACGCGATTGATGTGCGCCGCGCAAATCGGCGAAATCAAACAGGCCGCTCAAGCCGACTCTATTTGGCGATGTCTTTCGTGTCTGACGTGTTCCGCGCGCTGTCCGAAGTCGGTCAACGTTTCCGGCGTGGTCGACGCGTTGCGTCAAATCTCTGTCGAGACTAATTCTACGTCTCCCAAATCCGCGAAGATCGTCGGGTTCCAAAAAGCGTTTCTGCGAAACGTGCGCCGCAACGGCCGCACGAACGAAGTGGAAATGGCGACGGATTTTGAAGCGCGTTATTTCTTCCGCCGCTTCGACGTTATGAACGTGATCAACACGGGCATGCTCGGGCCTAAGATGCTCGCTCGCGGCAAGATGCATTTTGCTCTTGGCTCTCCGGTCAAAGACAAAGAGCTTGTCAAACGAATATTCGCTAAGTGCGGCGTCGAACTGTAACGTCGTAGTTCGTTCGAAGGAGCGATCGGCTTGTCGCCTCGCTCCTTTTGCCTTTTCTAACGCTTGAGTCGTTAGAGGCGTCGTTAGTGTCTTCTTGTTCCGATCGGCGTTTTTTACGCGAGTCGCGTCGTTCGGACGTCTGCTACGGGAAGGATAATTAAGGAAATGAATATCGGATATTATCCCGGTTGCGCGTTGCACGGTTCTTCCGCCGACTATGAAACTTCGGTCCGCGCCTGTTTAAAGGCGTTGGACGTTCAACTGGACGAACTTGACGACTGGATTTGCTGCGGAGCCACCGCCGCGCACTCGATCAATCATAAATTGTCGGTCGCTCTTCCGGCGCGCAACCTTGGGATCGCGGAAAAGATGAGCCTCAAACAGGTCTTCGCGCCGTGCCCGATGTGTTCGATGGAGCTCAAAAAAGCGAGCGACGAACTTCAGGCGGACGCCGCGTTTCGTAAAGAAATGGAAGAAATCGTCGAAACGCCCGTGAGCGGCGCGGTCGACGTCTGGAACCTTATTCAGGTTTTCCAGGCGGTTGGATACGACGCGATCGCCGAAAAAACGGTCGGCAAACTCGAAGCGTTCAAGCCCGCGTGCTATTACGGGTGTCTGCTGACCAGACCGCCGAAGACGCTCAAATTCGACGATCCCGAAGACCCGACGTCGATGGAAGAACTTCTGACGAAGCTCGGCGCGGCTCCTGTCGACTGGAACTGCAAGACGCTCTGTTGCGGCGCGGGATTGACGCTCTGCGACGAAACCGCCGTCGCGCAGCAGACGCAAAAGATTTTGCAAGACGCGCTCGATCACGGCGCCAACTGCGTCGTCGTCGCGTGCCCGATGTGTCAGGTGAACCTTGACATGCGCCAGGCGGACGCGAAAAAACTCGGGCTGTCCAAAGACGTCCCGATCTTCTATCTTTCCGACCTCGTCGCGATGGCGCTGGGAATCGGCGCGAAGGACCTCGATATTGAGAAACGTTACGTCGCCGTTCCGGACGAATTGAAAAAGGCGTGATCTATACGGCGTCGCAACCCTTAAATGGAAACGAAAATCATGACGAGAAACAACGAATCTTTCAGTTGCGATCGACGCTCTTTCTTCCGCGCGGCGACCGCCGCTGCGATCGGCGCGACCGTCGGCGCCGGGTTTAACGCGTCGACTCAGGCTCAGGACGCGCCGGCGAAATCGGGAGCGCGGCGCGGCAATCTGATTTCCGCGTCGAGTTATTGCTATTGGCATTTCGATCAGGACGTTTCCGCGCCGATGGATCAGTGCCTTCGCAAAACCGCCGAACTTGGCTTCGACGCGTTTGAAGTTCTCGAACAACAGCTCGATCGGACGGATACGGCGTATTATCACGAGTTGCGCCGCGAAGCGTTCCTTTGCGGGATTCCGCTTTGCTGCATGTCGACGCACCAGACGTTCGTTCGTCCCAGCGCCGACGAGCGTAAGAGAAACGTCGAGAAGACGAAGCGCAGTATCGACGTCGCCAACGAAATGGGCATACCGACGTTGCGCGTCAACACCGGACGCTGGGATTCCTGGGGCTCGTTCGACGCGCTCATGGAGCATCGCGGAATCGAAAAGCCGCTCGAGGGGTATACCGACGACGACGCGTTCGGCTGGTGCATAGCCGCGTTTGAAGAGCTCGTTCCTTACGCGGAATCGCGCGGGGTAATGCTCTGCCTTGAGAATCATTGGGGCATGGCGCGCACCGCCGCCGGAATGATTCGCATTCTCGACGCGGTCGACTCCCCCTGGCTGGGTTGCATGGTCGACACCGGCAACTTCCTCGACGACACGATGGAACAAATTGAAGCGTTAATGCCGCGCGCGAATTTCGTACAGGCGAAAACGTATTTTGGCGGCGGCGTTTGGTACGAATTACCTCTCGATTACGTCGAAATCGGCGAGTTGTTCCGCAAGTATAACTATCGCGGGTACGTGTCCCTCGAATTTGAAGGGCGCGAAGATCCCGATACCGCCGTTCCGAAGAGTCTGGCCCTCCTTCGTGAAAACCTTTATTTCTAACCCCCCCTTAAGTTGAGGCTTTCCCGTTCGCGGCCTTTTAGACGCAGGTAAAATAATGAAACGATTGCTATATGGAATTTGCTTCGTCGCTTTTTGCGCGACGTCGTGTTTGTGCTTCTCGCAGGAGAACGATCAAAACGCGAAAAACGAAGAAGGAAAAGAAATTGTCAAGATCGAGAAGGATCTTCCTTCCGGCGGAAAAATTCTCTTCCAGAAAGTAGGGCAGGAAGCGGCGTTCGCCACGCTTGACGTCGACGGTAAAAAAGTCGAGATCGACGCGTTCGAACCGATTTCGCGTTTCCCCGAAGAAGCGCGTCCGATCGTCGAAGAGGTCTGGAACCAACTTGGCGAGATTCCGAAAAAGACGATTAAAGTCGAGATCGACGTTACCGAAGCGCCCGACGCCGAGGAATGGGCCGAGCGCGCGAAGAGCCGCGTCCTCTACTGGTATCCGAAAGTCGTCGCGATGCTCGACGGCGAGGAAGCCGTCGACAAGATTCCCGAAGATTTCACGATCAAATTGATCTTCAAAGATATGGACGGCGTCGCGTACGCCGCCGGTCGTTCGATCACCGTGTCGAGCCGCTACATTAAGCGCAATCCTCTCGATTTCGGCCTGGTCGTTCACGAAACGACGCACGTCGCGCAGGCTTATCCGCGCGTTCGAGAGACCTGGGCGATGGAAGGCGAAACCGACTACATTCGCTACTTTGTCACCGAAGCGCGTTCGAAGAACCATTGGCGCGTCGATCCGGAACGCTCGAAGTACACCGACAGCTACGGTATTACCGCGAGCTATTACGACTGGATCGTCCGCAACGTCGACGCCGACTTCATCAAGAAGATTCACGGCGTTTTCCGTTCGCGCGGCAGCGTCGAGAAATTTGTCGTTGAAGAATACGGGAAGTCGTGCCAGGAGCTTTGGGACGAATTCATTAAAAGTTTAGACAACCAAACGAGACAAAATTAAATGGCTAAGATTGGCGTTTTTACATGTTGGTGCGGCGAGAATATCGCTCGTAACGTCGACGTTGAAGCGGTTTCCGAAGCGATTTCGAAACTTCCGGGCGTCGTCTGCAGTATGAACTACAAGTACATGTGCAGCGAACCGGGCCAATCGTTGATCGCTACGCAAATCAAAGAGCTCGGGCTGACCGGGGTCGTCGTCGCAAGCTGCTCTCCTCATATGCACCTCAAGACGTTCCGCAAGACCGCAGAACTTGCGGGCGTCAATCCGTATCTCGTCGAGATGGCGAACATTCGGGAGCAATGCTCCTGGGTTCACAGCAACAAGGAAGTCGCGACGGCCAAAGCGATCGAATTGATCGGCATGGCGGTCGCGAAAGTGCGACGCAACGCCGCTCTTGAGCCGATTAAGGTGCCCGTTACCAAACGCGCGATGGTTATCGGCGCGGGCGTGGCGGGTATTCAGGCGGCGCTCGATCTGGCGGCCGGAGGCGTCGAGGTGATTCTCGTCGAACGCGAACCGTCCGTCGGCGGCAAGATGGCGGGGCTGTCCGAAACGTTCCCGACCCTCGACTGCTCGCAGTGCATTTTGACCCCGCGCATGGTCGAAGTCGGACAACATCCGAATATCAAGTTGATGACTTATTCGGAAGTCGAAAAAGTCGACGGCTACGTCGGCAATTTCAAAGTAACGGTTCGTAAAAAGGCTCGTTACGTCGATATCGCCAAGTGCACGGGCTGCGGAACCTGTTGGAACGCCTGTCCTAAAAAGAACAAAATCCCCAACACGTTCGACTACGGGCTCGGCAATCGCGGCGCGATCTATATTCCGTTCCCGCAAGCGGTTCCCGCGCGTCCGACTATCGACGCCGACAACTGCATCCGACTGCAAAGCATGCAGAAAGGCAAGGAGTTGTGCGGCATATGCTCGAAGGGATGCGGCTCGAACGCCATTAACTTCAACGACAAAGACGAATACGTCGAATTCGACGTCGGCGCGATCGTCGTCGCCACCGGATACAAGCTCTACTCCATTGGAAAAGAGCAGGAGGATCCGAACATTAAGGGTTACGGCGAATACGGTTACGGCAAATATAAAGACGTCGTCGACTCGCTGCAATTTGAGCGCATTATCTCCGCGTCCGGGCCGACCGGCGGCGAGCCGAAGCGTCCTTCCGACGGCATGACGCCCAAGACGATCGTCTTCATCCAATGCACCGGCTCGCGCGACAACGCCAAGGGCATAACCTACTGTTCGAAGATCTGCTGCATGTACACGGCCAAGCACACGATGCTCTTCAAGCATAAGGTGCACGACGGCGCCGCGCACGTCTTTTATATGGATATTCGATCCGGCGGCAAGATGTACGACGAATTCGTCCGCCGCGCGATCGAGCAGGACGGCGCGCAATACCATCGCGGGCGCGTCTCGAAGATCGAGGAGATTACCGTCGACGGCGTGAAGAAATACCGCTGCTACGGCGCCGACACGCTCGCCGGAACTCCGTGCGTCGTCGACGCCGACATGGTCGTCCTGGCGTGCGCCATGGTTCCGAGTACGGGCGTAAAGTCGCTCGCGCAAAAACTTTCCGTCGGCTACAACGAATACGGCTTCTTAAGCGAGTCGCACCCGAAACTTCGTCCGGTCGAGACGAACGCCGCGGGCGTGTTCGTTTGCGGCGCGTGCCAGGGCCCCAAAGACATTCCGGAAACGGTCGCGCAGGCGTCCGCCGCCGCCGGCAAAGCGCTCATTATGCTGAGTCAGCCGTTCCTCACGCGCGAGCCGGAAATCGCGACCGTCGACGAAAAGCTCTGCGCCGCGTGCGGCGCGTGCGTCAAAGCGTGTCCGTACAAGGCGATCTCGATCGAAGAGATTCGCGATCGCAAGGGAAATCTCGTCAAAATGACGTCGCGCGTGAATCCGGGCTTGTGCATGGGTTGCGGCACGTGCGTCGCCGTGTGTCCGTCGAAGTCCGTCGATCTTATCGGATTTACCGACGATCAAGTGTACGCTCAGATCGAGTCGTTGCTCGACTGACCTGCGGTTAAAGCGTCGCGTTGGAGCCGCGCGTTTTCGGCTCCGACGCGTGTCATCATTAGAAAGGGGTTTTTATGAATTCCGAAACGAACAATACAGACGCTTTCGAACCGAAGATCGTTGCTTTCGTCTGTAACTGGTGCACGTACCTGGGCGCCGACCTTGCCGGCACCAACCGATTGGAGTATCCCGCGAACGTTCGAATCATTCGTCTTCCCTGCACGGGACGCATTGATTTCAACCTTGTCGTCAAAGCGTTTGAAATTGGCGCGGACGCCGTGTTGGTTTCCGGCTGCCATCCGGGCGACTGCCACTATACGGCGGGCAACTTCCACGCGCGCCGCCGTTGGAAGCTGTTCCGCGAACTGCTCGACACGGTCGGCGTCGACACGAACCGCGTCTATTTCTCGTGGATTTCCGCCGCCGAAGGCGCGAAGTTCCAAAGCCTCGTCACCGAAATCGTCGACAAGACGCGCGCCATGGGGCCTTATCAAGATTATAAGTCGATCGTCGCCGAATCCTGATCGCTTCGAAGCGCTTTTGAAGCGAAACGGGAACTGTCCACTGAAATATCAATCAACGATTATACGATAGCAAATATGGAAAACGAACTTAGAAACGCGATTCGCGAGCTTCTTGAAAAGAAAGAAATCGACGTCGCGATCGGTTACGGGCGCGTCGGCGTCGACGGAACCGTCGGAGCCGTATTCGTTACGTCCCCCGACGACGTCGATCAGATCGTCTGGAACGACGAATGCCGTCAGAATTTGGCCGTGCACCTCACGCGACCGGAAGTCAAAGCGTTGGGAAAAATCGGGATCGTCGTCAAGCCGTGCGACGCGCGCGCCGTCGTCGTCCTGGCCAACGAAGAGCAAATCAACCTTGACGATCTCAAAATTATCGGAGTCGTTTGCGAAGGCGTGAAGACCGCCAACCCGGACGGAACGACCTCCGACGTCTTCTACCCGAAATGCGAGTCTTGCGTTCAACACGTTCCTCAAAACGTAACGACGGTCGTCGGCGACGCTTCCAAAGGCGAAGCGCTCGACGCGAAGAACGCCCCGAACGCCGGGAACGTCGGCAATCACGCGAAACTCGCCAAGCTACGCGCGATGACGGCCGAAGAGCGCTTCGCGTACTGGCGCGAACAATTCTCGCGTTGCGTGCGTTGCTACGCGTGCCGCCAAAGCTGTCCGTTGTGCTACTGCAATCGATGCGTGGCCGACAAGAACCGCCCGACGCGTATCGACACGTCCGCGTCGTTAAAGGGGAATTTCGCGTGGAATATTCTTCGCGCGTTCCATCTCGCGGGCCGTTGCGTCGGTTGCGGCGCGTGCGCGTCCGCGTGCCCCGCCGGGATTGAATTGGATCTGCTCAACTTGACGTTGGCCGACGCCGCGAAAGAATATTTCGGGCACGTCGCCGGAGCCGAAATTGGCGCCGCTCCGTTGATCGGAACATACGCCGCCGACGATAAGGAGGAATTCATCAGATGAGCCAAATCGTAACGCTTGAACAGTTAAAGCAAACGCTTGGCGCGAAAATAGCCGCCGGAGCCAAAGTCGTCGCGCCCGTTCTGGACGGCGAATTCGCCTCCTTTAAAGAGATTAGCGACGTCGAGCAGGCGAGCTTTGTTCCGCGCGTTTGCATGCAGAATTCAATCAAGGAATTCTTCTTCCCGAAACATGAGACGGTCTTCACGTTTGTGCGTCAGGGCGCCGACGTCGTGTTGAACGACGCGCCCGAGTTCGACGTCGAACAGATCGTCGTCGGGGCGCGTCCTTGCGACGCCGCCGCGCTGCCGGTTCTGGACCCGTTGTTCGGCTGGGATTATCAGGACAAGTTCTATCAGACGCGCCGCGAGAAGACGACGGTCGTGAGTTTCGCGTGTACGAAAACCGACGCGCACTGCTTCTGCACGGCGGTCGGCGGCTCGCCGGAAAACACCTACGGAGCCGACGCGATTCTCTTCGATCTTGGCGACGGTTCTTTTGAAGTCAGAACGATCACCGACAAAGGCAAAGCGCTCTTCGACGGCAAGACGACCGAATCCGACAAAGTCGGGCATGCGTGCGACGCCCCGGTCGTCGACTTTGACGTCGCGAGAATTTCCGACTGGATCCGCGCGAACTTTTCGTCCCCCGTCTGGGAAAAAGTTTCGCTTCGTTGCGTCGGTTGCGGCGCGTGCGCGTTCGTTTGTCCGACGTGCCATTGCTTCGATATCGTCGACGAAGGATCCTACAACAAAGGCAAGCGCGTTAAAAACTGGGATTCGTGCCAGGAAGCGATGTTTACGCTGCACGCGTCCGGACATAATCCGCGCGGCACGCAGGGCAAGCGCCAGCGTCAGCGTCTTTCGCATAAGTTCGTAACGTATCCGGACAAATTTCATTTCTATCTTTGCACCGGCTGCGGTTCCTGCTCCCGTTCGTGCGGCCAGGCGTTTGGCGTGCGGCCGTGTCTGGAAGCGCTCGACAAAGAAAGCGCGAAATCGGAACAATGACGACGATCCGGCTCGTTCCGAATTGCCTTTCGCGTTCGGAACGTCAGCCTTGACCTATTCTTGGAGAAGAAGCTAATGGAAAATATTTACAAGCCGGATCCGATGGAAGTCATCCAGGTTACGCAGGAGACGGGGGACGTCAAACGCGTGCGCATTCGCTTTAAAGATCCGGAAAAAGCGAAGAACTTTCACTTTAACGTCGGTCAATTCGGAATTTACTCCGTCTTTGGCGTCGGCGAATCCACGTTCAATATCTGCTGTTCGAACTCGCATCAGCACGAATATATCGAGTTCTGCTTCCGCAAAGTCGGGCGCGTTACCGAACGCATGTGGGACGTCGAGCCGGGCGACACGATCGGATTCCGAGGCCCGTTTGGAAACTCCTACCCGTTGAAAGAATGGGAGGGAAAAGATATCGTGTTCGTCGCGGGCGGCATTGCGATGCCCCCGATTCGCTGCGCGATCGAATACTGCCTTGAGAACCGCGACAAATACGGCAAGATCACGATTGTATACGGCGCGCGAACCGTCGGCGACCTGGTTTGCAAAGACGAACTTGACGAATGGGCGAAGTATCCGAACGTCAACGTCATGAAGACGGTCGACGTCGCGCCGACCGACGGCGTCGAGTGGAATGGTCGCGTCGATTTTGTTCCGACCGTCTTGAAAGACTCGAACGTCTCGGGCGACAACGCCGTCGCGCTCGTCGTCGGCCCCCCGATCATGATCAAGTTGTCCCTGCCGATTCTGGTCGAAAACGGCTTCAAAGACGAAGATATCTTCACGAGCCTTGAAAACCGCATGAAGTGCGGTCTTGGCAAATGCGGCCGTTGCAACTGCGGCTCCGTCTACGTCTGCAAAGAAGGCCCCGTCTTCACGCAAGCGGATATTAAGAACATGCCCGACGACTTCTAAGTTTTTGGCAAGTCCTTAAACGAACAATAAAAACGGACGCGTCGGGAATGCTCGACGCGTCCGTTTTTGCGTAGGTTTGACTGCGGACTTCCGACACGCGCTTCCGCGAAGAGACAAAATATCCGCTCCCGTTGACCGCTCTGTCACGCCAAACAAAAACGACGAAGCGGCGTTAGCCGCGAGGCGTTTCCCCGCCGACGGCGGAAAGCCGCCTCCATTGGGGGCGGACGCGGTTGCGTTTGGCCGCCTGTCGACTGCGTTTTTTCATCCAAACGACGAACCTCGTAACGATTTATCTTCGAGGAGTCCTTGATCTTTGCGGTAAATCGATTTACAATGCGCAAAGAGTTGCGCGTATTTTGAGTCGACGACGGAAGAACGGTAAAATGAAATTTGACGTCAAACAATTTGATCAGTATCGGGAAGACAATCGCCTCGAAGTCAAGCAGGCTTTGGGCGGTTTGCCGGGTTCGCTGTGGAGCACGTATTCTTCTTTTGCCAACTGTTACGGCGGCGTTATCATACTCGGCGTTTCGGAACGCAAAGACGGTTCGTGGCAAACGGTCGGCCTCAAGAAGGAAAACGCGAGAAAGCTGATCAAAGCTTTTTGGGATATCATTAATAATCCCCAAAAAGTCAGCGTCAATCTTCTTACGGAAAAAGACGTTCAGACGTATGAAGTTGGGGACGACGTCGTCGTGGCGATCCACGTTCCGCGCGCGCCAAGGCAGGACAGGCCGGTCTATTTGAACAACGACCCGATCGGACAAACGTATCGAAGGAGTTTTGAGGGCGATTACCGTTGCAGTCGCGGAGAGATCGGAGCCATGTTTCGGGACCAGTCCGAGACCTCCATGGATATGGAGATTCTCGACAATATCCCGATGGACTATCTCAATCGTGAGTCCGTCCGCGGTTATCGAAATCTCCATAAAGTTGTGAAAGACGGTCATCCGTTTGGAAGGTTGACCGACGAGGAGTTTTTGCGTTGCGTCGGAGCAGCCGGCGTCTCCGAAAGGGATGGAAAATATCATCCGACCGGCGCGGGGTTGCTCATGTTTGGCGACGAATATAATATCGTTCGTCGATATCACGAATACTTTTTGGATTATCGGGAAACGCTCGACCCGACGATTCGCTGGACCGATCGCGTTCAATCGAGTTCCGGCGAATGGTCCGGGAACGTGTTCGATTTCTTTTACAGGGTCTACAATAAGATTATCAAGGAAGTAAAAACGCCCTTTAAGTTAGTCGGCGCGTTTCGCGTGGACGACACGCCGGTTCACAAGGCGTTGCGCGAAGCGTTGGTCAACTGCCTGACGAACGCCGATTTCGACGAACCGCGCGGGGTCGTCATTAAGCTGGAAAATCATACGTTGACGCTGGAGAATCCGGGAAGCATACGCGTCGGCAAACGGCAAATGCGTCTCGGCGGCGTCTCCGATTCGCGCAACAAGGGGCTCATGAAACTGTTCAACCTCATCGATATCGGCGAACGAGCCGGAAGCGGCGTTCCCGGCATTTGCAACGTTTGGGAAGACAATGGGTTTGCCGCTCCGGAAATTATTGAAGAGTTCAATCCCGGCAGAACGAAGCTGATTTTGTCGTTTGAGAAAAAGGAGGCGGGGAAAAGCGACGAATCCAAAGAACAATCGAATAAACGGACCTCGACCGCCTCTAAGACTGTTGCGAAGAAAGGGAAAGACAATATTCCAAAGTGGGCGTCAAAAAGCGCGCGCGAGTTGTTGGAGAAGAGCTCCGCTCCTAAATGTAAGACGATCATTGCGATTCTTTCTGCTATAAGGGCGGATGATAAGTCGTCGTCGGAACAAATTGCCGAGAGTGTTGATTTATCTGCGAGAACCGTTCGGAGATATCTCCAAGAACTACGTAAATACAATGCTATCCGTCGTGAAGGAAGCGATAAGAACGGCTTTTGGATCATCAACGAATGATTCATTTATGAAGGGATACGACAACTAGAACAGTGACGGGGAAGTCTTGATTAATGTCCTGATAAGACGACTCGGAAAATGTTGCTAAATATTTAGACGACAGTGTTTGCAGTCTGTGTTTTTGAAGTCTTCAAGATGGGACGTCCTAGTAAATGTCCTAGTAAATGTCCTAGTAAATGTCCTAGTAAATGTCCTAGTAAATGTCCTAGTAAATGTCGTAATAAACATTTTTAAACTTATTAAAGACGGAGCTTGTAGATCACGTTTTTGAAGTCCTCAAGACGAGATAGCGTAGCAAAATGTCGCGAAAAGTGGCGTAGCAAAGCGACGTGCCAAAATGTCCTAATAAACGTCCTAATAAACGACGTAACAAAACGTCCTGTTTCCAGACAAGGACTCCTTTTTACGCAGGGAAAAGACAGAAAACGACGATACGGATCACAAAAGGCTTAATGATGAATCAAAAAGAACTCTCGTTTACAATGTTTTTGATATGGCGATTGTCTGAGGCCTGGGATATGTCGCCGCCTAAAGTCTACGCGAAACTGGTCGAAGTCGACGCGCTTGACGGATACATTCTTCCGTTTTACGACGTGTTGCATACGTTGGGAAGCAGGTATCTTGTGGAAGATATTACGGATTTAGTGCGCGAAAGAGGCGGAAAAATATGATCGTTTATCACGGAAGCGTTCTTGAAATCCAAACCCCTGATATCAAATACTCAAAGGCATATTTGGACTTTGGAAAGGGGTTTTATACGACTTCAATAGCTACTCAAGCGGAACGTTGGGCAATTCGAAAGGCGGGACGATACCGCGACGTCACGCCAAGAGTCAACGTTTATGAGCTAAACGATAGTTTTGAGGAATATAAAACGCTTACGTTTCATGAACCAGACGACGACGAAGCGTGGCTTGACTTCGTATGCTCCTGTCGTGAAGGGAAGGATGAATGCCAAAAATATGATATAATCATTGGCGGCGTCGCAGACGACGAAGTGATCAGAGCCGTCGATTTTTTTCGCCGGGGAGTCTGGGATAAACAAAGAACATTGCGAGAGTTAAAATATTTTAAAAGAAACGATCAAATTGTTTTTGTCAATCAGGCGATTCTTGAAAAGTTACTGACGTTCAAGTTTTCTTATATTCCGAAAGAACGCAAATGTTGAAACACGATTTAGACTTGATTTACAAGGAGAATCTTGAGACGGATATCGTCAGGCGTCTCGCGGAAATCAAGAATCTTGATTTCCGCAAGGCGATGGACGTCTATTATAAAAGCAGACTTTCCGAGCAGATATACGCCGGGGAGTACGGCATAGAGAACTTGGATTACAAGTATCTTGCGGAGGATCTGGTCGAAAACGAGCCCGAGCTGTTTGAGACGGTAAAAGGAAGCGAAACGCAAAACTTATAAAGTAAGAACATGAAAGTAGTCGATTTATTTGCCGGTTGCGGGGGAATGTCGCTTGGATTTCAAAACGCGGGTTTTGAGGTCGTCGCCGCTTTTGAACGTTGGGACGCGGCGGCGAAATGTTACCGCGCGAATTTTGATCATCCCGTGTTTCAAACGGACTTGTCCGACGTGTCCGGCGCGGTCGCCGAGATCAAAAAGTTCAAGCCGGACGTTATTATCGGCGGGCCTCCGTGTCAGGATTTTTCGCACGCGGGCAAGCGAATCGAGGCGAGCAGGGCGAACTTAACGGAAAGTTACGCGTCGATCGTTTCCGAAATCCGACCGAAATGTTTCGTTATGGAAAACGTCGATCTCGCGATGAAGAGCCGAGCTTACGCAAGCGCGCGGAAAATCTTTAAACGCGCGGGATACGGACTCACGGAAATTGTTCTTAACGCGAGTCTTTGCGGCGCGCCCCAGAAGAGAAAACGTTTTATCTGTTTCGGCATGCAAGGACAAAAAGACGGATTTGCGTCGGAAGCGTTTACGTCCCGATTTTCCAAAAAGCCTATGACGCTCCGCGACTACTTCGGGAACTCTCTCGGATTCGAATACTATTACCGTCATCCGCGCAACTACAGTCGGCGCGCGGTCTTTTCGATCGACGAGCCCGCGCCGACGATGAGAGGCGTGAACAGACCCGTTCCCAAAGGTTATCCCGGTCATCCGAACGATCCTTGCCCCGTCTCGCCCGATCTTCACGTGTTAACCTCGCCGGAACGCGCCTGGATTCAAACGTTTCCCAAAGATTTTAAATGGGTTGGAACCAAAACGGAAGTCGAGCAGATGATCGGCAACGCCGTGCCCGTGAATCTTGGCAAATTTGTCGCCGAGACGGTGAAAATCGTCGCCGAAGCGACGGAGAACAAATAGAAATCGTTTTTCGTTTTTGACAAAATAATCCCGCTTATTTGCTTTTGCAGATAAACGGGACATTTTTTTGAATCGTATAGGGAATAGCGTTTACTCTTCTCCGTAAACAAAGAAGACGGAAACGTTTCCGTCGTCTTTGGCGACGGCTCTGATCCAATACGCCGCTTCTCCGTCGGGAATATTGAGTTCGAAGCGTTTGTCGACCGTTTTGACGCTTTGCGGGTACTCGACCCAGGTTTCGTCGCCGGTCGGGTCGAACTCGAGCGCGATCGCAACGGGCTTGTCGCCGTTGTTTAGGACGACGACTCTTCTTTCGCTAAATCCTGTCGCCAACATCGGATCGGAGACGTCGCCGGCTTTGACGTCGGCGTTTTTCCAGACGCAGCCGTGTCCGCGCGGCTTGCCGAACGACCAGAGATCGTCGGCGGAGCCCAGCCACAGCGCGCACGCGTCGTCGTCGGAACGAACGATTCGATCGGAATCCCCGCCGGGATCAGACGTTACGCCCGCGAGTACGAGCATGCCGCGATAGGACGCGTAGTCGGTAATCAACGCGCCGTCGGTCGCGATCGGCCGGATTTTCGGGAGTCCGCCCGCGTTTTCGGCGGGCAGTTCGTAGAACGTTCCGGCGCAGTGGAACAAATCGCGCTCGGTGCAGATCTCGCGATCGAGTCTTAGCGCGACCGGGGAGTCGACGCGCGCGGCCGCTTCGGAACCGATCGGGAGCCGCCACGACTTGCCGCCGTAATGAAGCAGAACGCTTAAGTCGTCGATTTGACAGACGTTCGGATCGATTTCTTTCGGTTCGACCATCGCGTTGACGCGTTCGATTGTTCCTTGTTCGCCCCCCTCAAAGCGGCAAGGAACGCGCTTGAGTTCGGCGTCTTCTGTCAGTTCGTAATAGCGTTCTTCCTGAACTTTCCCGTCGGCGACGATCTTCGATATCACGGCGAGACGCTTGTTGTCGGCGCGCGTCCAAAGTCTCGCGCCCAAAAAGTTTTGCGCGTCGCTCGGCGCGGCGAGCCCAGCGAATTTGTCGGCTGCCCCCATTGGGCGTTTGTCGTCGTTTTGATAGGAGAAGAAGCAAACGGCGTCGGTGAGTTTCGCGTTGGACGTTACGCGAATCCATTCTCCTTCAGTCGTCGGCTCGAAATCGATCCAGCCGAATTTTTGGTCGCTTGCGTCGACCGTTCTGAGTTCGACCCAATTTCCGGTTCCGTCGCGATCGACTTCAAACGTCAACTTGACGTCGGCGCCGTCCGCGGACGCGAACGAATAGAACGCCGAGCGGCGGTCGTAACCCGCGAACAGGTACGGATCGGACGCGGCGTTTGCGTCGACGTCGTCGTGAAGCCAGACGGCTCCGCGACCCAGCGCGGGCCCGAACGCGTCGAGTTGATCCGGCTCGACGAACCACAAGTTCGAATTCGATTGTCCCGGTCCGGCCAGATTCGGCTTGAACGGACTCTTATTGAGAAACTCGCTTTTGGCGGAGTCGTCGCAGCCGAAGACGATTTTGTCGTTCCAGTAAGCCCAGTCGGCGATTACTTTTAAGTAGGTCGAACGCGGTCTGATTCCGATTGCGGCGTCGGCGCGAAAACTCGCGGGGAAGCGCCAGAACTGGCCGTGCATTGTTGCGAGATAGTCTTTGTCGTCGTTGATCTTACGAATACGCGGCCATTCGGTGTTCCAGCCGTGCGCGCCGTCGTAGCAGTGCGACGCTTTGGGGAGTCGGAACAGCGTCCATTCGCCGTTTTGAAGGACCATGAGCATGACCGATCGGAAGTCCCAGCCCATCGACCAGAGAACGTCGTCTTGATCGCCGGTTCCGCCGTAAATCCCGTCGGGGCCGGTTGCTTCGGTAAACTGATTGCGTTTGACGACGTTCCAGCCTTCGTCTTCGCCGAACCATTCGGAAAGACTCCCGGAGGGAATCGTCGGATCGCGCCGCGCTTCGTCGCTTTGTTCGCCGTTGTTCGCGTAGACGACGCGCCCTTGCGACGTGTAGCCGCCCTTGCCGTGATAGCCGGGCAGAACGTCTTCTTCCGGGGCGCGCTGTTTATTGCCGTCTTTATAGATTTCGCGAACGTCGAGCGTATGAACGTCGACTTCGTACAAGCCTTCTTCCATGGTAAGGAAATAGACTTTGTTTTTCGGATCGAACAGATGCCGCGCGACGGCGGTTTCGCGACCGTACATTTGTTCATGCGGGATCGTGCGAACGTTCCCGTCGGCGTCGATCGCGTGATTGCCGATAAAGAGCTGGTTCGATTCGCGGTGGATCATGCGGTTGGCGTTGGTGCCGCCGACGCTTTCCGGGCGAATCAAGAGGTTCAGGTC
>JAFZNK010000226.1 GCA_017550965.1 Thermoguttaceae bacterium
AATACGACGATCGTCGTGGCGACCAGTTCGTTCGCGGGGAACGTCGCGGCGCTCGACGGCGGCGCGATCTATGCGAACGAGCAGACGAGCAAGGCGCAAGCGTCGACGGTCGTCGTAACCGACTCGAGCTTTACGAACAATAGCGCGACGCGCTACGGCGGCGCGGTCTTCGCGTCCGAACTCGCAATGGACCGCGCGATCGTAACGGGTAACGCGGGACCGAGCGGCGCGATTGCGGCGACCGGCGGCGCGGCGACGCTCGCCAATACGCTCGTAGCGGAGAATACCGGTCGCTACGGCGTCATTGCGCGCAGCGGCGCGCAAGTTGAGATCGTAAACGCGACGATCGTTAATAACGAAGGGACCGATCTCTTTACGACCGGCGCCGCGACCGTCGTAACGCTCGAGAACGTTATAACGGCGCTCGCCGCGAATAAGATCGGTTCGAACGGCGGCTCGTTTGTCGCGTACAATACGCTGTCGGCGTACGACGCGTGGACGGACGGCGCGAACAACTACGTCTACGAGTCCGGCATGCCTCTCTTCGGGGACGGTTACGAACTCGCCGAAGACTCCGTTGCGGTCAATCGCGGGAACGCGGCGTTCGTCGCCGACTACGAATTCGATCTTAACGGCGCGGCGCGCGTCCAAGGCGGCTTCGTCGATCTCGGCGCGTACGAATCGCTCGATCCTCGGGAAACGGCGTCGCTCGTCGTAACGACGACCGCCGACGTCGTCGATCCGTTCGACGACGAGATCTCGTTGCGCGAAGCCGCGGAGCTTTACTTCGGAATCGCGGCTGGCACGACGATAACTTTCGCGTCCGACCTCGCCGGCAAGTCGATAACGCTCGACGCGCCGATAACGCTACGCAACTCTATGGCGCTCGACGCGACGGCGCTCGAAGGCGGCGTAACGATAACGTCGACCGGTAAATCTCGCCTCTTTGTCGTCAGCGACGTCGACGTAGAGTTCGCGGGTCTTACGCTCGCGGGCGGCAAGGCGGAAGGCGAATCGGGCGGCGCGATTAGCGCGACGAACGCGAATCTGACCTTCCGTCAGAGCGCGCTAACGGACAACGCGTCGACCGGGAATGGCGGCGCGATCGCGGCGACGGGCGGCTCGCTTAAGTTCGTGAGCGCGACGGTCGCGAACAACGTCGGCAATAGCGGCGGCGCGATCTACGCGAAGAACGCGACGGTAACGGCGGCGCAGACGACGTTCGAGGGCAACCAGGGAACGATCGGCGGCGCGGTCTATCTGCAAGGCGGATCGGGCGAGTTCGTGGAAACGACGTTTACGTCGAATACGGCGAGCTCGAATGGCAACTCGTACGGCGGCGGCGCGCTTTATGCGCTCGACGCGGACGTAACGCTGACCGACGCGACCTTTACGTCGAACGTCGCGAGCGCGAGCAAGGCGGGCGCGGCGCTCGTCATGAACGGCGCGCTCACGATAACGGGCTCGACGTTCGAGGGCAATACGTCGAAGACGCACGGCGGCGCGATCTTTGCCAAGAACGCGAAGTCGATTCATATTGCGACGACGACGTTCGCTGAGAATATCGGTTCAGAAGGCGGCGCGCTCTTCTTCATGGGCTCGAACGCGACGATTGAGAATTCGAAGTTCGAACTCAACGAGACGTCGGTCGGCTCGATGGGGGGCGGCGCGATCTACTTCCAGTCGACCGGCGCGGCGAATACGCTAGCGCTGACGGCGACCGACTTCATTGGCAATCAGGGCGGTCGTTACGGCGGCGCGATCTCGGCGGCGAACGGCGCGGTCGAAATAAACGGCGGCGTTTTCGAAGGGAACGCGAGCACGATCGGCGCGGGCCTGTACGCGAAGAACTCGACGACGACGATAATCGACGCAATCTTCTCGGAGAATACGTCGGCGGCGAATTCGGCGGTTCTCTGGCTCTACAGCGGCTCCGCGCAGCTCAAGAACGTCGTCTTCGAAGGAAATACCGGCAAGAACTACGGCGGTCAGCTCAACGCGCTCATTGAAGAGCTCGCCGATCAGCCGGAACTCTCCGGCGCCGTTATCGACGACGCGTTCGCCGAACTCTTCGCCGACGACTTCGATCTGGAAATTGAACTCTAGTCGACGCGCTCCTCGTAGCTAGCGACTTTAATTAAATAATCAGCCGCGTTCGCACGAGCGAGCGCGGCATAATTTGTCGACGCGGTAGGGTCGGCGCGCCGTGCGATCGCCGTTCGAAAAAATTTTTCAAAAACAGGGTTGACGTTGATAAAAGTCATGGTATATTAATCCAGTCGTTCGCACGACCTGTCCTCTTGGGGCTTGACTCCTGGCGGCGCGTTGCGGGCGCAGATATTTGACAATCAGGTAAAGTAAGAATCATATACAGTGTGAGAAACCGTTGGAGACGCTGAGAGGCGTTTCCAACC
>JAFZNK010000227.1 GCA_017550965.1 Thermoguttaceae bacterium
AGCCCGTGAATTTTCCAGAGTTAGTTCAACCGATTCTCGATCTGCACTGCGTCGAATGTCATGCGAAGGACGAGTCCGTAGCGGCTGACGCGCCTGATCTGTCGAGAACGCCGTCTCACGGTTATTACGCGTCTTACTGGAATCTTGTTACTCGAGGCTTCGGGTTTACGGATTACGGCGATTCGTTGCGAACTATTCCCGAAAAATTCGGCGCGCGCGGCTCAAAGCTCCTGCCTCTCGTTAAAGATCATTATGGGGTCTCGCTTTCCGAAGCCGAGTTGAAACGGATCGCGCTGTGGCTCGACACAACCTCGAATTTTTATGGCGTTTACGAGAAAGATGGATGTGAAAAAGAGTTTCGCGGCGAGCGCGCCGTTCCAACGTTGGAGTAGAAAGGTTTGTGAGGGGTAACGATGAAGCGTCTTCTTTTACTGTCACTTATTTCTCTACTGCTTTGTTTAGAAGCAGAGAGCGCTGAAACGATAGTCCATTATTTTGGTCAGACCGACTCCGACGTCGTCAGTTCGACTCCCTACGGTTCTAACGACGCCGTAGGCCGCTACGTTCAAGCCGACGACGCTAAAATCTACTATGAGGTCTATGGTGAAGGAGACCCCATTCTTGTTCTTCACGGCGGCGGCGTTGGTTGTTCGTACGAGATGGGCCGGTTCATCGATCTTCTTTCTGAAAAATATATGGTCGTCGTGCCTTCAACTCGAGGGCAAGGCAAATCTGAAATCGGAACGGCTCCGATAACCTATGAACAGAAAGCAAACGATATGATGGCGGTTGTGAACGCGACGACGCCAAGACCGCTGGTCATTCTTGGGTTTTCAGACGGCGCTTACACTGCGTATAAAATTGCTTCAACCTATCCCGAGCGCGTTAAGAAAATCGTCGCGATTGGGGCGGGGGAAAATATCCCAGGGTTGCGAAAGATTCCCCAGTCCTCTTTGGAAGATTTTGCGCGTATCGATCCGCGTTTCGTTAGGGAAAAGCTTGCTTTGTGTCCCGAGCCGGAAAAATTGCAGGACTTTCTTGATCGCTATTTTGAGTTCTTCAATAACGAACGGATTAGCAAAGATCTTTTTGGCAGCCTCCAATGTCCGGTCCTTTTCATAGCCGGCGAACTTGACCGGAACGCTCCGCTCGATACTGTCATTAACGCGTATAAAATGACTCCATGCGCGCAGCTGGCGATTATTGCGAACGCGCCCCATCAGGCGTTCATAAGGAACTTCGACGCCGTTTGGGACAACATTGCGCCGTTTCTCGAACAGGATAAATGATGACTGTGTGCTCGAAGATTGCTGAGCTCGTTGCGTCAGATTGAAAGGTCGCTTCATGCCGATGCGAAAGATGAAAAATTTTTTCAGAAACGGTATTGACGCTCCAAAGAAACGTGCTAGAATGTTCTAACCGTCGGCGCGATACAGCGACGACGTTAGATATTTGACAATCAGGTAAAGTAAGAATCATATACAGTGTGAGAAACCGTTGGAGACGCTGAGAGGCGTTTCCAACC
>JAFZNK010000228.1 GCA_017550965.1 Thermoguttaceae bacterium
CCGTTATGCACCATCTTGACGTAGTGGCCGGCGCCGCGATCGCCGATCCAGTCGCAACACGGCACGTCTTTGTTCGGGCCGACCTTGGCGCTTATCGCCTGGAAAATATCTTTGACAAGCGGCCACGCTTCCGGATCGCCGCCGGGCATGAGGCTTGGTCCGCGACGCGCGCCCTCTTCGCCTCCGGAAACGCCCGTGCCGATATAGCGTATTCCAATGTTTTCCAGGAATTTAGTGCGGCGTTCGGTGTCTTTGAACTGCGTGTTGCCTCCGTCGATAATGACGTCCCCTTCGTCGAGAAGAGGAATGAGCTCGTCAATTACCGCGTCGACCGCCGCGTTTTCCGGATAAAGCGCGAGTTCAGGCGCGGGGACGGCGTCTTTTGACTTGATCATCAACATGATTTTTCGCGGCGACTTGAGTTTCGAGACAAGCTCTTTGAGCGAATGCGCGCCGGCCAATTTATCCCCTTTAGACTGCGCTTCAGGAGTCGCGAGGAAATCGTCGACTTTGCTCGTCGTCCTATTGAAGACGGCGACGTCGTAGCCGTGATCGACCATGTTTAGGACGAGATTCTGGCCCATAACGGCCAAGCCCATTAACCCGATATCATATTTCTTTTCAGACATTTTTCAGATCCTTATTTGTTTTCGCGCAAGAAAAAAAGAACGCGCGTCAAAACAACGCGCGCTCGGTAATCAACGCTCTATGCAGTCATAGGACGATCGTTTTCGTTCATAAGTCGGACGCGAAAGACGAGTTTCGTCGCGCCCGTCCTCCGTTTTGCTCCAGCTCGACTCAGTCGGCGTAGAAATTCGAGCCGCTGAACTCGACGGCGAAACCGTTGAGGTTCGCGTCGACTTTATTGTTCGCGATCGTTTCCCAGGGATTGATCAAGACGCCGCCGGTAACCGACGCGACGCTTCTGGAATCGGCGCGAACAATCGAATCGCTCGCGACAGACGCCGGAACGACGTATTCGGGGGTTTCGACGCCGAGGAGTTCGTCAAATTGGCAATCGGCTTTCGCCTGAAGCTTCTGGCTGTAAATCAAGGCGGCGACCAACACGACGTCCATGCAGTTCTTGGCGTCGGCGAAGATCGGCTCGACCTTCGCGAGTTCCGCGTAACGTTTCTTCATATTGCTCGCCCACTTCGTCGCGGCGGGATCGTTTTGGACGGACGCTTTACGCGAACCGTCGGCGGCGAAGTATTCGCGTTCGGTCAGGACGTCGACGGACGACGCGGAAACTTTCCAGACGAGCGAATCGGCGTCGCGATAGAGCGCGTCGTATTTCGGCTCCATCCAGAAGCGTTGGCCGTAGGAGGAAGAACCGCGTTTGACCATGCTGAAATAGCTGGAGAAGTTTTTAATCGCCGCTTCGTCGAAACCAAGGCTCAGGCGCTTCATGCGATAGTCGGCGGCGACCAAAACGTTCGCCATGCGGCTGTCGGCGGGCACGCCGGTGAGCGTAACGTTCATCGCGCCCATCGCTTCGCGGTTGAGGTCGACGTTCGTAACGTCTTCGCGCGCGGCAAGGCGTGCGATCGCTTCGGCGCTCGGATCGATCGAGCAGGAGACGAGTTCTTTATTGTTCTCCGACAGGGCGCGGAGCGCGACGAGCAGGTCTTCCAAATGAAGAATCGGCTTGCCCGATTCGGTTCCGACGACGACTCCGGCTTCGCCAAGCGTCCAGGGTTCCGCATGGCCGACAAGGTAGACGTCCTTTTGAGCGGGGTCGGCGACGACGTAATCGATCGACGTCAAGCCGCCAAGATAACGCGCGGCGTCGGGAATTTGTTCGTTGTTTTCACGGCAGGAAACCAGCAGATCGTTCAGGCGCGCCAGGGAGATTTTGCGTTCGGCGCAAGGTTGTTCCAGATCGGCGGGAATCGATTCCATCCGCGCCATGAGTTGCGCGTTGGTCGCGGCAAGCTCCTGTTGCGTCGCGGAACGGAGAATACGGTCGGCGTCGATCGCCACGCCGCCTACCGCGCTACGATAGCCCCAGCGATAATAATTCTGGTCGGAGTTGCTATTGTTGTTGTTATTGTGGTTATTGTTGTTGGTATGGTTATTATTATTATTA
>JAFZNK010000229.1 GCA_017550965.1 Thermoguttaceae bacterium
AATTAATCTAATCTGTTCTTCCGAAAAGCCGTTTCGACGCATATTATCTATGACTTCAGAAAACGCCTTTGATTCGCCTCTTGCTTCGCCGATCTCGACGCCTCTCGCTTCGCCTCTCGCTTCGGCGACGGCTATATCGTTTCCGTAATCGAGTTCCGCCTTTCTTTGAACGCGGATTTGTTCGCGAAGTCTCTCGTCGGCGTTTAAATAGCAAATTGCGTCGATCGCTTTATTAATCATGGGATTCTCCGTTCTTGCTCTAACCTTTTCCAACGCCTCTTCGGTATCCGCTTTGATAATCTCCATCCAATCTTGCGTATGATCGTCCGGAGTCAGCTCTGCGGGAACTTTCGGCAATTCGAAAACATGAATCGACAATTTATCAGTCAGGAGCTCAAAACGCTCGTCTTCAAAAATGGAAAACGACGAATGATACTTCTTGCAACTGAAATAATTGAAACCAAGCACGTTGATCGAATACGTCTGGTCAAGTTCTTCGTACTTATTCCCCGACTCAAATCCGTCGCCGAACAGTTGACTCCAGTAATACAAAACGCGTTCCACGCTGAACCCCGTTCTGCTGGCCTGCATTTCGACGTTGTAGCGTCGATTCGCCGTTCGAACGTGGACGTCGAGGCGGCTGAGTTTGCCGTCCGCGGTGTTGGGAATATCTTCCGGACTCATAATCTTGATCGTGTCTTCGTCCGTAAGGTTCAATTCAAGCGCGTCGCTGAGAAACGCTTTGAGAATATCGGGATTGCGGACAAACAGAGCTTTAAAAGCCACGTCGTGAGAAGCAGAGATGAATTCGTTCATAATATTCCCTCCAAGATCTATTATAGCGCGAAGTTATGTCTCCGTCAACAATAACGAAACGGAATTCGTTAAAATCCCCAAGGAAAAACGGAGTCGGCGCGACGACGCAAAACTTAGCGACGACGACCCTGTCGTCCGCCTTTTTTCCCTTTATTCTTTCCTTTTTGCGGGGGCGTAAGTCCTTTTTCGCGATACTCTCTGGCTTCGGCGCGTTCGTAAGCTTCCCGTCGTTCCTCTTTGGAGACGAACAACTTGTCGGGGTCGACGGGCACCGCGATAAGATCGACGCCCTGCGCGTCGACGACTTCGCACGGCGTCGGAACGCCAAGTTCCAGATCGCGTCCAGTCACGTAGACGACGGGGTCGACGTCGGGCGCGTCGGCGACCGTTCTGCCAATACACACGTTGCGCATGACCGAGCCGCCCTCGCTCACGCCGCGCGAATCGAGCATGACGTCGATTGTCTTGCCGATAAACGTTCGCGCGAACTGTCGCGAAATTCGCTCCTGTTTCGCATAGAGCCGGTCGTATCGGCGGCGCTTAATCTCGTCGGGAACCTGGCCGTCCATCTTAGCGGCAGGCGTTCCCGGCTCCGGCGAGAACTCAAACACGCCCGCGCGCTCGAACCGATGTTTCTCGACAAAATCGACCAGTTCCTGATACATGGCGTCCGTCTCGCCGGGGAACCCGACGATCAGCGACGTGCGCAAGACGACGTTTGGAATCTCGGCGCGGAACTTCGCGATTAAGTCCTCAATTTGAGCCTTGTCGACTTTTCGATTCATCTTTTTGAGCAGTTCGTCGTTGCAGTGCTGCAGCGGAACGTCGACGTAAGGCAGAATCGACGTCCCCGACTCTTCCATTTTGAAGAGCGACGTCAATTCGGAGTCCCAGAAGAGCGGATACGTGTAGAGGACGCGAATCCAGTCGAATTGATTCTTCTCTTTGAGCGCGGCGAGCAGGCGCTTAAGATCGGGAGCTCCGTAAAGATCGCTTCCCCAAAACGTCGTCTCCTGAGCGATCAAGACCAGTTCGCGAACGCCGGAATCCGCCAGCCGCGACGCTTCGTCCAGGACCGTTTCATACGGCTTGCTGACGTATCGGCCGCGAATATTCGGAATCGAGCAATAGGAGCAGAACCGATCGCATCCGTCGGCGATTTTTAAATACGCGACGTGCGGCGCGGTCAGGAGCGTTCGAGAAGAATCGTCGAGCGTCAGCTGGCGCGTCGGGTTGCAGTAGAATTTCGTAGCGACGACCTGGTCGGGCGTCAAGACGTTCAGCGCGGCCGACTCGTCCGTCGCGCCGGACTCGGCGACGCCCTTTTGAAGGAGCGCGACGGCGATTTCCCCAATTTTCGCCTCGTCGTAAGGGCTCAGCCACGCGTCGACGTCCGGGTATTTTTCCGCAAGTTCCGCGCCGTCGGAAACGACCGCGCACCCGGAAACGATCACGAATCGAATATTCCCCGACGCCTTAAGTTCCAGCGCTTGCTCGATATACTCTTCCGCTTCCGCGCGCGCCGATCGTAAGAACCCGCACGTGTTCACAATAAAGAGGTCGACGACGTCCGCGTCCGCGACCAACTCGGCCCCAAGCGCGACGAGCCGCCCGACCGCCGTCTCCGAATCGACAAGATTCTTCGGACAGCCAAGAGACGCGATCGAACAAACGATCCCCGCGAGGGGCGACGACGAAGCGGACGGTAAAATCGACATAACCTTCTTTCCAATCGATAAATAAGGGGAACTATTCCAGCGCGCAAATCGAAGACGCGCTCACGCGCCGCCTGTTTTGACGCGTGTATGCAATATTTACGCTTTGTCGATTGTACTATATTTTGACAAAAAAACTTGCTTCTTTTTCGCAAAAAGAGCGTAAAAAAATTAACGCGCGTTTTGACAATAAAGCTATAATAAAACTCGTCGAGTAGCGTCGACAAAATCAATTCCCCCCTTGATAGAAGAGACGTTCCCATGCCGACCTCTAACCGCGATTTTCAACGTGAAGGCGTTCGCGAGCGGAAATTCGCTAAGCGAACGAGCTCCTGTTTTCTTGCGCTCCTCGTTCTGTGTTCGTTTGGCGCGGGGTGCGACACGCTTAAAAACCACGAGTGCTGTCTTTTTAAGCCGGGCGGAATTTTCGCAGACCAGAGCAAATCCGAAGTCGAACGACTTTCGTCTCGCAAAGAAGACGACGTCGTCGCGCGCGCCACGGCGGCCGCCGAACGTAAAGACGTCTGGGAGCCGACCGAATCCGAGCTTCGATACGCTAAGGAGCACAGCGTCGATCTCAAAAAATACGTCTGGTCCGCCCAACGTCCCAACGGCGGGGTTCTCTTTCCGCGCCAACTGACTAAGCCCGGCCCGATCGTGTTGATGGAGCCGAGCGTCATTTCCGCGCCCGTAGGGTCCGACGTCATTCTCGTCGCCAGCTACGTTGGCGAAGACAACGAGCATCTGCGCGTCGGCGAAAGGCTCGACTGGGACATGGCGGGCGTCGGACAATTCGTCTCGACCAACCCCAATCGCTCGACGTCGTGTCTGCAATGTCCGTGGAGCAAAACGTCGCGCGACGTCTCGGGCGCGTCTCAGACGACGGAGACGACCGGACAACTCTATCGCATCACGCGCGGCACCGAGCCCGTCGAAGACGATATCACGATCCTGCGCGGACAGTCGTGGATGGCGGTGACGTCTTACGAGGAGGGAACAAGCACGGTTTCCGTCGCCGGTCAAAGCGTGCCCAACTGGAACAATCGGCGCGCGAGTTCGCAAATTCACTGGGTCGACGCGGCGTTTCAATACCCCGAGTCCTCGGTCGGCCCCGTCGATCGCGCGGGCATTCTTGAAACGACCGTCATTCGCCGCTCGAACGCCGAGCCAAGAGTCGACTGGCCCGTCAAATACGAAGTCCTTTCCGGAGAAGGCGGATTCGACGTCGGCAACGGCGCGCTGACGCGCTCCGCGACCGCGCTGACCGACGCGTCGGGCAAATCGCGCGTCTACATCGGGCAAAACCTCAAGCAGACGGGCACGACCAAAGTCAAAGTCTCGATCTATCGGCCCGGCACCGAAAACTATCCGGACGCAGTCGTCGACAGCAAGACGATCAACTACACGTGGACCAACGCCGCGCCGCTGGGCGTTCAGGTAATTGCGCCCCCGAGCGCTAAAGCCGGAGACAATCTCCACTATGAAATTTGCATTAACAATTTCTCCGACTTCTACTACCAGACGCGCGTCGAAATTGAGATTCCGCAGGGAACAAGATTCGTCAGTATCAACCCGCCGATCTCCAGACAGGAAGATCCGCAGAAAAAACTCAGCTGGTTGGTGACGAACATCTATCCGAAATCGTGCTATTCGGTCGACCTGTATTTGAGAAAAGAGTTCGACGGAAACGTTCCGCTTCGCGTTCAGCTCAAAGAGTCGGCGCCGACAGAAACGGCAACCAACGATCGCCCGGCCTATCAAAACGCGCCAAGTTCGGCCGTCGTTCCTCCCACCTCCAATTCCGATCCGAATTCGCGTCCTTCCTTGTAAGATTTTCGCGCCTCGGGCCGCGCGTCTCCCCTCTTTACGCGGCCCTGTTTTTTCGCTATAATAACGGAGCGTTTTTGCGCGCCGACTTCGCGTCGGCTTACCGTGGAAATAATCGACGACGCTCCGATCGAGGGCGCGTCGTCGCCGTCAATATTCAACCTGAGCGTTTTTTGAACTTAAACGATCCGTTGACGTTCAAAAACCGCCAAGATACGACCTCAATATGATTAATCGAGATTCGCAACGACGCGTCGTCGTTACCGGCATGAGCGCTATCAGCGCGTTGGGGCTGACTTTAGAAGATCTTCGACAAGGGCTCCAGGAAGGACGCTCCGCAGTGCGTTTGACGTTGGAAAGCGAAAGTTTTCCGACGCCGCGCGTCGCGCCTGTCGACGCCTTCTCCGGTCAGATCCAGGATTTCGGCGATCTGGACGACGCCAAAAAGAAAGCGATTCGCAAAGGTCTGAAATTGATGGCGCGCGAGATTCAACTTGGGGTCGCCGCCGCGCAACGCGCGCTCGAACACGCGAAATTCCAGGGCGCGTACGCGTCTCCGCGCGTCGGCGTCGCTTTCGCGTCCGATTACATCGTCACCGCCGCGAACGAACTCGTCGCCGCGATGGCCGCATGTCGATCGCGCGACGAAAACGGTCAATGGCGTTTTAACGCGGATCAATGGCGGGAAAACGGCGTCTCGAAGATGACGCCTCTGTGGCAGCTCAAATATCTCACCAATATGTCCGCGAGCCACATTACCATCTACAACGAATTCTACGGCCCCGCCTACGACATGACCCTGCGCGACGCTTCGTTCTCCGCCGCGCTTGGAGAAGCGGTCGAAACGATCAGGTCCGGCCGCGCCGACGCGATGCTCGTCGGTTCGACCGGCTCGCGAATTCATCCGCACCGCCTTCTGGAAGCGATTAAAAACAACGAAGTCGCCGACGACGCGCAATCCAGGCCGTTCGACGCCAGCCGATCCGGATACGCGCCGGGCGAAGGCGCGGGCGCGATCGTTTTGGAGTCGGCGGAAACCGCGCTCGAACGCGGCGCGACCATCTACGCGGAAGTTTTGGGCGGCGCGTGCAGAGGCGTCTTGAAGCACGCGAAAGACGTCGATCAGAGCGAATCGGCGCTCCCGACCGAGACTCCGAACGATTTGACCTTTACGAAAGAAAGCGCGCGAGAAGCGATTCGTAACGCGCTTAAGAGTCTGTTGGAAAGACGCGGCGTCTCGCCCGAAGAAATTGGGTTTATCAACGCGAACGCGCGGGGAGACGTCGCGCTCGACGCCGCCGAAGCGCTCGCGTTGCGCGACGTCTTTGGCGACAAGCTCGACTCGATTCCGGTAACGTCGCTCAAAGGCGCGATCGGAAATCCCGGCGCGGGGGCCGGCGCGATCGAAACGGTCGCCGGCTTGATCTCGCTCCAGGACGACGCGCTCTTCCCGACCCTGAATTTCGAAACGCCCGACCCCAGCTGCTCGGTTGCGCCAGTGACAAAATACGGAGCTCCGACCGGCGATTCGTTTGTCAAAATCTGCGCGAACAACCTCGGCCAGGCGTCCGCCGCGCTCTTTAAGCGCTGGTCGCCGCAGGCGTGAGCCGCAGCCTGTAGGGCGCGGATTCTCAAAATAAGGCGACGCCTAAATGCGCAAAAACGCCGGAGCCAATACCGGCGCTTCGCGCCCGTTCTTTTCGCAACGCCCCGTTTTAACGCTTGGGCGTTCTTTTTTTGTAGAAGTTCTTTATTGAGTCTTCGCGGCGTTTTATCGAGATTTCCTCGGTCGTCGTCTATCGCGCGATATAATAATCCAACAACACCGAATCGGTCTGATAGACGGTCGGATCGTCGTCCGATCGCGTCTCCTGCGTGTTTTCGCGAAGCGATCCGCCGGGCGTCGACGTTGAAAACACGATCGTCGTCGACAACCTCCTCGACCCGGCGATCGACGACGAACGCGCGATATAATTTACTGGCGCGATCCCGACTCTCGTAAGCGCGGGCAATCGCTGAACGACGTACAACTCGCGACTCGTCGCGCCGGACTCAAACGATCCGTCTTCCGATTTCGGCTCGCGAACCGTCTGCCGTTCAAAAACATACGGCGCGACGACCGGAGAATGCCAGACCGTCGTCGTTTCGCGCGCTTTGTCCGTCTCGCGCACGACCCGACGCACCCGACACGGAATCGCTTTGAGCCCGATCTTCAAGCTCACGGGCTCGAGTTCTTCAACGACCGCGTCGTCGTCGATCGGCACGTCCCAAAAATCGTACGCGACCGTTTCCGACTTGCGCGGATAGTCGATCGCGCCCAACTTGATCGTCGAATCGTATTGCAACTCGTACCGTTTCTTCTCGAAATCGACGCTTTTCAAAAGAACGCGCGTTTCCGTCACGCTCTGGACCGGCTTGCCGTCTTCGTACGTTACGCTCGTCGTGCGGCGTCGCGCCCACGATCCCACCGGAAACTTCGCCCACGCGGAACACAGCGGGGTCGACGCGTCGACGCTTTCGTCGCGACCGGGCGCCAACGGAAACTCGTCTTCGTCGAGCGGTTCGGTCGGTTCAGGCGCCGCGGAAACGCTTGCCGATCCAGTCTCTGCGGGCTCGGTCGGCGGCTCGTCGCAAACGCAATAACGGCAAAGCGCGAAAAAGACGACTGTCGCTGCAGTAAGGAACGGCGCTCGATTCAATAATGTTGACGTCATGGCAAAACAGTTCTTACGACACGCTCTCATTCATACGACTCAGCCCGGCAAGATATCCAACGCGTCCGGATGAGCGACGCGGTCGAACAACTCGCCGACGACAAGGTCCTGTTCGGGCAAGAGCGTTTTCATATCGATAAAGACGGATTCCTTGGTCCATCGCACGAGCAATTTCGGAGATAGTTTCTCGAATTTGGCGGCAAGCTCGGCCGCGGAAAATCCGCGCGGCTTGACTTCGACGACGCGCGACGGGGTCGTGCCAAACGAAACGTCGGGGCACAAAATCGCGCGTCCTTCCACGGCGCGCGCAAATTGAACAAAATCGTACGTTTCCAGAATTTGCGCAAGTCGCTTCGCGCGACTGAGCAAATTCGCGTCGGAAGTCGAGAGCGCGCGCAAGACGGGGATCGATTCGAGCGCGACCGCGCGATTGTCGTAGAGCGAAAGCGTCTTGGAAAGAGCCGCGAGCCCGACGCGACTGGCTTTGGCGTATTTGCACATAGGCGTGCGCAAAATCGCGTCGACAGCCGACCGCGATCCGAACAGGAGCCCGACCGACGGCCCGCCGATCAGCTGCGCCCCGCTGCATAACACAAAGTCGAAGCCCGACTTAAGTCGTTCGGCGACCGTCGGTATGCCCGAATCGAAAAATTCGTTTAAGTCGATCAGCGGCGCGAACTCTATTTCGCCCAACAGGAGAAACGATCGGTCGCCGGTTCCTTTTAATTTCGCGATCTCCGCGTCGGACGGACGGCGACCGCGCGGAAGCCAGCGTCCGAACGAACGCCACACGAGCCCTGTCGTTTTGTCGCAAGCGCGCGCGTAATCGTCGAGCGTAACGCTGTTGCACGCCCCGATCTCGCGTCGCGCGAGCGTAGGAAACACGTCGAACGCCTCTTCGAGCCGCTCGCCGTTCTCGCGTTCGTACATGTCCCGACGCGCGACGACCAGGCCGCGTCCGGAATTCGCAAGCGCATGAAGGACCGCGATTCGCGCGGCGCCGCAGCTGGCGAACACCGCCGCCGCTTCCGCGCCCCCGAGTTTCGCGAGTTTCGCGCGCGTCTCCTTCTCGCGCAGCGCGTCCTGACGGCGCGAATAGTCCGTCTGAGGCTCCGACAAGATCCACGCGCCCTCTTCGAGCGCCGCGGGCGCAAGGCGCGGGTAGTCGTTGGGAAAGAGTCGGCCGCGCGCGTCGACCACCAACGGCTCGGAGATGCCGACGAGTTCGCGCAGTCGTTCGACGATTCGCTCGATGAGCTCGTTCACGTCTGGTCGGCGCTGCTCGCTCACCGCCAACCAGAGTTCCTGCGAAACGTCGTCGAACGTGTTTTTCAACGCGCCCATAACCGCCGACGGATGCAGACGCTGAGCCAACGGCTTAATTTTAGGCGACGAAAGGATTTCCGTCAGAAACGTGTAGGAAAAGGACGAAGTCTTGGCCATGAATCGAAGCTCCCTGGATAATCGAGCCAAAAGCCCGACGCCTTTGGCAACGGATATTATAAAGAATTCGCGAGCGATAATCAAGAAGACTCATAAGAGGTCCGACTATTCACAAGAGCCGCAAGCGGGTCCGACGGCAGACTCCCGGTTCGCGCTTCCGCGCGGAAAAGAAACAATCGCTCGCTTTGCGTATAAGAGCCGCGACAAAACACAATTGGAGCCGCGGGCAGAAGCGCGCTTTGTCGCGCGTGCCGCCGGCGTCCCCACGCGGCGCGTTGATTTTGCATCCCCCGCCCAACGCAACGCGACAAAACACAATTGGAGCCGCGGGCGGCAGGGCGCCCATGTCGCCCGAACGCCGCAGGCAAACAACGCGGCGCAAAACGACAAATTCGCGCCCCCGCGCAAAGCGCGCTTCGCGCGGAACGGTTTTCGATTACTAACGCGTAGCGATCAAAGGGAGTCAGCTGTCGATCCGCGCTTCGCGGAATTCCATAACGGCGCTTATCTCGCCGCCGTTAAAGAGCGCGACGATGAAACCCGCGTTCGTTTTGTAGACAGTCGGCGCGAGCGTCTCTCCCAATTTGGTCGCCGAACGATACTCCACTCTAAGACCGCCGACTTTGAAATCTTCCGGAAGCAATTCCATCGCCATACGAACATAATTGGCGTTGTTTACGTGCTTATTGTAATCAATATCGGCGCGAAGCGCTTTAACGGGCTCAAACGTCTCGCCCCCATCCTTCGGCGTCCTGACATGACGGTCGCCGTAGTTCATTTCCAGTCGCGGCTCTATATTCACCGAGGCGAGCGTGGCGTCGTCGACGCGTTTGAGTTTCCCCGTCAATTTGTCGATAAAAATCCCCATGCTCCACGCCTTATAGCACGGCTTGCCCTCCGCGTCGTAAATAAACGTGTTGCGAAAGCCAAACATCGGCTTCGCGTCGTATACCAAGGTCGTTACCGTCAGCTCCTCTTTGTACTCGGGAACGCGAACGATCTCCGCCTGACGCGTCGCCAGCAGTTGAGCCATGTTCTGCTCCTCGAAATACCGCTTTACGACAGGCTCGGAATCTATCCACATTTCCGAGCAGTCCTGCATCATTTGGAGCGCGGAATAGAGCTTCAGCCGTCCCTCGCCGTCGCAGGCGCTCGTGGTAACTTTATATTTTAAACTGAACATATTCGTTGGTTGTCTTATGTAAATCTATGTTGCGTTAACGGTTAATATTGTATTACCCGCCGCCGGACTACGGGGCGCAAGGCCCCTCCGTTCTTTAGAAGGCGGCTTGCGAACTGAAGTCCACGCGCAGCCCCGTTTGCCTGCAGCGTCCGCGCGACTTCGCGCGCTACCGCTTGCGGCTCTTGCACGCAAGCCAACAGCGGACGCGGTTCTCGCTGACGCAGCTTCTTTCGGTCTATAAAAACCGTCCGGTAACGCTGCGTTTGTTTCGTTTAATTTGTTCGGGCGTCCCTGTCGCGACGATTTCTCCGCCGCTTTCGCCTCCGCCGGGCCCGAGATCGACGACGTAATCGGCGTTTCGTATCACGTCCAAATCATGTTCGATCACAATCACCGCCGCGCCGGCGTCGACAAGCGTCTGGAACACGCGCAACAGCGACTGGACGTCGAGCGGATGCAGTCCGATCGTCGGCTCGTCGAAGACGAAAACTGACCCTTTTTGGGAGCGCCCCATCTCGCTTGCGAGTTTGAGCCGCTGCGCTTCCCCGCCGGAAAGATTCGGCGTCGCCTCGCCCAACGTCAAATAGCCAAGTCCAAGTTTTTTCAGAACTTGAAGACGCTGCGCGACGACCTTCATATCCGCGCACAACTTGATCGCCTCGTCGACGTCTTTCGCCATAAGCTCGGGCAAGCTGAACGTATAGCCGGACTTCGCGACGTATCTGACGTTCGACGCGGCTTTGGAATATCGCGAGCCTCTGCAGTCGGGGCACGGAACGTCGACGTCGGGAAGGAACTGCACGTCGAGGGAGATTTCGCCGGTTCCGTCGCACGTCGGACAGCGCAAGGAACCGGTGTTGTACGAGAAGTCGCCCGACTTGTATTTAAACGCTTTTGCGTCGGGCGTTTTCGCAAAGATCTTGCGCAATTCGTCGTGAACGTTCGCGTAGGTGGCGACGGTTGAACGAACGTTGATTCCAATAGGAGTCGCGTCGATTAATTTGACGCGCGTCGGACCGTCCGTCTC
>JAFZNK010000230.1 GCA_017550965.1 Thermoguttaceae bacterium
GACGCCGCGCGTGTCTTGGCGAGCGGAGGTTTGCGTAGGACTCGTTTTGTCAAAGTCACCGATGAGGATTTCGCTCATAATCGCGGTGTTGGAGAGGCCGTCGGTCGCGCAAGCCCACGTTTGATAGGTGCCGTGCGAACCAGACTGATAGTGACCGCCAAAGAAAGCGCCTTTGTGTTCTGCATAACCGTTGACGTCAAGTTGGGAAACCCAATAGTTCTTGCCGATTTCAACGCCGATCGGGTCATACCAACCAGTACTACCGACGCTCACGAGGTAATTGCCGAGATAACGTCCGCGATAAGTCGAGGTCGGGTCGCCGTCGGGAACAACCGCCAGCGGATTGTCGCTCGGGCAGCTGAAAGTAGTAATACGATTCTTTTGATTAAAGACGGCGGAATTGTTCGCCGTGCCGGCATAAGTCGGCGGGTTCCAGTCGATCGTGGCGTAGAGGGGCGCTTGTTCGATAAAGGGTAGAATCTTATAAGCCCAAGTGAAGCCGTTAGCGCCGTTCAAACCGGCCATGAGCGCTTTGTTATTGTCGACGTAATTGTGGAAGCCGAGCCCGAATTGCTTCAGGTTGTTCGTGCATTGCATACGACGAGCGGCTTCACGCGCCGCCTGAACGGCGGGGAGAAGAAGACCAATAAGGATACCGATAATTGCGATGACGACGAGAAGTTCAACGAGAGTGAAGCCGTGCTTTTGGCCCCCCCCTCCTAATTTAACATTATTCATCTTGAAAACCTTCCTATGAGTGCGACTTCGTTCGGAACCAATGTGGGGATTCCAAACCTCGTAAAAAATAAAAACTGTCTGAACCGTCGGCGAATACCCGTTACGCGTTACTTCAACGACGTTGTGTACGGCTCTATACGCGCCAATATTGCGCCCAATGCACTATTATAACGTCCTTTTATACGGAAAACAATAATCTGCGGATTTTTTAGCGGATTTTTTTCTTTTTGCCGGTAAAAGTCCGCGATTATCGCGTAAATACTATTGGCGTTCTTTTGGAGACGGCGCGGGGGATTATCCGTATGGCGTCAAGAAATGTTGCAATAGTGAACGCGTCCTTGCTATCTCTTGCGCGTTTAAAAAAAAGAAAAGACGCAAGATTGAGGGAAGCGTCGTTCCTCAAACTGTGGCGCCGATAGCTCCCCCTGGAAGACGAAGACTTCTACAATTCGGGAGGTTGTTTGAAAGAGGGAAAATTGCCCGAATCTGACGATTATTCCAGGCGTCAGTCTTCGGGTCGCAGTATATAACTTACGCAAGATGGTTGGGAGCAATCTAATCAAATTGGCGTGTTTGTATCGGCTACTTGGGAAAGAGGATTCGGTCAAATAATATAAGGGGCGATAAGACTAAGGCTCTTTCTACTGCTTGCGATAAGAAAAATACCGCCCCGAGGCGAGGTCCTCCGGGCGGTTTTTCTTTTATTTGCGAGCGAGTCGAATTAATGTTCGACTTTAGCGTTTTCCGGGGTTTCAAGAATCCCGAGGGTCTGAAGCCATTCGAGAACGCGTTGAGGATACTTTCGAATGGGGGCGTCCGGACCGCAGTTAAAAAAGGCGTGATTAGCGTAGGCGTAGACGTGCATTTCGCCGGGAATTCCCATTTTGCGGAGTTGGCGATAAACCATAACGGACGCCATGGAAGAGTATCCGTCGCCGTCGCCGTGGATAAAACACATCGGCGGGGTTTTTTCGTCGAATTTGAAGTCGTCTACGAGTTCGGCGTCGGCTACCGCCTCTACCTGGATGGCGCGCTGAAGAGCGAAAAGACCTGCACGAGCGGAGGATTCGTCGCGCAGAGGAACTTTTCGCTGGGCAAGAAGAACTGGAACTCCTTCCTCGGCCGCATGGCGGACGTGTCGCTCTTCCGCGTCGCCCTGCCGCAGGAGCGAATCGCGGAATACGCCAAGCGCCGCCTGCTCGGCA
>JAFZNK010000231.1 GCA_017550965.1 Thermoguttaceae bacterium
AGAGTTGAGCGTATCGTCCCTCCGAGTCCGGCCTCCATCGCCTCCTGAGTTCTCGCTGCAGCGCCTGCCGCATTGTCGATCGACGCATAGAGCTCGTCGAACCCTTCGGCGGTCGCGAGGACGGAGCCGCCCGCGAGTCCGTACATTCCAAACAATTCTTTAAACAGCGAGAGCCGATCCGCGTCCGGCATATTCTGAACGGCGACGCGAAGATCGTTGAGCACGTCGGACAGATTGCGTAGCGCGCCGGTGTCCTTATCGACCGTCTCCACCCCGATAGACTTATACTTCTCTTGAACGGCGGAGTCGGCCATTTTGGTACGCATATTTTTGAACGCGGTACCGGCGTTGGAGCCTTTAATTCCGAAGTTCGCCAAGGTTCCTAGCACCTTCGCGGTATCTTCGAGCGTCATTCCAGTCTGAGCCGCGATCGGAGCGACGAACTTTAACGCCTCGCCGAGGTCTTCGACGGTTTGCGCGGACCCGTTTGCCGTCGCCGTAAGCACGTCGCAGACGCGGCTCATATCGGACGACTGCAATCCGAACGCCCTGAGCGCGTTCGACGCAATATCAGTCGCCGTCGCTAGTTCCGTCGCGGTCGCTCGACAGCGCCATAACCGACGCGATCGATTCGTCGATTTCTCTGCTATTAAAACCCGCGCGTCCGAGTCCCGCCATCCCTTGCGCGACTTGCGACGCCGTGAAGGACGTCGTTCTACCGAGCTCTAACGCCTTATCGGTGAGTTGCTCGAAAGCTTTCCCAGTCGACCCTGAGACCGCCTGGACGATTCTCATTTGGTCGTCGAAGTCGGCAAAGAGCTTCGTCGTCATGCCGATCGGCGCGCCGATCACAAACGCGTCGGCGATTTTCTGCGCCGCGGACTTTGAGAACGCGTCGAGCTTACCAGAGAGCGTCGCGAGCTTTCCTTGGATATTCGCAACGAGATTATTCGCTTTAATAGAGAGTTCGACGTACGCCTTCCCGGCGCGAATACCGCTGGCGCTTGGCATTGATTATCCTTTCCTTGGGTCGTCGTCGTCCATGAGTCCCCTCTTGAAGTAATCCCAGACGAGGCTCCCGATGATAAAAACGACTAATGCGACGCAGGTTATCCCGAATAAAATTGGATCGAAAAAGATTTCCATAGCGGCTCCTTTTGAGTTTTTTTACTCATTATAGGGCGCCGTTGAGTTATTTCAACTTTTCTTTTAACCATTTCGTGGCTTCTTCCCCCGATAGGGTAGGCTTTGCCGTCTTTTCGTAGGGATTAAAGTCTCGCGGCTTGTACCGTTTTTTGGCAGAATGACAGTTGGCGACGAGGGCGCACAATAACGACGTAGTTTCCCACGCCGCCGCCATGCGCCCTCGGTAGTATTCAACGAGCTCATAGAGCGCGTACTTAAGGAATTCGTCGCGCTTGCGATCGGTAGCGCCGTTCGGCGAGGAGAAGAAGATGGCACAAAAGCGAACGCCGCGAAAACGAGGCGTCGTCTCTGACGAGAAACGCGAAATTATTAAGCAGTTCCGATTGCTCGACGACGTCTTTATGCGCGTCGTTCTCGCGCGCAATCGTCGCGGCGTGCAGGATATTGTTCGCGTCATTATGGGAGACGACTCCATCGTCGTGAAATCCGTTTGGACGCAACTCGACTATGCCAACCCTGCCGGACATAGCGTTCAGCTCGACGTCTTGGAGGAGGACGGCAAAGGCGAGCGCTACAATATTGAAATCCAGCGCGACGGGCGCGGCGCGTCTCCGCTGCGCGCGCTATAACTTCGCCGCTATCGATTGGAACAAAACCAATAAGGGAACGGAGTATGAAGATCTTCCCAGAACGTGGGTAATTTTCATAACGGAAGATCCTTCATATACCAACGGCGGACCAATTGCGTTTGCGGAACGCTATTTCAGGGACGGTAGAAAATTCGAAGATCGCCAAACCGTTTGCTACGTCTACGCCGGTTACGTCGGCGACGAT
>JAFZNK010000232.1 GCA_017550965.1 Thermoguttaceae bacterium
GTTCAACGACAAATACCGACAATTATGGGGAAAAGATCCCGATCTCGACTACCCGGCTCTATTCTATCCCGTCGGAGACGACACGCCAGCCGGACGATATCGATTGTGGACGACCCGCAACCGACTCTTTGCCGACGGATATCCCGGAATGGTCAGACAGTGGCGCGCCGAGCGCGGACTTGATATGATTTCCACTGGGCACCCGCAGGGACCGTATATCATTCAGCCGATCGATATGTGCGCCGACGCCATGGCGACGCATAAAGGATCCGACGCCGTTCTCTTCGACTCGATTCATTACTATGGTCACGGACGCGACGGCTTCAAAATTCCAACGTCGGCGGCGTTCAACTACGATTTCCCCCTCTGTTTCGTTGAAATCTACGGAAACTATCGCGACAACCAGTTTAACCCCGCGTGTATGCTGCGCGCCGCGATGGAAATCTACGCGCGCGGTGGAAATCTACTACTGCCGCACGGAGTCTGGTCCGACCCCGAAACCGTATATATACCCCCGGAGATCTCGTGGCGCAATCCGAAACTGGAAGGTTTTCTACCAAAATACGGCGAGTACGTCTCACGCAATAGTATGCTCTTACAAGGCGGGCGGCACGTCGCCGACTTTGGATTCCTATATCCGGTCGACAATCTGAAAGCGTTCTTCCACTTCCAATTTGACTTCGCCAAGGGCGACTACCCATACGGAATTTACGTGCCGCGCGAAACCGACTACCTAGCGGTTGGCAGTGAGTTTACGAGTCGAATTTGGCGAGATTTCACCTTCTTGCACCCGCAAGTTGTCGATGAAAAATGTTCCGTCGTCAAAAAAGACGGGGAACCTACGCTCTTCCGACTTAACAATACCTCGAACTGGGAGGAATATCAAACGGTCGTTCTAACGGGCGCCGACGTTATCTCGCTCGCCAATCTCAAGAAGATTAAGGAATTCTTCGACCAAGGCGGGCGCGTGCTCGCAACGACCCGTCTGCCCTCCATGGCGGCGGAGGGACAAGAGTTCAACGCCGACGTCTGCGCGATCGTCCAAGAGATCTTCGGAATCGATCCCGGAACGCAAGCTCCGCGCGACGCTATTTGCACCGGGCAAGAGGATATTGTCCTGCCCGAAACGTTCCAGAAATGCCGCGAGATCAATCGGGCCGGGGAATACGTTCCCAAACTTGCCGACAAGCTCGTCGAGTACGAAGAGCCGATCTATCGCGAACGCGCCGTCTTTGTCCCGCGTCCGACGACCGAGGCGCTGAAGGCCGCCGCAGATTACCTTGTGCCCGTTCCCGACGTCAAAATTGAGCCCGTTGAGGGAACGACGATCCCCGTTTTGAACGTTACCCCTCGCTGGGTCTACGAGCAGGAGGGACTGTTGCAATACATTCACAAAGTGAAAAACGGGTTCGAAGTCTACCTCTTTGCCAACTCCTCCAATAGTCCCGCCGAGTTTACCGCGACGCTGCGCGGAACCTTCCGTTGGGTCGACGTCTGGGATCCCTTTACCGGCGAAACGACGCGCGTCGATCAGACCGACCAAGTAACCGTCGACGCTGAAAAGGGTACGACGACCGTGAAACAGAGTCTCAAGCCGATCGAGTCGGTCTTTGTTCTCGGCGTTAAAGAGGACGCGAACGCCGCTGAATAACGGCGCGACCCCTTTGTTAAAAGCTACAAAACAAGAGACTTGTTCTTTCGGTTGAAGGAGCAAGTCTCTTGTTGATTGATCGCGTCGCCGGAGGATTACTCTTGTTCGAGAAGATCGGCAATTCGTTTCGACGCGAAGCCGTCGCCGTAGGGGTTCGGCGCGTTCGCCATTTTGTTATAGACGTCGACGTTGTCGAGCGTTTCGCTGAAAGCGTCGTAGATCGTTTCTTCATCGGCGCCAACGAGTCTTAATGCGCCGACGTCGACGCCTTCCGGTCGTTCGGTAGCGTCGCGCA
>JAFZNK010000233.1 GCA_017550965.1 Thermoguttaceae bacterium
CGTCGCTTTTTCGCGAACGGCGCGAACGTCAGGAGTATTCTCGTTGCTGCGGAACGCGCGTCAGGAAATCGACCTCCGTTGCGATTTCACGCGACGCGAATTATCAATCGGAAGACGGCGGCGCTCCTCTTGGGGATTTTTCGTTTCGTACTTTCGATTGGTTTTATAGAGAAAAAACGCAGAAGCGAGCTATTGATTATTTTAGAACAAAGTTGCGTATTTTATCCAGATTAACGTCTTCGCGCGGACGTTCAGTTTTCGACGACCGCAAACGACACGTCGGAGAACCCCGACTGCGCGCATAAGATCAAAATCGGCTCGATCGCGCCGTAGGGAACGTCGCGATTCGCGCGAATACGCACGGAAACCGGACGCGTCGCGCGCTGTTTTTCGCGAACCAGCCGCGCTCGAAGTTCGTCGACGTCGACGCGTTTGGCGCCGAAATAGTAGACGTCTGCGCTCTCGACGTTGACGACGATTTTGTCGGACTCGTCGTCGACGATCGTCTCGCCGGACGCCTCTCTTGGCAACGTCATCTCCATGGCGACTTCGTCTTGAATGAGCCGATTGGACATGACGAAGAAGACGATCAGCAGAAACGTCACGTCGATCAACGGGGTCATGTTGAATCGAAACGGCTTTCTGGCGATATTCGGAACTTTCATAAGGCGCGCTCCTGTCAGTCCGGAATCCCTCGAGACCAGCCGTCGAATTTTCCGCGGCAGAAGTCGACGAATCGATCTTCTTCAATCGCCTTTCTCGCGCCGTCCATGAGGCGTTGGTAGTACGTAATATTGTGAATCGTCAGAAGGATCGGGCCGAGCATTTCCTCGGTAATGAAGAGATGTCGAATATACGCCCGGCTCCTTCGGCACGCGGGGCACGGACATCCCTCTTCCAGAGGTCGCTCGTCGCGCTCGTACCTGGCGTTTCTTAACCGCATCGGGCCATGGTCGGTAAACGCCATGGCGTTGCGGCCGTTTCGCGACGGCATGACGCAGTCGAACATATCGACGCCGCGCAAAATGCCCTCGAGCAGATCCTGCGGCGTTCCCACGCCCATCAAATACCTCGGCTTGTTCTCGGGCATATAGGGAACCGTCGCCTCGATGCAGTCGTACATTTCCTGCGACTCTTCTCCGACGCTCAGCCCGCCGATCGCGTAGCCGGGAAAATCCATCGCGGCGAGCTCTTCGGCGCAACGCCTGCGCAAGTCGTATTCCAATCCGCCCTGAACGATCGCAAATTGAGCCTGATCTTCGCGAGCGTGAGCCTTCTGACAGCGAACGGCCCAGCGCAGCGTGCGCTCCATGGCGTCCAGAATGTTCGCGCGCGTGTTCGGCAACGCGATCACGTGGTCGAAAACCATCGCGATATCGGCGCCAAGCGCTTCCTGAATCGCGACCGACCGCTCCGGCGTCAATTCGATCTTTCGTCCGTCGATATGCGAGCGGAACACGGCGCCCTCTTCGGTAATCTTCGTGAGTTGCGCGAGCGAAAAGAGCTGAAATCCGCCGCTGTCGGTAAGCATGGCCTTCTTCCAGCCGCAGAACTGATGAAGACCGCCAAGGTCGCGAACGACGTCTTCGCCCGGCCTGAGCATAAGGTGGTACGTGTTGCCCAAGACGATCTGCGAGCCCGTCTCTTCCAGGAGCCCGACTTCGACGCCCTTGACCGAGCCTCTTGTGCCCACGGGCATAAAAGTCGGAAGCTCGACGACGCCGTGCGCGGTCGCAAAAGAGCCTCGGCGCGCCCGACTGCCCTGATCTTTGTGAATCAGTTTGTATTGAAAGAGGTCTTGCATAAAGCGTTCTCACGTTGGAAACGCGTCGAAAGGCGACGCGCAAAAACATTGCGACGCGGAAAAAACCAGTTGACCGCGCCTGAAATTCTAGCGCTAAACGCGCTTTTTACAACCCCGCGAGAAAAGCGCGTTCGCGACGCGACGTTAAAAAAAGGCGCTCGCGCGACACCTCGCGCGAACGCCCTGAACGTCGTCTGAAAAAACGCTTATCGAACCGTCATTCTCCGCGTAATTTAAGACCTTTCTTGCTAAGCCGCTCGTTGATCTCGTTGAGGCTCGTAACGCCGAAGTTCTTGCAAGCAAGGAGTTCGTCGGCGGTTTTCTTGACGAGGTCGCCGATCGACTTGACGCCGAGCCGGCTCATGCACTTTCTCGCGCGCACGGACAATTCGAGGTCGGCGACCGGGCAGCTGAGCAATTCGCGCATTTCCGGCGGAACCTCTTCGTCGACTTGCGAGGAAGTTTGAGGAGGCGCGGTTTCGGTCGTCATGCCGAGTTTGAGGTCGAAGTTCGCCAGATGGTTTTTGATCTCGTTCAAGCTCGTCTCGCCAAAGTTCGGCATGCGCAGCAGATCCTGTTCGGTGCGTTGGCACAAATCGCCGAGCGTCTCGATGCCCATCGACGCGAGGCAGTTTCGCGAACGTTGCGAGAATTCGATCTCGGAAATTTTCTTTTGAAGACTGCGCATCTTCGCTTTTTCCTGAGTGGACGTCGTTTCGGTCTTGCGGCCGACGTCGACGGCGGCTTGCGCGTCTTTTAAATACAGCGCGGCGCGACGATCCATGGGATACGCGTCTAAAACGCGCTTGAAGCACACGACCGCTTCTTCATATTGCTCGCGGTCTTCGTACAAAATGCCCAGATTAATCAGCGTGCCGACGTTCGTCGGGAAATGCGACGCGGCGCGTTGATAGAAGACGAGCGCTTCGTCGTCGTTGCCGCGACGTTCGTTCTCGAGCGCAAGACCGTAAAGCGCGCCCGGATGGTTCGGATCGGCCTGAACGGCGCGTTCGTACAGCGCGACTGCTTCCATAGGATTGCCACCGATCGCGTTGACGGTCGCCGCGCGTTGATAGAGGTATTCGGCGGTCTGTTCGACGGCGCCGGACAAATAATCGAGCTCTTGCAAACTCTGTTGCAATTTGCCCATTTCGCGATAGACTTCCGCGCGTCCAAGCGCGCAGACGTCGACGTTGTACCCCGCCGACTGAGCGGTGTTGTACGCGTCGATCGCTTCTTCGTATTCGTGCTTAACGACGTGCAATTTCGCGAAATAGAAATGCGCCAGCGCGCCGCCGTCCCCTTTTTTCAAAGAGGCGAACGCGTCGTCGTAAGCGCCGATAAGAAATTGGCACACGCCCAACTTAACGCGGACGGCGGGACTCAATTCGTCTTCTTCTTTCGTCTTGAGTTCGTTGACCGCTCCTTTGAGCTCGTCGAATTTCTTAATGTCGCGACTAATTTCCTTACGCAACTCGTCGATTTCACGAGGTCCAAACGAGCCGCTGTACAGAACTAATTGTCGTACGTCTAATCCATGGGCGTCGGTCGCCATAACGATATTGTCTCCACAAAACTCAGGTCGCGCCAAAACCCTGCGTTTTCGAAAAAACGCGCGTCGGCGCCGGAATAATCCGTAAAGGGACGAACGACGCCGCGCGTCGCGCAAGCGCTCGCCGCAATCGCCCGTCTTAATCCTAATTGTCTATTGTTCTATTGTATCAAATTTAAAATTTTTGGAAATACCCCCAAAAGCCGGAAGATCCTTCTGAAAATAGCGAACGCGGGAACGTCGTCGCCGTCCTCTGAAACCGGCAAAGCGCCTTAGAAAGAACAAAGGGCCGGGCGAAAGAGAACGCCCGGCCCTGAAAAGCGAGAACTGTCGACCGTTTTGCGGTCAACGGCGATTGAACGCCATCAGGATTCTCAAAATGTAGTAGAACAGCGTCATCACCGAAGCGAACAACTCAATCGAAGCAAACACTTCGTCGCCGGGTCCGCAATGATGAATAATGTTCGACGTCCCGTACAGAACGTATCCGCACGCGAACAAAATCATCGCCACGGAGAACCACGTTCCGAGATAGAAGTTGAAAATAAACGACGCGACGATCAAAATAATCGCCGCCAGGCCGACGAAAGCGAGGCTCGTTCGCAAAAACGAAAAGTCTTTGCGCGTCATAAAGACGGCGGCGGACAGCGCGATAAAGAGCGCGACTGTGAGACCCACCGCCTGCCATATAAGCGACGCGTCGCCGGTTAGAATCTGCGCGAACGTCAGAATGGGAAGAAAGATCGCCGCATAGAGCATGACATAAAACGCAAGCAAGAAATACTGAGCTCTCTTAGACGGATTCGATCCGATGAGAGCCTGACCCAGAGCGGGCCCTCCCAGGCAGAGGCCCAGGAGTATCAGACTTGTTAACCTTGCGTGCTCCTGCATGAACGAAGCGATCGGGGCGACTCCGACCAAAGCGAAAATCGCCGCTTCCAACGCCGCAAACGAGGCGACTGCGCCCGTCAAGTGAAGATAGACGTTTTTAATAAAGGACGCCTGGTCGACGGCGACTTCTCGCGTAGCGCGAAAGACGCCGCTTTCCGACGCGTCGTAGATTTCATACGATTCCTGAGAATTGCGATATTCCATAGTTCTTTTCCTTTATGACGATCGGCAAACGCCAACCGCTTAAAAGCTTAAAATACGCGTTAAGGCGATTCCCCGCGGCCACGACGACAATCGCGCCGAAGGGAAACTTCCCCCTACCCCATTATATTATGCAAAACGTTCTCCGTAGTCAACAAAAACGGGAAAATTTCTGAAAAAATCGTTGTCGCGGCGACTAGTTCGTCGTTCCCTTCCGGCAATACTCGATCATATTGTCGAGCAAATTCAGCGTTTCGGGCCGATCCTGGAGCAAGTCGAGCCCGTAGACGCGCACGGCGGGCGCGTCTACGTTTTTCGCGTTCAAAAGATACGCGCAATAGTTTTGCAGCCCGTCGCCCAAAACGAGCGGCTCCCAATCTTTTGTCAACTTGTCGTCCTCGATCGTCAACGCGCCGTCTTTAAGCGCCGCGAACCAAAGGAGCGACGCCGTCTCTTCGCGCGGGAAATCGCCGAACAGGGGCGAATCGAACGTCGCCGTGCCAAGTTGGTTCCCAAACGACCACCAACCCAGGCGGATATTGGCGTCGCCGGGTTCGAGGTCAAGAGCCAGGACGGGCCGTCCTTCCGCTTTCGCTTCGTCAAACGCGGGATCGTCGTTCGCCGTGATCAGAAGCGCGTCTTTCGCGTCGGGATCGTCGGCGCGTTTGATTCCGTCGTAATAAGGCGCGAGCGCGTCGAAGAGCGCGTCGGACGCCGCGACGTTTTCAAGGGTCGGTTTTTCGCGTTTCGGGAAGAACCAGAACGGCCAATGGTTATGGACGTCGGTATTCGGAATCTCAACAAAGAGCGTCAGCGCGACGGGCTTGTCGACGTCCGGAACGACCAGTTCGATCGACGGCAAGTCGAGCGCCGATCCGGCGGGGATCTCGTCAAACGCGGTCTCGCCGGACGCGTATTCTTTTCCGTCGGCGTCCCGGAACGACCAGACGATTTTGCCCGGCGCGAGCGGTTTTTCGTCGAAGTGCGATATGAACTGCTTGAGTTTAAGCTCGTACCCCGACGTGAAAATCGGCAGAGGTTCGTCCCAGTCGACAATCAGGGCGGTCGGACCGTTGAATTCAAGGAATTCGTCGATCGGGCAGCCCCCTTCTTTTTGTTCGTAAAACGCGTTCAGGCACCCTTGCGACGTATAGACGCCGTTTTGAATCACCATCTGATCGATGAAATTCCAGAAGCTGTATCCGTCGCAAGACGGGTCGTTGCGCGCAATTTCCAGCCCGTCTTTGTTCCAAAACGCCTGAAGCGCGTGCGCGGCGCGAATACACGCGTCTCCCTGCTCGCGCGTCAACCCAAACGAACGAAGCGTGTTTTCATAGACGTCGATCGACACAAGCGGCGGCAACGGACCGGTAAATTTCGGCTCCAGACGCGGATCGAGCATAACGGACGAGTTCATGTATTCGTGCGCGAAATACGGCTGTTCAAGGTCGTCGTGACTTCCTCGTTCCCAAGGCAGGATCATCGAAGCGTTCACGCCGTCGACGCTCGTCAGCACGTCGGAATTCTCCTTGTCGCAATATCCCCCGTCCTGGTGAATCACGAGTCTGCCGGGGTCGTTTTCTTTAACCCAGCGGTAGAGTTCCGCGTCGAGCGGAGGCGGTATGCGACCTTCGTTCCCCATCGAATAGACGGCGAAGGACGTGTAGCGGCGGTAATGCCGCCAAAGCTCCTGTAAATCGCGCATCGGGTCGAATTCAAACGCTTCGCACGGCTTCTCCTGATAGTACGGAGCCTCCGGCTGAACGAGGATTCCGCTTTCGTCGGCGGCTTCAAAATACTCGGGGATTTCACAATGAGTATGTTGACGCGCTAAAACGAACCCGCACTTGCGCACGACGCTCATATTCGCCTTATGCGTCTCGACGTCGGGGGGCGAAATCAACGACAGCGGATAGATGAACGTCTCGCCGTAACCGCGCATGAAATAAGGATTATTGTTCAAATAAATACGGTCGCCGCGCGCTTCCAGACGTCGGAACCCGAACCGTTCGACCCAGCCGTGCGTCGCCGATTGAGACGCGCTCATCCCCGCGCCGGCAAACAGTTCAAATTCGGCAAGATAGAGCGTCGGACGTTCCGGAATCCACGTCTCGACGTTTTCCAGCGGAAAATCGAGAACGCATTCTCTTTCGGAGACGGCTTTGCCAATCCAAATCTTTTGTCCAAGGACGTCGCCGTCGCGCGTTTTAATCGTCGCGCGAACGGCGCAGGGAACGTTCCCTTCGCGCGTGGAGTCGAGCGTAAATCTTGCGCGCGCGGTCGTTTTGCCCTCGTCGTCGATCAGTCCCTGAACCCAGGCGTCGTCGATCCAGGTCTTTGGCGTCGTTTCAATCTCGACGTCGCGATAGAACCCGCCGAACTTATGAAAATCGCACATCTGACCTTTGCGGCTGGGCGTGTCGTTGCGAACGATCGCGACGATCTCCAGAGGCTTGCCCGGCTCGACGAATTCGGTAACGCGGAACTTATACGATCCGCACCAGGTATTGATCGACCCGACGCGTTTGCCGTTGACGTAAAAGAGCGCTTCGGTGCGAACGCCTCCGACTTTCAGCCAGATTTCGCGATCCGCCCAGCTTTCGGGCGCGTCGATCGTCTTGCGATACCACGCGGCGCCCATGTAGATATGATCGAGCGGGCGCGGGTTGCAGTCCCAGACGCAGTCCCACGTCTGACTCATGCCCGGCTCCCCGACGCCTTGCGCTTCCCAACAACCGGGGACCTGAATCGCGCGGATTTTGTCGGCGTCCGGAGTCGGAGGAAGCGCTTCCTCGTTCCAGGGCTCGACTTGCGCGAATTCCCACTCGCCGCGAAGCGAAAAAACGTCCTGCGCGTCCGACAAAACGACCGGATGAACGACCGCGGGAGTAGGAATTTGATCCGCGCCGCGCGCCGACAGGGCAAACGTCGACAAAATGAAAAGCGTTACGAGAAGACTACGAGAAAAAACAGACATGGCGGCTCCTTAAATAAAGACGTCGCAAAAACAAAAATCTCGGGCGGCGCCCCAAAGGGCGCGACCCGAATATGAGTTGAACGTCGCGTCGTTCGAAAATATTGAGTTCCGCCGTCGGGAGCGAACTTAGTTGCCCAGCGACTGCAGCGGCGCGGGGATTCTCCCGCCGAAATGCACGAACTGCTCGCTCGCGCCGACGTTGCGCACTTCCATAACCGGAGACGCGCCGAAAAGTCCGCCGAATTCGACTTTTTCGCCCGCTTTTTTGCCGGGAATCGGGACGAGCCGCGTCGCGGTCGTCTTGTTGTTGATGACGCCGATGGCAAGTTCGTCGGCCATAATCGCGGAAATCGTTTCCGGAGGCGTGTCGCCGGGAATGAGGATCATGTCGAGCCCGACGGAACACACGGCGGTCATCGCTTCGAGTTTTTCGAGCGACAGATGTCCGGCCGCGGCGGCCGCGGCAAGCGCGGAGTCTTCGGAAACCGGGATGAACGCGCCGCTAAGTCCGCCGACGGAACTCGACGCGAACAATCCGCCTTTTTTAACCGCGTCGTTGAGCATCGCGATCGCGGCGGTGGAACCGGGCGCGCCAATATGCGCGAGTCCGAGCGTCTGGAGAATCTCGCCGATACTGTCGCCGATCGCGGGCGTGGGGGCAAGCGAAAGGTCGACGATTCCAAATTGCGTTTCGAGCCGTTCGGCGACTTCGCGACCGATCAATTCGCCGATGCGCGTTACGCGGAAACTCGCCGTCTTGATTTCTTCCGAAAGATCCGACAACGTGAGCTTTTTGCCCGTCTCTTTGGCGTTGGCGATACGGCGTTCGAGCGCGCTCTTCACGACGCCCGGCCCGGAAACGCCGATGTTGATCGCCGCTTCCGGCTCTCCGACGCCCATGTACGCGCCCGCCATGAACGGGTTGTCGTCGGGAATATTCGAGAAAACGACGAGTTTTGCGGCGGCGAACCCGTTGTTCGACGCGTCCATGTTGGCGATATCGAGAATCGTATGTCCGAGCGTATGGAGCGCGTCCATATTGATCCCCGCTTTGCGCGACGCGGCGTTGATCGACGCGCAAACGCAATTCGTCGAATTGAGGACCTCGGGCAACGACTCGATAACGACGCGCGCGCCGTCCGAAACGCCCTTGTGCACCAGCGCGGAAAATCCGCCGACAAAATCGACGCGGCAACGCTGTCCCGCCTCGTCGAGCGTCTTCGCCAACTGAAGCGCGCCGTTTTTGTTGTGCCCGGAAAGGAGAATCGCCGCCGGAGAAATCGCGATACGCTTGTTCGTAATAGGAATCCCGTACTTACAACCGACTTCGTCGCAAACGTCGACGAGCCTGCTCGCGCGCGTTACGATCTTATGATAGACCTTTTTGCACATCTGATCGACGTTTGCCGAAGCGCAGTCGTTCAAATTGAGGGCCATCGTCACCGCGCGAACGTCCAGATGTTCGGCGTGCAACATGCGGATAGTGGAAAGGATTTCGTCGGTTCTAAGCATAGGAAGTCTCGGCGCCGGGCGCGATAAAATTGACGGACAACACGGCGAAAATACGAACGTTCGCCGCTAAATCTTACAGAGCGACATTATAAACGCAAACGCGGCGCGTTCAAGAGGGGAAACACCGCGCCCGTCGGCGCGAGGGAAACGAACGGTAAAAAGTTTTTTTAAAAAAATTATTCTTTTTTTTCGCCGTTATTCTGATTATTAAAACAAGCAACAGACGTTGACACTTATAGTTACGTTTTGCGTTCTCGAATTTTCTGTCAACATATATCTTTTCTGCGCTATTTTTGTGTCAATTTTCGAAGCGTCGACAAGTTGACATATCAGCCGGACGACGTTATACTGTCAACTGTGCGGAGCCTTTTTGTAGAAACGGTTTCCGTCGTATTGTTCAGAAGTCCTTAAAGGCTTCTAAATTGTATTTTTACATTGGGACGCAAGACAAAAAAGGGTTTTTGTTATGGCTCGTCAATCCATCTTTCGTCGACGCGGCTTTACGCTTGTCGAACTGTTGGTCGTTATCGCGATCATCGGTATTTTAATCGGTCTGCTTCTCCCCGCCGTCCAGGCGGCGCGCGAATCGGCTCGTCGCATGCAATGCTCGAGCAATATGAAAAACATCGCGCTGGCGATGCAGACGTACGAAGACGCGCACAAATGTCTTCCTCCGGGAAACGTCGACTTCAACCGTAGCGTCTTCGCCGATCACGGCGGCGACGGCGCCAATTATCACCACGGCATGTGGGGATGGCCGTCGATGATCCTGCCTCAAATAGAAGAGGCGGCTCTCTACAATATGATCGATTTCACCTATCCGGTCTGGTGCCATAAGGAAGCGGAAAGTCACGCTTGCGCGACGTGCGAATACAGCGGCGGCGACGCCTGGATCGCCAATCACAAGAAAGTTTCCGAAAGCTGCCCCTCCGTTTTCCAGTGCCCGTCCTCCGGTCACATTGCGGAAAATCAGCTGAAAGACTACGGCGTCAACGGCGCCTGCACTTCCGGAAACCATCTTCCGGAACGTGAACCCGACAAAACCAAGATCGCCGGTTTGTTCTGCAAAACCTGGACGTTCAAGCTTTCTCAAATCAAAGACGGCACCTCGCACACGATCCTTCTGGCGGAAAACTCCTGCGAAGCGCTTCCGAACCAAACCCAGGACGTCGACAACGTCTGCGCCAACCCGTTCGTTTTCGTTTCCGACCGCTCGCAAGGCTATATTATTTTCGGTCAGAACGGCAAGCCGATCATCACGCCGAACTGCCTGCTCTATAACCGTAGCGACCGCGTCTGCAAATCGCAGCATCCGGGCGGCGTCAACGCAGCGCTTGCCGACGGTTCCGTTCACTTTGTCGGCGACACGATCGACGTCAACGTCTGGGCCAACTCCCTGACGCGTCAGGCCAATAAGACGATGAACATTGACGGCGTCATTTACGGCGGCGGTCCCGACTGCGTCGACAGCGTCGACTGATCCTAACTTACTTAAAAGGACAAATCATGCAACGAAGAGAATTTTTGACGTCTCTCGGAGGTTTGGCGCTCGTCGCGTCGGGAATCGTCGGGTGCGGCAAAGGAAAGAAATCCCAATACAACGTCGTTAAGTTCGCCGGAACGGCCACGTACGGCGGACAGCCGATTCCCGAAGGGTTCTTCATCCTGTTCACGCCCGCCGAAGGCAAACAGAGCGGGGCGCTGGTTAAAGCGAACGGCGAATTCTACGCGAAGTATTCGAACGCCGAAGACGGCGTTCAGTCCGGCGCGCTGAAAGTTACCGTCGACTGGGACGAAGAGGAAAAAGGTCCCGCCCCCGCCGGTTTTGAAGATCTGATCAAAACCTACGGAACTCCCGAGGGAGCTTTGTCGATTACCGTCGACAAAGCCGACCAGAAATACGCGCTTGATTTCCCGAAAAAGTAAACGCTTTTTCCAGGCGCCGGAAAAACGCCCGTAACAGCGACTTCTCCTCTCCTTGGAGTCGCTTTGCGGGCGTTTCGAAAATCTGCTTCGTTATCGCTTTTGTCTCGTCAGAAGGTATTTTCATGCGAAAGAAAATCGTTTCAATTATCGCTTTTTCATGTATTCTTACGTGTTTTGTCGCGTTTGTCGGCTGTCAAAAGAACGACGGCCTTTGCTCCGTCGAAGGAACCGTAACGCTCGACGGCGCGCCGCTTGCCGAAGGCACGATCAACTTCGGTCCGATGGCGGGTTCTCACGGAACCGCGACCGGCGCCAAAATCACGGACGGCAAGTACTCGGCGCGCGCCTCCGCGGGCGAAATGGTCGTCACCGTTCGATCTCAGAAGAAGGAAACGATTCAGGATCCCGAACACGGCGAAACGATCAAAGCGACTGAAATCGTCCCCGAAAAATATAATCAGCAAAGCGAATTAAAAGCGACGATCCAACCGGGCAAAAACACGTTCGACTTCGATCTGAAAACGACGGAGTGATCGAACGCCCCGCGCTTTTCGCTAGTTTTGCGCAAAACGGAAGGGACGGAACGAGGTCGGTCAAACGACGGATTATCCGGCTCGCCCCTTTTTATAATCTTAAAACGCGTTTTTTCGTTTCTCTTATCCTATCCCCTTTTTGAGAGGACAAACAAGATGACTCATCGCACTACTGCCAGACAAGGCTTCACCCTTGTCGAACTGTTGGTCGTTATCGCGATCATCGGTATTTTAATCGGACTGCTTCTCCCCGCCGTCCAGGCGGCTCGCGAAGCGGCGCGGCGCATGCAATGTACCAACAACCTCAAACAATTGGCGATCGCGTGCCAAACGTACGCCGATCAGAACCAGAGCAAGTTCCCCATGGCGATGCAAATCGGCGGTTGCGGAAGAGACGCCAACTTCACCGACACCATCTCCTGGCATGGGCGAACGTTGCCGTACATTGAAGAAATGGGGTTCTACAACAAGATCGACTTCAACGTTCCCGCCGCCGGCAACCCCGACTGGAACCCCGAGTATCGCACGGCGTTAATCAGCGCGCACCAATGCCCGTCCGAACCCGAAGCGATCGGAGAAAAGGGCAACGCGTCCTGGCAAATGCGTCGTTCCTGCTACGTCGTCAACCTTGGAACGTCGAACTACCATCAGGACGACGTCAACAACTGGGACGGTCGCGGCTCCTATAAGAACAAAAAAGCCCCGTTCACCTATAACAACTCAATTAAGTTGGGCGAAATTAAAGACGGTCTTTCCAACACGATGTGTATGTCCGAAATCAATATCAACCCGCAGGAATCGGGCTATAAGGGCAACTACGGCACCGTCATTTACTCCAACGGCGCCGGTTTCACCGCGTTCCTCGGACCGAACTCCACCTACGAAGTCGACTACGGTCGCGCTTACTGGGATCCCGAAGACTTCACGCCTCCGCTCTACGGCCACGGTAGCGGCAACTGGGGCAGCGCGACGTTCGGCGCGCGCAGTTCGCATGCCGGCGGCGTCAACGCGTCAATGTGCGACGGCTCCGTTCGCTTCGTGCCCAACGTGGTCGATCTTGAAGTCTGGCGCGCCATGTCGTCCGCCAAAGGCCAGGAAACCGTCAGCATGGACGAATGATTTTCGCTTCATAGTTCGTTAGAACCGATTCCAGAGAAAACGTCGGAAGAACGCAATGTTTTTCCGGCGTTTTTTTGTCGCTTGTCGTTAAGCAGTCCGAAAAAACGCGCAAAAACTATTGGAAACGAAGTTCATATTTACGCGTCAAAAAAAATAACAGGGCGTCGCTTGTGTTAAGCGTAAAAAAAGATTAAAATAAACGTAGCGGCTTGGCGGCGTGCGAATCGCTTGTCCAAAAGCCGCGCCCTGAACGTCGTTTTAACGTCCGCGCCGTCCGACGCGGCCGTTCCGGCGGCGCGTCCCGCTCCTTTGTTACAACATTTGTTCAACGTTTGATTTGTCAGGAAGAACTGTCTTAAAGACCGCAGTTCTTTCCGTTGTTCGTCTGTCGTAGCAAAGAGGTCGTTTCGCGTTCAACGCAAACTCGCGCCGTTTAACCCGTCGACGTTCAGCCTTTTCATCGAGCATATCGGGGAATCGACGGAAAACGCTCCGCGCGATAAATTTTCGACTCGTGCCCCCTTATTATTTAAAAACGCGTTTTTACGTCCATTTTTACTCACGCTTACGAGAGGACAAACAAAGATGACTCATCGCACTGTTTCCCGACAAGGCTTCACTCTTGTCGAACTGTTGGTCGTTATCGCGATCATCGGTATTTTAATCGGTCTGCTTCTCCCCGCCGTTCAGGCGGCGCGCGAATCGGCTCGTCGTATGCAATGCACAAGCAACATGAAGAATATTGCTTTGGCAATGCAAACGTACGAAGACGCGCACAAATGTCTTCCTCCGGGGAACGTCGACTTCAACCGTAGCGTCTTTGCCGATCACGGCGGAAACGGCGCCGATTACCACCACGGCATGTGGGGTTGGGCGGCGATGATCCTTCCGCAAATCGAAGGCGCCGCTATTTACAATCTGATCGACTTCACCTACCCGGTCTGGTGCCATAAGGAAGCCGAAAGTCACGCTTGCGGAACCTGCGAATACAGCGGCGGCGACGCCTGGATCGCCAATCACAAGAAGGTTTCCGAAAGTTGCCCCGCCGTCCTTCAGTGCCCGTCTTCCGGTCATATCGCGGAAAACCAGCTGAAAGACTACGGCGTCAACGGCGCGAGCACAAACGGCATTCTTCCGGAACGTTGCACTGACAAAACGCAAATCGCCGGTTTGTTCTGCAAAACCAACACGTTTAAGCTTGCGCAAATCAAAGACGGAACTTCGCATACGATTCTTCTCGCGGAAAACTCCTGCGAAGCGCTTCCGAACCAAACCCAGGACGTCGACAACGTCTGCGCGAACCCGTTCGTCTTCGTTTCCGACCGCTCGCAAGGATAC
>JAFZNK010000234.1 GCA_017550965.1 Thermoguttaceae bacterium
AACGATTCGCGTTATGCGCACGGGCGGCATGATGGGCGAGGTGGTCGGCATGGCGGCGTCGATCTGCAAGAATCACGACTGTCTGCCGCGCGCGGTGTATACGGATTATCTCGACGAACTGAAAGCGCTCATGACCGAGGGGGTCGCGCCGCCGACTCCGAAAGCGTCGGTAGCGAATTATGCCAAACCCAACGCGACGAATCTAGCGCCGAAGGCAACGCTCGAGGTCTCGAGCAATTACAAAAAGGGACCGTCGTATCCGAAGGAGTTCATAAACGACGGCAAGTTCGACGTTTCTGACAATAGGGGGCGTTGGGTGAGCGACGTCGACGACGGGCATTGGGTCGACTTCAAATTCGACGAGCCCACGACGATTAACGCGGCGATTATCGTAACGGGTCAAGCGCCGGGTCAGACTCCGATTAGCGATTTCCTCCTGCAGTACGAGGACGCCGACGGTCGTTTGACCGATATTCCCGGCTCCGCGATCGAACAGAACGAGTCGCCGATCGTCGCGTTGCAGTTCAAGGAGACAACGTCGAAACGTTTCCGACTGCGAATCACGCAAACGCCGGGCGGTCTCGCGCGACTTTGGGAAGTCGAGTTCTATCGCGTTAAGAAGTAACGTTCGACAACTCTTTGAATTTGCAGCTTTTGAAACGACGTCGATTACGAGAGGTATGTTATGAAGATTATGGCGCCAGCGGGCGACTTCGATCGTCTTGTCGCCGCGATTAAGGCGGGCGCGGACGAAGTCTATATGGGCGTCGCCGGGTTCGGCGCGCGCCGCTTCGCAAAGAATTTCAGCGTTGAGGAATACGCTTCCGCGCTCGACTACGCGCATCGCGCCAATGTGGAAGTTCACTTGACCTTCAATACGATCCTCTCCGACGCCGAGCTTGATCTCGTCTATTCCGATATCAAACGCCTTTACGAAGCGGGTTTAGACGAGGTCATCGTTCAAGACTACGGGGTTGCGTCGTGGTTTCAGTCGAACTTTCCGGAGCTTCCGCTGTGCGCGTCGACGCAGCTTTCTCCCGCGTCGGCTTTAGAACTCAATTGGTACGCGGAGCAAGGCTTCCGTCGCGCCGTTCTCGCGCGCGAGCTCTCGCTCGCCGAGATCGCGACGATTCGCAAGCGTACGTCGATAGAGCTTGAGGTCTTTATCTCGGGCGCGCTGTGTCTCGGCTGTTCCGGAAAGTGTTATCTTTCCAGCTTTATAGGCGGTCGTAGCGGCAATCGCGGCATGTGCGCGCAGCCGTGCCGTCAGTACTACCGAGTCGACCGCGCGAGCGGCGCGTCGAACGAGTCCGATTACGGCTACTTCCTCTCCCTGAAGGACCAACTCCAGGGTCGAGAGGAAATTAAGGCGCTCGTCGAACTTGGCGTCGATTCCGCAAAGATCGAAGGGCGCATGAAGTCGCCGCAATACGTTTACGCGACGACGCGATACTATCGCGATCTAATCGACTCCATTACCGGCGTAACGCCCGAGAAATCGGAACGACGTCTCTCCATTAAGCGGAGCGCCGAAGAGAAACGCGCCGAATCGCAACGCGTCGACGTCTTACCGCAGGAAGAGGAAGCGCGCCGTCGTCGCGATATCGCCGCGCTCTTTAATCGCGGGTACGACAAGGGTTTCTATCATGAGACCGACCCTGACATGATCAACGAGTTCTACGCGTCGAACTTCGGCGTGGAAGTCGGGCGCGTCTATCGCGACGCCGTGCGCCTATCGGAACCGTTGCGCAACGGGGACGGGGTCGTCTTTCTCGACGACTCCGCGCGCAA
>JAFZNK010000235.1 GCA_017550965.1 Thermoguttaceae bacterium
GCGCGGGAGCCGGAGCGGGCTGCGCGGGAGCCGGTTGAGACGCGGCTTGCGACTGTTTCGCCGTGGCGACGTTGATTGAGTTTTGCTCGACGGCGCGCGCGACGACTTCGGAAATCGAAGAAACTTTCGGCTTCATCTCGCCCTTGAGCGCCACCGACAACACGACCTCAAATTCGAGCGGGCCGATCATCAACTTGTCGCCGTTTTTGAGTTCCCGCTCGCCGACGACGCGCTCGCCGTTGACATAGACTCCGTTTTTACTGCCAAGGTCGCGAACCGCGACGTAAGCCTCTTCGGAAAGAATCGTGCAGTGATATCGACTGATCAATTCGCTTCGAGGCTTGAGATGGCAATCGCTGGCTCGTCCAATCATAAACTGCGGAATCGTGATTGGAATAGACTGTCCTGAACGAGAACCTCCGACTACCTTTAATTCTACTTTCATCGCAAATTTCCTAAAATTGACTCTAAATCCCCGTTCAATCCCTCCCTCCGTAGAAGGGCGAACGCGCGAAACGCGCCGAAAGGATTTCTATCTTAAGGACAAGGGGGAACGGGCAAAAACAAGGGTCGACGACCTAAACGTCCCTGTCGCGACGCAAACAAAAATCCGCCGTTCCTCGTCGTTCTATTTTAAAGTATGTCGTTTCAATTTCCAAATCTTTTTTAGCTTTTTTTTCAACTTTTTTAGAAATTTCGTGAAACGTTGACAAAATAATTGAGAAAAGCGCGGAAATTCGCGCGGCGTTCGGCGAACGGCGCCGACTTGTAGAAACTCCGACAATAGTCTTATCAACGCCGTGTAAAAAAGGCGTCGACGACGAAACAGACTTTGCGTTGCGAATCCCTGAACCGAAAGAAGATCGTTTTTTCGCAAGAACGGACTCCGCCGTTTTTTAGGGACTTCCCAATTACAGAAATTTTAAAAGACAAGCGCAAGTCGATGAAAAAAACCGTCGACTTGCGCTTTTGCTTTTTTAGAGACGCTACTGCTTGTCGCGAACGAGCCCCGGCGAAACGTCCAGGTCGAGATTCGCAAAGAGCCCGGCTTTGTAGCGCTCAATGGCGACCGCGCCCATGACGGCGTTGTCGGTGCAGAGTTTCGGGGGCGCGATATAGAGTTTGAATCGATATCGGTCGGCGGCGTCGAGCGCTTTTTCCCGGAACCGTTTGTTGGCGGCGACCCCCCCTCCGACGCACAGCGTTTTCATCTTGCACTTTTTGAGCGCCTGAACCGCTTTGCCGACCAGACAGTCGCATACGGCTTCCTGAAACGACGCGGCGACGTCGGCGCGTTCCTGTTCGGTTATGTTTAAATCTTCGTAATCGACTTTGCCCGTTCCCATGAGCTTGTAGCGCACCGACGTTTTCAAGCCGCTGAAGCTGAACTGCATTCTGTCCGGCTCGTGGAGCATGGGGCGCGGAAAATCGTACGCTTTGGGATCGCCCTTTTCCGCCGCTTTTTGAATCGAGGGACCGCCGGGGTAGGGCAGGCCGAGCATCGCGGCGACTTTGTCGAACGCTTCTCCCGCCGCGTCGTCGATCGTCGTTCCGAGGAGTTCGAAATCGATCGGGCCCGCGCAACGGTAAAGACTCGAATGACCGCCGCTGACGATAAGCCCGACGCATGGAAAGAGATTTTCGTCAAACGCGACTTTGCACGCGTAAACGTGCGCCTGCAAATGATTGATCGCAATGAGCGGCTTGTCTTTGGCGACGCAAATCGCTTTGGCCGCCGACAGTCCGACCAGAAGCGAGCCCGCCAGACCCGGCTCGTTGACGACCGCGACCGCGTCGAGATCGTCGAGCGTGATTTTCGCCTGATCGATCGCGTCGGCGACGACGGGCAGGATCGCTTCCAGATGCGCGCGCGACGCGATTTCCGGCACGACGCCGCCGTAAAGCCGATGCGCGTCGATTTGCGACGCCAGAGACGCGCCGAGCACGTTTCGATTCCCGTCGATTACCGCCGCCGCCGTCTCGTCGCAACTCGATTCGATCGTTAAGATTTTCATACGCCAGTCCCCGTTGAAATCGTCCGCGCCTTAGTTTCCAAAATCGTCGAAGAAGATACTTTCGCGTTCGACCCCTAAATTGTCGAGCAATTTGAGAATCGCCTGCGTCATTTTCGCGGGGCCGCACATGAAATATTCGCAGTCTTCCGGCGCGCGGTGATCTTTGAGATAGTCGTTGTATAAGACGTCCTCAATTTGCCCGACCGCCCCCGTCCAATTGTCGCCGGGACGCGGATCGCGATAGAGCGACAGGTGGAATTTGAAGTTCGGATACTCTTTTTCTAGTTCCTGGAAATCTTCGACGTAAAAGACGTCGTCGAGCGATCGCGCGCTGTACCAGAACGAAATCTTGCCCGTATGGCCGAGCCGTTTGAGCATGTCGTAGATATGCGAACGCAGCGGCGCCATCCCCGCGCCGCGCCCGATATAGATCTTTTCGCTGGGCGTGTCGCGCACGAGAAAATCGCCGTAAGGCCCGCTGATCGTCACTTTGTCGCCCGGCTTTAAGCTGAAAAGATAGGAGCTGACTTTGCCCGGCTCGACGGTCGGATTGTCGCGCGGCGGAACGGCGACGCGAATGTTGAGCTTGACGATTCCCTTTTCCAGCGGATGACTCGCAAGCGAATACGCGCGCAAGACCGGTTCGGACGTAAAGCTGACGCAGTCCCAAAGTTTGAGCTTGTCCCAGCCGGAACGATATTTTTCCGGGACGTCGTAATCTCTGTATTTGATCGTTATGCCGACGGGGCGCTCCGCCTGAACATACCCGCCCGCCTTGAACATAACGTCTTCCCCCTCGGGAAGTTCCAACACGAGTTCTTTGATGAACGTCGCGACGAATTCGTTGGAGCGAACGACGCATTCCCACCTCTTGACGGCGAAGACCTCCGGGGGAATCTCGATTTTCATGTCCTGTTTGACGGGCGTTTGACACGCCAGGCGCACGCCCTGTTTGAGTTCTCTGCGCGTCATCTGACCGACTTCGGTGGGGAGAATCTCTCCTCCTCCGGAAAGAACGCGGACTTTGCACTGGCCGCACGTCGCGCCCCCGCCGCACGCGGACGGCACGAAGATTTGACGCGAGGCGAGCGTGTCGAGAAGTTTGCCGCCGGTCGGGACTTCGATCGTTTTTTCGGGGTCGTCGTTGATTTCGATTTTGACGTTTCCGCTGGGAATCAGCGTCGCTTTCGCGGCGAGAATAATCGCGACGAGCGCGAGCACGATCAGCGTGAAGGCGACGACTCCGGCGACGACAATAAAAATACCGTTCATTGATTAGCGCTCCTTCAATCACATGCCCGAGAACGTCATAAACGCCATCGCCAGAAGCCCTGCGGCCATGAACGCGACGCCGAGCCCCTGCAACCCTTTGGGTATTCGACTGTATTCGAGTTTCTCGCGAATACCCGCGAAAAGCGCGATGGCGAACGCCCAGCCGATTCCGGAGCAAAGACCGTATAAACAGCTGTCGCCGAAATTATAGTCGCGCTGCTGCATGAACAGCGAGCCGCCCATAATCGCGCAGTTGACGGTGATCAGAGGCAAGAAGACGCCCAGCGCGTTGTACAGGGGCGGAAAGAAACGGTCGAGAACCATTTCCAGGATCTGGACGATCGCGGCGATCACCCCGATGAACGTGATGAACGACAGAAAGCTCAGGTCGAGGGAAGCGAGCGTTTGGGAACCGGTCCATGAGAGCGCGCCTTCGCGCAGCACGTAGTTGTACAGCAAATTGTTGACCGGTATGGTAATCGACTGAACGACGATTACGGCGACGCCAAGGCCGATCGCGGCGTTGACTTTTTTGGAGACCGCCAGAAAAGTGCACATACCCAGGAAGAGCGACAACGCAAGGTTTTGCGTAAAGACTCCCTGAATAAACGTCGTGAGAAAATGTTCCATTGATCTATATCCTTATCGAACGGCGCTTGCGCGTCATTCGGCGTCTTTTACGTTTTTGTTGAACGTCTTAACGACCCAAATAACGCCCCCGATGAGGAAGAACGCCGCGGGCGCGGTGACCATCAGGCCGTTGGGAAGATACCATCCGCCGTTTTGAACCGTCTTAAAGACGGTGAAGCCGAAGAGCTGGCCGAACCCGAACAGTTCGCGGAAAAACGCGACGACGATCAGCACGACGCCGTACCCGATCCCGTTGCCGATTCCGTCGAGCAGACTTTCCGAGGGCGCGTTCTTAATGGCGAACGCCTCGGCGCGGCCCATGACGATGCAGTTGGTGATGATGAGCCCGACGTAGACGGAAAGCTGTTTGCTCAGGTCGTAGGAAAACGCTTTGATGAGCTGGTCGACCAGAATGACGAGCGTCGCGATGATCACCATTTCGACGATCATGCGAATCGAATTGGGAATAATCTTTCGGATCAGGGAGACGCCGACGTTGGAAAACGCGGTGACGAACGTCACGGCGAGCGCCATGGTGAACGCCGTTTTGAGACTCGTCGTCACGGCGAGCGCGGAGCACACGCCGAGGATTTGCGCGAAGATCGGGTTGTTTTTAAACAACGGGTCGAGCAAACTGTTTTTTTCTTCAGCAGGTTTCATCGTCGTTCCTTTCCGAGTTCGTCGTTTTGAAGCGTTTCGGCTTTGAATTCTTTTAAGAACGGACCGAATCCCTTGTCGCCAAGCCAGAACGTTACTGTGTTCGTAACGCCGTTTCCCGTGAGCGTCGCGCCGGAAATGCCGTCGACGTCGGAACTTTCGGGCGCGGCGGTTCCCTTAACGACCTTAATGATCGGCTTGCCCTCGTCGTCGAGCGCTTTTTTGCCTTCCCATTTCGCCGTCCAGAGCGGATTGGAGATTTCGCCGCCCAGCCCCGGCGTTTCGCCGTGGTCGTAAAAGACGATGTGCGCGACGCTTGTCAAATCGCTGTTGAGCGCGAGATACCCGCGCATAATCGACCAAAGCCCCGAGCCGACGATCGGGAGAACCGCCGTCTTCAACGCGCCGTTTTTGTCGTTGAACAGGTAGACGACCGTCTTCTGGGGGATTGTCTTAATCGAAGCGACGTCGTCCTCTTTGGCGAGCGTAACGACGTTGTTTTTGTCCGCCTCGACCGCGTCGGGGTCGGCGGTTTCGTCGATTTTGCCCGACGCCAGGTCGACGACGACGCGTTTCGAGTCGGCGAATAATTCGTCGACTTTCGCGGACGAAACTTTTTCGCCCGGCTTGACGAGTCCGGCGGCGCGTAGAATGTTGACGTTTTTGTCGAGCGCCTTGTTGCGTTCCTGAACGCCCTTGAGGGAGACGCTCGCGACGGCGACGATAATCGCGCACACGACGCACAGACCCGTCGCGACGCCAAACGTTTTAGTAATCGATTCGTTAGCCATGTCGACGTTCCCCCTTCCTATCGCGCCTGAAGCCGCTTTTGACGACGTCGTATGTTCGCTTCGACGACGAAGTGGTCGATAAGAGGAGCGACGCAGTTCCCGAATAAAATAGCGAGCATGGCTCCTTCCGGATACGCGGGGTTGTAGACGCGCACGACGACGATCAACGCGCCAATAAGCAGGCCGTAAATAATTTGCCCGAGGTTCGACTGCGCCGCCGAGACGGGGTCGGTCGCCATGAAGATCGCGCCAAACGCGAACCCGCCCAGAACGAGGTGCCACATGGGGCCAATCGCGGCGGCGGATTCTGGATTTGCGCTAAAATGCGCGAGAATCGCCGCTAAGCCCAACCCTCCGGCAAACGTCGACGCGACGATTCGCCACGGCGCGACGCCCACGACGATCAGAAAGATCATGCCCAGCATGCAGCAGAACGTCGACGTTTCGCCGACCGCGCCGGGTATGAACCCGAAGAACGCGTCGAACGTCGAATAGCCGGCGTTTTGAATCGCCTCGACGCCTCCGCGCGCGTAAGCCAGGGGCGTCGCTTTTGAAACGCCGTCCGCCGCGATCCAGACTTTGTCGCCGGTGATTTGGCCCGAGTACGCGAAGAAGAGGAACGCGCGCGCCACGAGCGCGGGGTTGAGGAAATTGCGCCCCGTCCCGCCGAAGATCTCCTTGCCGATCACGACGCCGAACGTAATCGCGAGCGTTACCTGCCAAAGCGGAACGGTCGCGGGGCAAATCAGCGGGAAGATAAATCCCGTGACGAAAAACCCTTCGTTGACTTCGTGTTTATAAATCGCCGCGAAGAGAACTTCCCAGAAAAGCCCGACGAGCATCGTCACGATATAGACCGGGAGATAATAGCACAGCCCGAAGACGAAGCAGCCCAAGACGTTTGTCGAGCGAAAGACGTGCAGGAAGGGAAGAATTTTATCGATAAACGAGAGAATCGATCCGTGCCAGTCGCCGGGAACGGTTCCCGTTAAGTTCGCCTGATACCCGACGTTGTAGATTCCAAAGACCGCGCAGGGAATCAACCCCAAAATGACGGTGATCATGACGCGCTTGAAGTCGTTGAAGTCGCGCACGTGAACCGTTCCGGTCGTCTTGTGGTCGGGCGTGAAGAAGAACGTGTCGATCGCTTCGACGAGCGGATGAAGGCCCCTGAACTTCTTGTCTTCGGCACAGTACTTTTCGTCGATCGCTTTAATCGTTCGTCGCAAGTAGTTAATCATCGCTCACTCCTCCTCCTTCATGGCCTTGTCGAGCAAAGCGCGGAGCGACTTGCCGTAGTCGTTCTTGCCAAAGTCGACGAGCGTGCACAGCGCGAGGTCTTCTTCGTCGAGTTCGAACGCGCCGAGTTTTTCGCTGCGATCCAGGTCGCCCATGTCGAGCGCTTTAAAGAGATAGGTCGGTTCGAGATCCAGAGGCGTGAGGCGGCTGAATTCCGGATTGGGGAAGATCGCGCGGTAGCCGCCCCCGAGCGCGGTCGTCATTTGGTACGTCAGCCACGGGAACCACGTCGACGCGGCGGTTCTGGAAACGGAAAACGTCTTGAAGTTCGGGGTGGTCCACCCGAGGAATCGGCGCGGATCGCCGTCGCCGATCGCGGAGATCTGATTGACGTATCGCCCAAGCCCTTCTTCGCCCGGCGCGATCGTTCGGCCGTGAAGAACGCTTCCGGAGACGACGCGCAAGTCTTTGTCTTTAAGTTCTCCTTCGACAAGCTCCGAAACAAACGCGCCTTGCGTCACGCGGAGCAGACGCGGATTCTTGACCATGGGGCCGCCGATGGAAACGACGCGGTCGGAAGGATACAGACCCGTCGTGAACAGATCGGCGATCGCGATAACGTCTTGATACCCGATCGACCAGACGACTTTGTTCAGGCCGCACGGCTCGAGATAGAAAATATGCGTGCCCGTGAGTCCGGCGGGGTGCTTGCCGGTAAATTGAGCCGCTTCCGCGCGAGGAATCGATTCGACTTCCTTAATGAAATCGGCGTCGTACTTTCCCTTGCCGAAACAGACCCAAAGCCGCTGACCGCAAATTTTGGCGACGATGCGCAACCCTTTGAGGAACGCGTCTTTTCGCGCGTCGATAATCAACTTCGGGTCGGGCGCGTGAGGATTTGTGTCGGCGGCGTTGACAAACAGCGCGACGGGCGAGGCGTTGATGCGCGGTATTCTGCTGAACGGACGCGTTCGAAACGACGACCATAACCCCGAAACGATAAGAAGATCGCGAATGCTGTTGGCGTCGAGCGCGTCGAGTTCCGCGTCCGAATGTTTGGCGTATCGCATCGACCAGTCGGCTTTGGCGTTTTCGTCCGCTTCCACGACGATCGAGCGAAACGCGCGCTTTTCGCCGCGAACGATCGACAGAACTTTGCCCGCGATTGGAGAGACGAACTTGACGCCAAGGTTCTTTTTGTCCTCGCAAAGCGGCGTTCCGGCAAGGACTTTTTCCCCTTCGGACACGAGAATCGTCGGCTTCATGCCGACGTAGTCCGAGCCCGTGACGGCGACGTGCCGAACGACCTTGCGCTCCGGTTCTTTGGTTTGGTCGGGCGCGCCCGCGAGTTTCAGGTCGAGCCCTTTGGTTACGTTAAAATGTTTCATCGGCGTTAGGCGCCTTTCGTCGGATAAGTTAGGACAAGTCGTCGTCGCTTTTGTCGCGTCGCGTTAAAAACGCGGATCGAAACGCGCGGTCGGAAGCTTGCCTGATCGAATCGCTATTTCTGCTTTTATAATCCTTTTATTCTACATTATATCGCAGATTAGTCTAGTGTCGGCGCGACAAAATAACGCGTTGGAATCGCGCCGTTTTCGCGGTTTGGAACCGCGTAAGAAGACGTCTGGACAAACTCCGTCGTTTTTTGTTACAATGCCTTTCGGAAACAGCCCGCAATGGGAGACTTATATTACGAAAGGACCCGGTCTCATGCAACGAATATACGATTATTTGAAGAAATGCAAAGTCTACTACCTGGCGACGGTCGACGACGATCAGCCGGCGGTTCGACCTTTTGGAACGATCGAGATTATCGACGGAAAGCTTTGTTTCCAAACGGGTAAGAGCAAGCCCGTCTCCGAACAGCTTCACGCGAATCCGAAGATCGAGATTTGCGCGTGCGACGGCGGGACGTGGATTCGCGTTCGCGCGATCGCCGTGGAAGATCCGCGAATCGAGTCGCAGGAAAAAATGCTCGAAGCGTATCCGGAACTCAAAGGAATGTACAAGCCCGGCGACGGAAACACCGAGATTTTCAAATTGGTCTCCGGCGTCGCGACTTTTTCGTCGTTTACCGACGCGCCCGTCGTCGTCGAATTTTGATTTTTCCAACGTTTCAACGAGCTTGAATTAAAATGAAAACAAACAACGTATTCACGGCGTTTGCGGCGCTCGCGCTCTTTCTTGTCGCGTTGCGGCCCGGTTTGGCGGCCGAAGGGGATCTGATCGACGTTCGTCCGACGCAGGACGCTCCGGTCCAACTAATTTTCGACACCGATATCGGCGGCGATATCGACGACGCGTTCGCGCTTGGGCTGATTCACAGCCTTTGCAATCGCGGCGTTTGCGAACTCTTGGCCGTTACGATTACGAATCCCGACGAAAACGCGGGCAGATTTGTCGCCGCGTGCAACGCGGTCAACGGACGCCCCGATATTCCCGTCGGACTCCTGCGCGAGGGCGATTTCGACAGCGACTTCTATCCTTCCGCGACGTTGGCTCAAAAGAACGAAGACGGTTCGTTTGAGTTTCCCGTTCCCGAAGGGTATGAGCCGGAGGACCCCGTCAAGTTGCTTAGAAGAACGCTTGCGAACGCGCGGGACGGAGAGATTGTGATCGCGCAAGTCGGTTCGTCGACTAATCTTGCGGCGCTGCTCGACTCGCCCGGCGACGAAATCTCGCCTCTGTCGGGCAAAGAGCTTGCGGCGAAAAAAGTCCGGCTCGTTTCCGTAATGGGCGGCGCGTTCGCGATCGATCCGACGGCGGAAAACTATCGCGCGCATCGCGAATGGAACATTCGTTGCGATATTCCCGCCGCGCAGAAATTCGCCGCCGAATGGCCCGGCGAAATTGTGTTTACCGGATATGAAGTCGGGGATCGTATTCGCATGTCGCCGACCAATTTGAAGCGCGACTATCGCTCTCCGCGCGCGAAATTCCTTCACGACGCGTTTGTCCATTGGGCGGAGAAAAACGCCCCGACCGAGGGCCTGAATCACGAGCGTCCGACGTGGGATTTAACGGCGGTTTTCTTTGTCGCACGACCGGAAGAAGGGCGCGGGTATTACGAAGTCTCGGAGCGCGGAAACGTCGCGTTTGACGACGAGGCGACGACGTTCTTCACGCCCGACCCGAACGGCAAGCGCCGCGCGTTTATCGTCGACGAAGCCGCGAGAGTTCGCGTCAAAGAAGCGACGCTCAATCTCTGCTCGGAACCGTAAGGTTTTAAGAGCCGCAGGCAAACGGGGCGGCGCGTCGATTCCGTGTTCCCCAATAACGCGCCGCCCAAACACAAGTTCGCAAGCCGCCTTCTAAAGGACGCAGCGGGCTTGTCCCGCGGAGTCCGGCGGCGGGTTATACGATATTAACCGTCAACACAGAAGAACAAACGGGGCGGCTCGTCGACTTTAATCGACGGTTTTACGCCCTACGCGCGGGACGCTTGCCGATAATCGACGCGCAGCGACCGACGGAAACGGTTATTTGGTCTTCGCGCGGGAGCGCGAATTGTTCCGTCGCGATTTCGCGACTTCGAACCAATAGCGCAATATCGCCAGAACCGCCCATAAGATATTCACGGCAAAGAGAATATACAGCGCGGCGATTTTATTCGATTCGCCCGACGCGTAGGCGTGGCGTCCGCCGCCGCCCATGACGAAACTCAGCCCGTACCACGTCATGATGATCGCGAGCGCGCCGAAATTCGCGCCCAGCGCCAGCACAAATCGCTTGCCGCCGCTGATCTTATGCGCGTGAAGCACCACCAGGTAAATCAACAGCGTCACGAGCGCCCAGACCTCTTTGGGATCCCAGCTCCAGAACCGACCCCAGCTAAAGTCCGCCCAGCGCGCGCCTAAGATAATCCCCGCCGTCAGGAACAAGACGGCGCTGCGAATCATCATAGCGACGACGGGGGCGACGCCGACCGCATAGTCGGGCTCAAATTGCGACGGTTTTTGGGAAGCGTCCGAAGGCTCCTTCTCGTCTTTTTTCGGAGCCGGCTCTTTATTGACTTTCGGAACCGCCCTGCGTCTTTCGGGGCGTTTGCCCGACCTGAGTTCCGCGGGAGACGGCGTTCGTTCGGTCGGAACGTCGACTCCGTATTGGCCGAAGATATACGACGCGAGGGACGTGAGCGCGACGACCCAGCCGAGCGCGCCGAGCGCGTAGCTCACGATAATCGCGATCACGTGGATCGTCAGCCAGAAGTTGCTGCGCAGGACCGCGACGAGCGGACGGATGTTCGGATTGAATTCGACGGAGTTGAAATACGCGGACGCGGCGACGGCGAGCGCTATTACGGAACTTGCCGTAAGAAACGCTTTACGTTGAACGATCTCGTTTCCGATCATGGCGAGAACTTCTTTGCGCGTCTTCGGCGCTTCCTCCGGGCTTAAGTCGGGCCGTTGGCAAAGCGTCTTGGAGAAACACGCGAGCGCCAGAAGCGCCGCGACGAAGCGCGGAACCGCCCACGCGACAAACAGAAACGTAATCAACACGGCGAAGCTGTCGAGCGCGCCTTTCATGGCGAACGCCTCGCGGAACGTTCGCAACAGCCCCGACGCGATCGGCTCGCCGACATGCCCCGAGCGCCAGACGAGAAACGCCGCCGCAAAGCACAGCGCGACCAAAAGCGCGCGCGGAATCGCCATGATTCGCGCGATCTTCTTTTCGGAACGATCTTTGACTTTCCAGGGCCAGGCGACGACGCGCCACGCGTTGAGATACGGCTTCGTCCACGCGGGCGCGAGCGCGTACCCAATCGCGATGGCGGCGATGAGAAACGCGAGCAGGACGACCGTTTCGAACATATTGGCCACGGGCGCCCAGCCGGTGATGTACGCGCGCGTCGCTCCGCCTAAAAACGCGACCGCGCAGCTGAGCGCCAGGAAGACGATTCCCAACGTGAAGAAGAATCGCTCGGCGAGGGGCGCTTTCTTCATAAAGCGCGCGACGATTTGACGCAAATACGAAAGAACAAACGCGCCGAGCGCAAGCAGGCAGCAAACCCAGTTCCAATAGAACGCGTTGAGCTTATAGTAGAACAGCTCCGCTTTCAAGCCGCGCGGAACGTCGTAGCAGGTCTTGGCGAGGAATTCGGCGCGCGCCTTTTCGTCGGCGATTTCCGCGGCGGCAAGTTCGGCGCGTTTTTCTTCGGAAGCGAGCCCGATTTCGCGCAAACTCGCGGCGAAATCGACGATCGCGGCGTTGAAGAGCGCCGCGCGGTCGGGCTCTTCGCGATTTCGATACGCTTCGGCGGCGTTTAAGAACGCCCGGCCCGCGGCGCGATCGCATTGACTGGCGTTCAACGTCTTACGAAGGGAGTCGACGACGTCGTCCGCCGGGGAGATTTTTTCCGCTCCGTCGTTTTGTTTGAAGGAGTCTTCGTCAAGTTCGGGGAGCGTGTCGGCGGCGCGGGGATCGATAAAACGAGCGTAAGCGCAGTCGGACGCCCAAAGAAGCGTCTGCAGCGGAACCCACGGCGAATCCTGATTTTCCGTCGCGCGGAACAAACTCGCGCGCACGACCGGAACGACCGCGAGCGTCTTGGGCGGCTCCGCCGTCGTCGAGAGATACGCCAGTTCGAGGTTGTCGACGATCGACTCGAGCGAGGAAACGACGCGCTGAATTTCCTGACGGTATTCGAGCGAATACGTCTGTTCTCTTATGATCTCGTCGCGATGCGTTTTGAGATCCGCGAGCGTCTTTTCGAGGGACGCGACGAGTTTTTCGAACAAAACGCCCGACGTCGCCGGCTGATAGCGTCGGGAGAGCGACGCGAGCATGGCGAGTTGGCGCGCCAACATGAGCGCGTCGCCGCTGTTTTTCTCTTCGCCGATCGGCGTTCTTTGGCGCAAGACGAACTCTTTGTCGTAGAACGGAGAAGCGCGTCGCTCCGCCGCTTTTTCGCTCGACAGAAGCCGCTCGATTCGCGCGCACGACGCGTCGAGTTTCGAGAGCGCGCTTTGCGACGCCATATGCGCGGCGCCCGGCATGCCCATGGGCGAGTCGCCGTAGAGGATCTTGTTGAAGTAGAACGCCGGTCGCGTCGACGTCGATTGCGTCGGAACAAACGTCAGCGATCGGAACGTCGCGACTTTGTCCTCGAATTTTTCAAGCGCTTTGAGCGACGCGCTTTTGGCCGCCAGGCCGCGCGACTGTTCGATAAACGCGTCGACGCGCGACTTGCCGTTGGCGTCGAGTTCGTCGAAGTCGGTCGGCGCGAGCCGCGAGCCGCGCTTGGCGATCTCTTCGGGCGATTTTTTCAAAACGTCTTTGGCGACGACGCTTTGCGGGTCGGCGATAAACGGGACGTATTCCCAAAGCTCCGGTTCGACGATCCACGAGAAGAGCAGTTCCGCCGCGTTGAATTGACGCGAGCCGTTTTTGAAAATTACGCGCAGCCGCGCGGCCGCGTCGCGCTGACGTTTAACGACCTCGGCGGAAACTTCGTCGTACATGCGCTTTTTTTCGGCGCGTCGCGCTTCCGCGTCGTCCGATTCGTTCTCGTCGTCGCCAAGGAACTCGTCAAGCGACGGCATATTGACGGGCGCGTCCCCTTCCAACTTCGCGAGCGTCTCTTCCGGAAGGACGAACGTCGGCGCGGGGGAGCCCGTTACGTCGCGAACGACGATTTCCGCAAAAGTGTTGAGCGGCTGGCGGCGGCCTCCGTCGTAGACTGTGACGAGACGCCACGGCGTCCAATTGAGCTGAACGGAACTTGCCGTTTTCGCTTTGACCTCCGCTTTTTCTTCCGGCGGCACAATTTCGTCGGCAAGAGCGAACGAACCGAGCAAAGACGCGACCGCGACGAGCGCCGAGAGAACGGCGACGGACGCTTTGCCCGCGCGATCCGGCGCGTCGGCCGGGCTCGACGTCGTGTTTTGGGCCTTTTCCGCGTCGCGCGTTTTCGCGCTCGATTTCTTACGCCGATAGACAAGCATGGCGGTTCCCCAAACGACGAGCAGCGAGCCGAGATATTTCATGCCTCTGCCGGGGTCGTCGTTTAACGTAATGATCGTTTGATAAAGAGTTTCGCGCGGGACGGATTCGCCGGGAATCAACTTCGCTTTGACGACGTCGTCGAATTCCGGATCCCCCGGACGGTACGGGCCGCGGAACGAGTCCTGATACGCCCAGTAGACCTTCTTGGAGCCGTCGGGACGCAGCACGCCGGGCCGATTCATCTGAATTAAGACGTCGCGATCGGTATTCGACAAGACCGACAGACGCTGTTCGTCGCGGGACTGGCCCTTGGGCAGGACGCGCGTCAAACTCGAGAACGACGCGGCCGTGGACGAGCCCGGCTCGTAGGTCGCCGTGAATTTCTTGACGAAGAGCGCCGCGCCAAGATCGATTTCACGATCGGTCAGTCGGACGACCGCGTGTCGCTTGCCGGAGACGATTCTTTTTTCGAGAAACGCAATTTGTTCTTTAGTAACGCTTTCCAGCGGAATCGAGCGCATAAGAAACGTTTCGGTAACGTCGTCGAGCGTAACGCGCACGCGCGCCTTGCCGTAGAATTCGTTCGCCTGATCTTTTTGGAAAACGCCCGGAACAAGTTTCGCGCCGATTTCGTCGTGCAACGCCAGCTGCGACACGGAAAACGCGGTTACCGCGCCTTCGCCCCGCGCGTTCTCGACCTGCACGGGCGACGCCTGAAACGTGCCCGCCGTTTCGTCGAGCGCGGCGAGTTCGAGAACGCCCGAGACGACGTTTTTCGCGCCGTTGACGACGCGATACGCGACGTCGCCGGCCAGATCCTGCATGAATTCAAGTTTCGGCTTGTCCAGATTTTTGCTCCAGGGCCGCCCGAATTCATTGTCGTCCCCGCCGACGTCGTCGAGCCAGATTCCGCCGAAGACGCGTCCGGATTCCGGAAACTTATTGCGTTCGTAAAGCTCGGAGAACAGGGACGCTTCGTTTTCTTCCCCTTCGGGCGATTTGAGTCGGACGACCGCCGACCAGCCCTGAAGTTCCTCGACGCCCGGCGCCGTTGTGGGGGACGTCTCGAAGCCGACGATCTTCCAGCCAGAGTCGCCGAGTTTCGTCGCTTCTTCGAGAAGTTTGACCTCGTCGAGCGCCTTGTCGTTTTGCTCGCGCATTCTGACAAGCGTTTCGCGGAACTCTTTGGACGTTTCCGTCACGCCTTCGAGTTGCGCCCACGTGTTCGACAAGTAGTTGAGAATTCGTTTCGACTCAAATTCTTTGCGCGCCTGCGCGAATTCTTCGAGTCGTTCGGGCGACGAGAGCGGATCGGTCGCCGCGTCCGCCGACTGCGTGAGTTTGTCGCTCAACTCTCTGAGTTCGTTCGTCTGTCTGAGAATTTCTTCGCGCGTTACCGTCGCGAGCGGTTTCGCGCCGTCGCGTTCGTCGGGCGCGACGTCCGAACGTTCTTCTTCCTGTTTGAGGCGTCGCGAAATTTCGTCTCGTTGAATCGTCAACGTCTCCGTCTGCGAATCAAGGTCGACGTAACGGGAAAGGAGCGCCAGGTCGGCGAGTTTTTTCTGATAGACGACGCCGTCGACGCTCAGGACGACCAGCGCGTCCTGGGGTTCGTCCGCGCTTCCTTCGACGCGTTGAGGAATCGCGTTTTGGAACGCCTGGAAATCCTGTTGGGAATCGGCGATCATGTAGACGACGCGCGTTCCGTCGGCGAGCGTAACGCGTTGCGCGCGGCGCGATTGGCCGATCGGGTCGCTTCCGGTCATGTCGAACGAGAAGGGGAGTTCAAAAGGCGTTTTTTTGCCGCCGACCGTCAGCTCGCCTTTGAGCGGCGCGACGGGCTGGAAGTCCGCCATGGTCGCGTAGTCGAGAACTTCGATTTTAAGGCCGGCGTCGTCGTAAATAACGCCCGGCCTGGTTGTTCGAGCGAGTTTCGCAAAGAGGAACGCCGCGCGTTGACTGATTTTCGACGCGCTTTTGGCAAGGTCCTGGAAGAACTTGCCTTCGGGCTTTTGCGCGAGCAGAGGATCGGCGACGTCCGCCTTCCAATTGGCGGCGCTTTCGTAATCGCGCCAGTTAAGAGGCCCGCCCGCGAACGGAACTTCGATTTTCTTTCGGGGATGGTCGTTTGTTCCCTGATCGTAGATCTTTACGTCGAAGAGCCGCGAATCGACGTCGATCGCCGTTTCGACCGCCGTCGTCTCGGCGATCGTCGCGCGCGCTTTGGAGCTCAGACGCGCCGTCGTCAGACACCCCGCGAGAAGGAGCAGCACGCCGACGTGCGCGATAAAGAACGGAAGCAGTCTTTGATTGACGCGAAACTTTTTAGCGTTGGGCAAATACGGCTCGTTCGGATCGCGCAAGGCGCGAACGAAGAGCCAGGGGGCGCGAACGAGCGCGGCGCAAAGAACGTTGAGCGCCAGAAGCCCGATGAGAACGTAAAACCATTTGGACGCGTAGACCACGTATTGCGCGACGGGGGTTCCCATCTCTCGTTCAAGGAACGTCGCCCAGCCCATTGCAATCGCCAGAATCGTCATAATCACGATTCCCAACGTAATAGACCCCAACGCGTCAAAAGTCTTGAAGAGGAAGAGACGAAACTTACCGGTCGACGCGCCCATGGCGGCCTCCTATATGATGAAAACGCGCGATCTTATTTCCATGAGTTCGTTCTCGTTTCGCGACGGGACGAAGCGTCAAATCGCGACGAGCGACGATTCTCTGCCGACTAGACGACCAGACGCAAGATCACGGCGACAAGCGCTAGAAAGAAAAAAAGCCAAAATCCAACCGACGCCGCCTTTTTCAATATGTCGCGCGGCGCCTCGTATCGGGTCGCGGCGTACGCGAACGAAAAGGCGAGCGCAAGCGGGATCGCCAGCCAGATTTGGGCGAAATGCAATAAACCGAAAACGGATAGTAAATTGAACATACGCGTTTCCATCGACGTCGTTTGGCGTTTGAACGCGAACAGCGGCGCGTCAAACGCGGCGCGCCGTTTTCAATTGGAGAATTGGGACGAACGATCAGTTTTTCGGCTGGATCTTTTCGAACGGGACGTACGGACGCAGCGCCTTGGGCACGACGATCGTTCCGTCTTCCTGCTGACCCATTTCCAACACGGCCAGGAGCGCGCGGCTGATCGCCACGGCGGTGCCGTTGAGCGTGTGGACGAAGTTCGTGCCTTTTTCGCCTTTGACCTTATAGCGCGCGTTTAAGCGGCGCGCCTGATAGTCGGTGCAGTTGGACGTGCTGGTCACTTCGCCGTAGCAGCCTCTGCCGGGCATCCACGCTTCAATGTCGTATTTGCGGTACGCGGGGCCGCCCAGGTCGCCCGTGGCGGTGTCGACGACCTGATACGGGATTTCCAGATCGTCGAAGATTTCGCGCTCGATCGACAGAAGCTCCTGATGGAACGCTTCGCTTTGATCCGGCAGGCAGAAGATAAACATCTCGACTTTGGTGAACTGGTGAACGCGATACAGCCCGCGCGAAGCGCGGCCCGCCGCGCCCGCTTCGGTGCGGAAGCAGTGGCTGATTCCGCAGAATTTCATCGGCAGTTCGGTCGAGTCGACCGTCTGATTCGCGAGCAGGCCGCCGAGCGTGATTTCCGCCGTCGCGATTAAGCTAAGGTCGGAATTTTCAATCGAGTAGATTTGCGTTTCGTTGCCGCGCGGAATGTAGCCGGTGCCCTGGAGAACGTCGTTTTTCGCAAGGTCCGGCGTTTCCATCGGTCTGAACCCGTGTTCCATGAGCTTGCGAATCGCGAATTGCTCGAGCGCAAGTTCCAGAAGAACCGCTTCGTTTTTCAGGACATAGAACCCCGCTCCGGCGA
>JAFZNK010000031.1 GCA_017550965.1 Thermoguttaceae bacterium
AGCGACTATTACGCGCGCGAACCGCACCGAAACGTTCCCCGCGCGGTTCATTTTGATCGCGGCGATGAATCCGTGTCCGTGCGGCTATCGCAACGACCCGCGCCGTCAGTGCTCGTGCACGCCGGTCCAAATAGAAAAATACATGGCGAAGATCAGCGGGCCGCTACTCGATCGTATCGACGTCCATATCGAGACGCCTCCGGTTACGTATCAGGACCTCGCGTCGCGCGAAGTTCAGACGTCGAGTAAAACGATACGCGACCAGGTGTTAAGGGCGCGCAAAGTTCAGCTGGAACGATACGAGGGAACGAAAATTACGGTCAATTCTCAAATGCGGCGCAAGCATATTGAGGAATGGGGGCGCCTGACCCCCGAATGCGGTCGAATGCTTGAAAAAGCGATGAACGATTTCGCGCTGTCCGCGCGCGCTCACGACAAAATACTGCGCGTCGCGAGAACGATCGCCGATCTGGAGGGGGAAGAGACGATTACCGAAGACTGTCTGTTTGAAGCGATCGGATACAGGTCTCTTGATCGTAAGTTATGGAAGTAAGATAACTGGAAGAATGATAGAGATATTCGACGGATTCGACGAACTCGACGAACGCGAGGTCGTACGATGCGCGCGCCGCCTGCGTCGGGAAGTCGACGAAGGAAAGACGGAGGCGTGTTGGCGTCTGGCGGCGCTCTACGAGGACGGTCTGGGCGTCAAAAGAGATTTCCGCCGCGCCTTTGAACTGCGCGAACAGGGCGCGCTCGCCAACGAGCCCAACGCGATCGTATGGCTGGCGTATTCCTACGAATACGCCGTCGGAACGCGTTATAATCTCGACAAAGCGCTTGAATTGTACCGACGCGCGATCGACGATTTTCCCGAGTTTCGATCGCGCGGTTTCGCGTGCTGTCAATTCTCGATTCACAAGGTCTTGCGGCGCGTCAAAACGCTCTTAACGCTCAGGAAAGACGTCGCCGGCGTTCCGAATTACCAGACGATCGTCGACGTCGGGGAAGAAGATCGACGCGTCGAGGAAATCTACGAACAGTGCAATCCGTCCTCCGATCCGCTCTATTGCCTCGACTTGTCGACGTTGCTGCGCGTAATGGGCGAGCCGAAGGAACTTTGCGAAGAAGCCGCGTCCCGTCTCGACGAAGAAGCGTTCGTCCTGCTCGAAGAAGCGGCGAAACGCGGCAATTCCGTCGCGACGTGTTTTTACGCAGACGTTTACGGACAAGGGGACGAAGAGTACGTCGAGCTTATACGCCGGGTCGCCGACGAGGGCTGCGCGTGGGCGTGCGTGAAAACCGGCTATCTTCTCGAATGCGAGAACCGTCTGAAAGAAGCGCTGAGCTACTACGAACGAGCGGCGGAACTCGATTATCCGGACGGTTTATGCAAGGCGGGCTCGATTTGGGAAGAGCTTGGCGACATGGAGGCCGCCGCGCGATACTATCGGCGCGGCGCCGAGTTCAATCACGAGCCGTCGCTCTACATGCTGGGCAGTTACTACTGGAGATTAGGGGACGACGACAGCAAAGCTTACGCCGTCGACTGTTGGCGCCGTTCCGCGGACGCGGGGTTCGCGCTGGCGATGGAGCGCTACGCCGACTATTTGAAATCGGAACTCGACGACGACAGTCCCAAAGAATCCTGGGCGGAGGTCGCGCGATACTATCGCGGCGCGATGGATCTGGGCCTCGATTCGTCGAAAGTCATGTACGCGTGCCTGCTTAACGTCGGGCGCGGCGTCGACAGAGACGAACGCGAAGCGGAACGCCTGATTCGCGAAATCGAGGAGTCCGGCGACTCGGAGTCCAAGGAGATCCTCGCTTATGTGAAATGCGACGGAGAGTATTGCCGACGCGACCTCGAGGGCGCCAATCGGCTGCTCGCCGAAGCCGCGAAAGACAGGCCGTCGGCGCAACTTGCGCTCGGCTGGCAGTATTTTTCCGGCGAGAACGCGCCCGCGGACGAATATCACGCCGCGCGACTGGTGGGAAGCGCCGCCAAGGCCGGGGTCCCCGAAGCGCTCGCGGTGTTCTCGCGGTTCTGTTACGAAGGGCGCGGCGTGCTTCGCAACGACGCGGCGGGCGAGTTTTTTCTGCGCGCCGCCGCCGACGCGGGGGATCCCGCTTCGGCCAGTCGACTGGGCTATATGTATTCCGAAGGGGAGTTTGGCGCTCCCAATTGGCGTTTGGCGGCGCAGTGGTTCCAAATCGCGTCGGCGCGTCGGGACGCCATAGCGACCGGTCGCCTCGCGTACTGTTATTGGAACGGCCTCGGCGTGAGCCGCGACCGCGTTTACGGCGCGTTTCTCTGGGGACTTGCGGAAGAATACGGCGACGACGAGGCGCTTGAGTCGTTTGAACGCGCGAGACTTTCGTTCGCCGTCGAGCGGCTCTTGTGCAAATCGGAAGACCGCCTGGAAACGCTGCGCAATTGCGAGATCGCCGATTCGATGAAAAAATGGATGGAGACGAGGACGCGCGAGTTCGGCGGCTATCCCAGTCGAACGGAGTTCTTCAGAGAATATAAATCGCGCGTCGACGCGTTTTATAACGAAGGTCTTAAAATCGTGTCGAGGAGCGGCGCCGAGCGGGCGGGCGCCGTCGACGAGCTCCTTGAGATGTTCGGCAAATGCGCCGCCGACGCCGCGCGCGTCGAGTCCGCGAAAGGAACGGCGTTCAAACGATGACGAGAGCGACGCCCGGCTTCTTTGATCCGACGTTCCCCGCCTGGGAAGCGTACGACCCCGACCGCGAAATTACGATCGCGAAAGTCGCCTTTGTCGACGGCCCCGACGGCCTGTTCGACTACGTCGTGCCTAAAAAATTTGTCGACCGCGTTTGTCCCGGCGTTCGCGTCCTGGTTCCGCTCGGCAAAAACAACCGGTCCGTAACCGCCTATTGCGTGGAAATCTCGCGAACAGACCGCGCCGAACTGGAAAGGGAAGAGCCGGCGTCGGCGCCCGAGCGCAAGGAGCCGGAGCCGCGACAGGAGGCCCTTTTGTTTCCGGAACTCGCGACGCCAAAGAGCGATCGTAAAACGAAGTTGGAAAAGAAGTCGGAGAAGAAGACGTTTCGACTCAAAGACGTGATCGACGTCGTCGACAAAACGCCGATACTGACTCCTAAAGGGCTTGAACTTGGCGTTTGGCTCGCCGAGCGCTATCTTTCTCCCCTTGGCCAGACGCTCGACGGCGTCGTGCCCGCGGGGGTCAGGGACGCGATCGGCTCGCGATTGACGACCGTCTACGAACTCGTTCCCGATCTCGACAAGCGCCTGGAACGCGTCGACGAAGTCAAAAAAAAGCGCGCTTACGACCTGCTCACGCATAAACAGCGGCACGTGCTCGACGAAATGCGCAAGTTGACGGAACCGCCGACTCTTTCGGAACTTGCGCGAATCGCCAAATGTTCGAACGCGCCGATAACCGCGCTTAAAAACCTCGGCTTTTTGCGTATGAAGCGCGTCAGACGCGTCAGCGATTTCTACACGGAGCTTTTGGAGTCGGAAAAGAGCGAGGCGCCTTCGAAACCTCACGTTCTCAACGAGGAGCAGCAAGAGGCGCTCGACGCGATTCTCGGCGCGCTGCGCGACGAAAAGGCCCCGACTTTTTTGCTCCACGGCGCCACCGGAAGCGGCAAGACGGAAGTCTATATTCGCGCTATTGAAGAGGTTACGTCCTACGGCAAACAGGCGATTGTTCTGGTTCCGGAAATCAGCCTGACGCCGCAGACGGTTCAGCGGTTTCGCTCGCGACTCGGCTCGGTCGCCGTGTTGCACAGCCGCCTGACCGACCTGGAACGCAAAGCCGAATGGGAAAAGATCGCCGCGGGCAAAGCGCAGGTCGTCGTCGGAGCCAGAAGCGCGATTTTCGCGCCGGTTCCGCGTCTGGGGCTCGTCGTGATCGACGAAGAACACGAAACGTCCTTTAAACAAGACGTTACGCCGCGTTATCACGCGCGCGTCGTCGCGCGCTGGCGTTCGGAACGCGAGAACGCGCCGCTCGTCCTCGGCTCGGCGACTCCTTCGCTCGAAAGTTGGCGAAACGTTCAGCTTAACAACTATAAATTATTGACGTTAGCGCATCGGGTTCGGAACCTTCCGCAGCCGCCCGTCTACGTCGTCGACATGCGAACGCGCGCGGCTTCCGGGTTCTCGGCGGGCGCGCTGTGCCAGCGTCTCTGCCGCGATATCGAGGTTGCGCTCGACGCGGATCCGAGCAATCAGGTCGTTTTGCTGTTGAATCGGCGCGGGTATTCGACGCACATTCAATGTCCTTCGTGCGGCGAGACGCTCAAGTGCCCCGACTGCGACGTCGCGCTCACGCATCATATCGCGCAGCAAATCGCTATTTGCCACTATTGCGACTATCAGATTCCCGCGCCTAACGCGTGTCCTTATTGCGGTTTTGTCGGAATCAAATACGGCGGATTCGGCACGCAGAAACTCGAGCAGGAATTTTGCGAGCGCTTTCCCAACGCGCCGATTCTGCGCATGGATTCGGACACGACGCAGGCTAAAGACGCGCACGAGAAATGTTTGTCGGCGTTTCGACGCGGCGAGTATCGCGTGTTGCTCGGCACGCAGATGATCGCCAAAGGGCTCGATTTTCCCAACGTCGTGCTTGTGGGGATCGTCAACGCGGACGTCGCGCTTCATTTGCCCGACTATCGCGCCGCCGAACGCACGTTCGACCTGATATTGCAGGCGGCGGGCCGCGCGGGGCGCGGGGACAAAGAGGGCAAAGTCGTCGTGCAGTCTTACTATCCGGACCATCCGGCGATCGTCGCGGCGGTCAACGGCGATTACGTCGGGTTCGCGAACTCCGAACTCGCCGCGCGTCGAACGCTGGGATTCCCCCCGTTCTCCTCGTCGATTCGCTTCGTCGTTCGAGGGCCGGACGAAAAAGAGACCGACGAATTTGCGCACACTCTCGGCCAGGCGTTGCGCGACGCGATTCGCGACGTCAACGTCGAACGCGGATTCGATCCCGAAGCGGCCGCGAAGTCGAGGGAAACGCCCGACCCGGTCGTCGCGCGCGACGCGTCGGGCCGCAACGTCGTTTCGCCCGCGGCGCCCAAACGCCCGCGTCCGCCCCTTCTGGCGCGGATTTTGGGGCCCGCCCCCGCGCCGTTCGCCAAGTTGAGAGGGAATTACCGCTTCCATCTTCAGATTCTCGGCGCGCCGGGAACGCTCCTTCGCGAGGCCGCCGCGCGCGTCTGCCGCGCGAAGTTGAACGCGCCCCGAAACGTCCAGTGGATCGTCGATGTCGATCCGCTCGATTCGATGTGACGCCGCGTTGGAACAGTTTTTGATAAGAAAGGCGACGACGTCATGTCGGCGACGATTCGACCGTTAGCTCTGTTAGCCGCGTTTGTCGTGGGCTGGCTTGTTCCGCAAGGCGCGGTTCTAAGTCCTTTGATTCCGTGGTTTGTCGGATTTATGTTGTTCATGACCTTCCTGGGTCTGAACGTTCATAAAATGGCGATTCGGCGGAGTCATCTTCTGATCGTGGCGCTCAATCTTCTCATGGGAACGTGCGGCTACAAGTTCGTTTCCGCCGTAAGCTCCGATCAAACGCTCGCGCTGGCGGTCTTTTTTACCGGCATGGCGCCGACGGCGACCGCCGCGCCGGCAATCGCGGGCTTTTTGAAAAAAGAGGCGGAATATATCGTCACGGGGCTGCTTCTGACGACCGGCGCGGTCATGGCGACGCTTCCGTTTCTCATTCCCTGGGCGTTGGGCAAAGAGAGCGCGGGGGGCGAGTTTTTCGCGGCGTTTTTGTCGGTCGCCAAAAGCGTCGGGCTCACGATGGTCCTGCCGATAGCGCTCGCGCGAATTTGGCGCGTCGTCTGGCCGAACAGCAAGACGTGGACGAAACGGTGTAAGAACTTAACTTTCGCCGCCTGGACGCTTATGGTGACGATTATCGCGTGTCGCGCCTCGGCGTTTATTCGCGACCCCGCCAACGGCGTGGGCCCGGCGATTTTGCTTCACGTCGGCGTCGCGTCGCTGGTCGTGTGCGCGCTGAACTTTACGATCGGGTATTGGATCGGCGAAAAAAATTGGCGCGGCGAATCGAGTCAGACGCTCGGCCAAAAGAACACGGGGGCGATGATCGTCTTCGCGTCCCTCTACGCGGGGCCTCTTGTCGCGCTTGGTCCGACGACGTACGTTCTTTGGCATAACCTCTGGAACGCGGCGCAGTTGGCGCGCGTTTCGGCGGGCGGGCGCAAAGAGACCGAGTCGTCGAAAACGTCGACGACCGACGCTCAATAACGAAAGGAACGACTATGTATCGAGTAGGTTACGGTTGCGATCTTCATCGATTTACCGAGGGAACGTCGCTGCGTCTTGGCGGCGTTACGATCCCCTTTACTAACGCGCTGTTAGGTCATTCGGACGCCGACGTGCTGCTTCACGCGATCGCCGACGCGCTCCTGGGCGCGGCGGGGCTTGGCGACATTGGCGAACTCTTTCCCGACGACGCGGAAGAGAATCGCGGGCGCGATTCCGCCGAGATCCTGTCGTTGTGCAACGAGGCGGTGGAAAACGAAGGCTGGCAAGTCTCGAATCTCGACTGCGTCGTGTGCGCCGAACGTCCGAAATTAGGGGCGTTAAAGCAGACGATGCGCGATCGAATCGCCGCGATTTTGGGGATTAAGCCCGATCAGGTGAACGTCAAGGCCAAGACCGGCGAGAAAGTCGGGCCGGTCGGACGGCTCGAAGCGATCGAAGCGCGCGCCGTCGTCTTGCTCGAACCGCTGGAAGAATAACCGGACGACGAGAAGAGGCGGACGATGACTGACAATCCGTACGCGACGCCCGGCGCGCTGACCGTGTTTCGACGCGCGGCGATGGCGTCCGATTTTGAGGCGGCGTTTAACGAATCGGCGGACGAAGACGTCGCCGACGCGGCGCTCGACGCGCTCGACGAGGTCGATCGCGTCGAGGAGGCGCTTTCGGTTTTTCGCCCGACGTCCGCCGTAAGTCGACTGAATCTTTTAGGCGCGGAGATGAGCGTTCGCGTCGACGACGAGCTGTGGAACTGGATCGAGACGTCGATTCGGCTGGGCGAAGAGACCGACGGCGCGTTCGACGTCGCGTCCGCGCCGCTGTGGCGAGTCTGGGGATTTGCGAATCGCGACGGGGAGTTCCCTAAAGAGGAAGATCGACTGCGCGCGCTGGCGCTTTCCGGTCGGCGTCATCTGCGCCTGAACCCCGAGTCGCGTTCGGTCGCGTTCGACGAGCCGGGCGTCGAATTGAATTTCGGCGCGATCGGCAAGGGGATCGCGCTCGATCTTGCCGCCGCCAAGTTGGAAGAGCGCGGCGTGTTCGATTTTCTCGTTCAGGGGGGCAAAAGCGGGGTCGTCGCGCGAGGAGGCCGCGTCGGCGACTATTCGCCCGCGGCGCTTGAAGTTCCGGAACGCGACGATGAAGAAGACGCCGAGATCGACGAAGAGAGCGGCCTGCCGCGACGCGGCGCCTCGACGAGGCCCCAAGAGACGCTCGACGCGATTTTGCCCGAGGCGTTTCGGCCCGACGCCGCGCTGTTGGCGCGGGAGAAATTGCGCGACGCTCCGACCGGATGGACGATCGGCGTGGCGCATCCGCTCGTTCCGGAAAGGCGAATCGGGGAGCTGTGGTTGCGCGACCGCGCGCTGGCGACGTCTGGTTCGACGTATCAGTTCTTCCGCGCCGGGGGCAAACGCTATTCGCATATCGTCGATCCCAGAACCGGTTTCCCGACGACCGGCGTGCTCTCGACGAC
>JAFZNK010000236.1 GCA_017550965.1 Thermoguttaceae bacterium
GAGACGTCGACGATCGCGCCGACGAGAACGTTGAAGAGGTCGACAAAGACGCGCAAACGGATCAGGAATAGCGCGAAAAGATTTACTGAGAAATAACGAAAGGGCCTAGCGAACATTAGACGTTCGCCAGGCCCTTTTGGCGTTATTATAGTCGTCAAGACAAGGCGCTAACGTTAGAAGAGCTCGTTCGCAATCAAATGCTCGAACGACTGTTTTTTACGAATCAGACGCGGAACGCCCGACTCGATAAGAACCTCCGGCGCCAGGAACTTCGAGTTGTAGTTCGACGCCATTGCGGCGCCGTACGCGCCCGCGACCTCGATAACGAGGTAGTCGCCGACGTTCGCGGAGGGCAGACGACGCGTTACGACGTACCCCCCTTCTTTTTGGGTAAAAACGTCGCCAGATTCGCAGAGGGGACCGCCGACGACGGCGTCGACCTCGCCGCTGGGAATCGACGCGTTCTCGGGGTTACGCGCAAGCGAAATCGGGTGATAGCTCCCGTACGCCATCGGACGAACGAGGTGCGTAAAGCCCGCGTCGACGAGATAAAACAGCGTGTCCGCTTGTTTCTTAATCGAACGAATCTGCGCGATGAGATAGCCGCTCTCCGCAACCAGGTACCGACCCGGCTCGATTTCAAGCTCGACGGGGTGACCGTACGCCGTTTCCAAGCGTTTGATCGTCGCATGCCAAAGGGACGTAAACTGCGAAAGATCGATAAACTCCTCGCCGCTACAATACGGAATCGGAAGGCCGCCCCCGCAGCTAACCGTCTTAATCCGCGAGCCGATCGCCAAACCAATCGATTCCATCGCGTCGCAAACCGTCTGCAGATGTTCGAAATCGGAGCCTGAACCGATATGCATGTGCAGACCCGTTACGTTCATTCCAAAATGCTCCGCCGTCTGCACGCAATCGTGAATCTGACCGTACCAGATCCCGTGCTTCGAAAGTTCGCCGCCCGTGTTCGTCTTGCGACTGTGACCGTGTCCAAATCCGGGATTGACGCGCAGCGTCAATTCAAACCCGCGCGCGCGATCGCCCAAGCGAGTACCTAGCTGATAGATCATGTCCGGCGATCCGACGTTCACTACGCAGCCCCAGGCGTCTCCGACCACAAGATCGAGCGCGTCCGCGTCGAAAATATCCGCCGTGTACGCTATCTCGGACGGCATGTAGCCCGCCGCGAGCGCGCGTTGAATTTCGCCCGCGCTAACTGCGTCGACCTTCGCCCCGAGGCGGCGCAATAGCGTAACAATCGCGAGATTCGAGCACGACTTCTGAGCAAACCGAACCACGCCGAAATCCTTCAAGTCCGCGTAACGTTCCGCTATCTTCGCCGCGTCGTACGCGTAGATCGGCGTGCCGCCGAATTCCGTTGCCAAACGCGTTACGGGAACGCCCGCTATCTCCGTTCTTTCGAGCGGATAATTCGCTACCTTTGCCATACTAATCCTCCATGTCTCGACGCGACTCCGCGTCGTAAAAAATAGAAACTACTTGTTACGAGAATATGACCTACTTATTTATTCCGTTGAACGACAAACTGCGCCAGAGACGCCAAGGAAGCGAAAGAGTCGCCATTGACGGGACGTCCTAACTTTCGACCGCGCTCTTCGAGGCTTGTTAGGAGTTCGAGCGAGTCCGCGATCAGCGCTTCCGCGTCCGCGTACGACGCTTCGACCGCGCCCGCGTCGCGCAAAAGTTCGGCGATCTCCGTGCGATCCGCGTTCGTAACGCCGTTCGCCAGTCGCGCGCGCAACGCCGCCGCATCGCCGGACGACGCGCTCTGAAAATAATGGATGAGCGGCAAGGTTTCCTTCTGATTCGCAAGGTCGGAGCCGAGCGTCTTGCCGACCGTTCGTTCGTCGCCAATAAGATCGAGCGCGTCGTCCACGATCTGAAACGCCATTCCTATCGTGCGACCGAACCGCGCGAAATCGTCGAGCTCGGCGTCGC
>JAFZNK010000237.1 GCA_017550965.1 Thermoguttaceae bacterium
GGCGACAGGAGTCGCCGTTGGCGTCGCCAGACGCCGTAGCCGCCGGATAAAGAATATCGCCGCCAGAAAGCTCGCGGAAAACGACGTCCCCGCTCCTTCTCTTTGCATTCTGATTGCCAAAAAGTCTTTTCAGAATTCTGCAGAATCTTGCCAAATATTATACTTTTTGGCCAATTGCAACCTAAACGCTCTCATTATCTCAATTTTACATTACAGATACTTTTTGGCAAGTAGAATATCCTTTTTTTGACTAAAAAAGAGTCATTTTTCTTAAAAAACCAATTCTTATGCAAACGCCAAAATCTATACCTTTTGGCCACGCGTTCAAACGCATGACTCTGTTCTGAAATCTTTTTTATAAAAAGACATAAGAAACCGTTTTAACCTCGAATCGACAAGCGAACGCGTCGATTTGGAGGCGCTTTGTCGCCCTGACTTCGCGCGAAAAAAGAAAAATAACCGCCGCAACCAGCCCGTAAAAGAGAATAAACGACCCGTCATGCAAAAACTCGTCGACGTTTCCGCCGACCCGATCCGGGGCGTTCTGAACGTCCTGCTTGAAGACAAGACGACCGGTCAAAACGTCGTCTGGGGCACGGACGCGTACGCTTCGAAAGGGTCGGGGTACGACGCCGCGAGCGAGATCAAAGCGGACGCGCTTCTGCGAGAATCCCGCGTCGTCCTGCAGCCGAGAATCGAAAAAGACGTCGAAGAACAGCAGGAGCGCACGAAGAAACGCGCGGAAGTCTACACCCCGTCGTGGTTGTGCAATAAGATGAACAACTACTGCGACGAAGTCTGTTTCGGTCGCAAAAAAGTCTTCAATGTCGAGAACGACGATCAAACGTGGACGCCCGTTGATCAACCGGTCTATTTCGTCGACAAAAACAAAAGACGCAAAATAAAAGATTGGCAACTCTACGTCGATTCCAGACGGCTTGAAATCACCTGCGGCGAGGCGCCTTTTCTCGTTTCGCGCTACGACGCCGCGACGGGAGAGCTTCTTCCTCTTAAAAAACGAATCGGAATCCTTGATCGGAAATTGCGCGTCGTCGACGAGAACGCGAAAACCGAGAACGACTGGCTCAAATGGGCGCAACGCGCCGTCGAGAGTTGTTACGGGTACGAATATCAGGGGGACAGCCTCTTAATCGCTCGAATCAACGTTCTTTTAACGTTTTACGACTACTATGAGAAACGTTGGGGGAAGCCCCCGACCAAAAGTCTGATCAAAAAAATCGCCAATATCGTCGCGTGGAATATCTGGCAGATGGACGGGATCAACGACGTTGTGCCAATGACCAGAATCGAACTGCAACGCTCTTCAATGCCGTTAATAGAGTTTTCCGATCCCGAATTTTTACTTGAAGAATCGTCTGAAAATTTCCTCGAGACTCCTTCAAAAATCAAAAATTGGCGCAGTAGAAAATCGTTTGAATTTAAAAAGTTAAAGGAGGCGGGTTTTATGAAAAAGAAAATGTTTGATTTCGTGATTGGCAATCCGCCTTATCAGGAAGAGTTTTCATCCGACGGAAACAAAACTTACGCGGCTCCTGTGTATAACATCTTTATGGAGGCCGCTTATCGAGTCGCTAACTCTGCAGAATTGATTCATCCCGCGCGTTTTCTCTTTAACGCCGGAAGCACTCCGAAAGACTGGAACAGAAAAATGTTGGAAGATCCGCATTTTAAAGTGTTGTCTTATGAAGAGGACGCAACGCAAGTCTTTCCGAACACGGATATTAAAGGAGGCGTCGCTGTTACGTTTCATGATCTTTCGAAAAACTTTGGAGCTATTCAGGTTTTTACAAAGTATCCGGAGTTAAATTCCATTCTGCGTAAGGTGGGAAAATCAACCAACATGTGCGGGATTGTTATATCAAGAACGGCATATCGTTTAACGGATAAAATGCATAAGGATCATCCAGAAGCGCTTGCTCAATTAACAGCAGGGCATCCTTATGACATGGCGACTAATATTTTCGAAATATTGCCGCAAATATTTTTTGATTTAGAGCCAAAAGATTCAAACGAGTACATACAAATACTTGGAAGGACGAAAAGCGGAAGGCTTTATAAATTCGTCAGGCGTGATTATGTCAATAACGTAATAAATCTTGATTGCTATAAGGTATTTCTTCCTAGCGCCAATGGTAATGGTAATTATGGTGAAATATTATCTCATCCGTTAATAGCTTTACCCGGCTCAGGTTCTACGGAAACTTTTATCAGTATTGGAACGTTTGACTCTCAAAATGAAGCGGAAAACTGTTTGAAGTACATAAAATCGAGATTTGCTAGAGGTCTGCTTGGTGTTTTGAAATCTACACAACACCTGACGCCCGATAAATGGGCCTACGTACCTCTCCAAGATTTTACCTCCAACTCCGACATCGACTGGACTCAATCAATCAAAGAAATCGATCAACAGCTTTACAAGAAGTACGGTTTGTCTCAAGAAGAAATTGATTTCATCGAGACCCACGTTAAGGAGATGAACTGACATGGCGAAAACGATTAAACTTGCGACGACAAAGCCTGTCGAGCCGATGATTTATGCGTATACAACGCCAGAAATCAAGCGTCACGACGGCTGGACGAAGATCGGATATACTGAACGAGACGTTGACGAGCGAATAAAGCAACAGACGCATACCGCAGACGTGGAGTATCACGAAGAATGGCGGGAGAGGGCGGTTTATAAGGACACGGATGAAACCTTTCGCGACTCGGATTTTCACGCGTATCTACGCAAAGAGGGCGTCGAGCAGGAAGATAGAAAAAACAACGAATGGTTCCGTATATCAGGCGACGATTCCTGGCAAAAGTTTGATGATTTCAGGTCGAATCGCGGCGTGTCGTCAACGCCGGAACCGCGTCCTTACGTTCTGCGCAAGGAACAGGAAGAGGCGGTCGAGCGCGCGCAGGAGTATTTTGAATCGACGCCCAAAGGGGAATTTCTTTGGAACGCCAAGCCGCGCTTTGGCAAGACGCTCGCCGTTTACGATTTGTGTCTGCGTATGAAGGCGAAGTCCGTTTTGATCGTGACGAACCGGCCTGCCGTGGCCAATTCGTGGTATGAGGACTACGTTAAGTTTGTTGGAGACGCGTCGGGGTATCGCTTTGTCAGCGACACGGACGCGCTTAAAAACAAACCTCACGTTGTTTCAAGAGAAACGTTGGATAAGACGAATCTTAAAACGACAGGGTATTTTGAGTTTTTAAGCCTTCAAGATCTCAAAGGTTCTGTTCATTTCGGCGGACAGTACAATAAGCTAAAACATATTGATGACTTAAAATGGGATATTCTCGTGATCGACGAGGCGCACGAAGGCGTCGACACGCCAAAAACAGACGTCGCCTTTGACAGAATCAAGCGTAAGCATACGCTTCACCTCTCGGGCACTCCGTTCAAAGCGCTGGCCTGCGACAAATTCCCGCCTGACGCGATCTACAGTTGGACATACGCAGACGAGCAACGCGCGAAACGCGATTGGACGTCCACCGACGGCGTGGAAAATCCATATGCCGATCTTCCTCAATTGCACATGTTTACGTATCAACCATCCGAAATGATACAAGACGTTGTGAAACAGGGGATCGAAATCGATGGAGAGATCGAAGAATATGCGTTCGATCTCAACGAGTTCTTCGCCGTGAACGAAAAAGGTCTGTTCGTTCATAACGACGCGGTCGATCGTTTTTTAGACTCGCTGACGACTCAGGAAAAATACCCGTTTTCAACAGAAGAACTGCGAGGCGAATTAAAACATACGTTCTGGCTTCTTAAACACGTTGCCTCTGCAAGAGCGCTTGCGAAGAAACTCAAAACACATGCTGTCTTTAAAAACTATGAAATCATCCTTGCCGCCGGCGACGGCAAACTTAACGATAATTCGGAGATGGCCGCCGACGGCAATCTTTATGATGATTCGGAGAATCTCAAAGCGTACAACAAAGTCAAAGCGGCAATATTGCAACATGATAAGACGATCACTCTTTCTGTCGGTCAGCTCACGACAGGAGTCACAATTAAGGAATGGTCGGCGGTTCTAATGTTGTCGAACATCGCGACCGCCGGGTTCTATATGCAGGCGGCGTTCCGCGCTCAAAATCCGTGTCTTTTCCACGAAGGAGAGACGTTTAAGCGCAAACAAAACGCTTACGTCTTCGACTTCGACCCCGCGCGAACCCTAGTCATTTTCGAACAGATAGCCAACGACCTTAACGCAGACACGGCTTGTGGCAGAGGAGACGCCAACGCTAGAAAAGCAAATCTTTTTGAATTGCTCAATTTCTTACCGATCATCGGAGAAGACGATCAAGGAGAAATGATTGAACTTGACGCAGAACGGATTTTATCTGTAACGAGCAAAATTAAAGCAAAGGAAGTCGTTCAGAGCGGATTTAGATCAAATACCCTTTTCCAGAATATCGGAGCTATTTTCGCCGCTCCCTGTGCTGTAAGCAACATTATTAGAAGAATCCCAATTTTTAAAGATGAAAAGCAATCTGACGAGAGCTTTGAAGGTATTACGTCAAGGTTCAAGACAACTTTAATGGAGATTTTCGTAGTTCTTTGAGGAGTATTTTATATAGATCTTCGTTTCTATGATTGAATCGAAATTCGCATTCTTTCAAATGCAAATAGAAGGTCTTTTTGGATATTCCTCTGAACTTAGTGAGTCTAATTTTAGCCCACCCCCAAAAGTTTTCAATACCGTTTATGTGATTATGGCCGTTAGCGAACTCGTTGTTTCCATGTTGGACCCGATAGTGTTTTTGATAGCCGAAATCCACCAACCCGTCATAGGTCTTAAAA
>JAFZNK010000238.1 GCA_017550965.1 Thermoguttaceae bacterium
ATTATTTATTAGACGCAAGGCGTAACGGCGTTATGGGCGTTCCAATTACTTTTATGGATAAATACAGTCCAGACCAATTTGAAATTCTTGGATGTTCTTATCAATATGGAGACCCCGGTTGCCATTATGAAGGAACGCCGTTTGGGTGTCAAATAAACGGAAAAGACATTTATAAACGATTGTTCATTAGAAGATTAAAGTAAGAAAGAAAAAAAATATGCAAATAGACGAATTTAAAGTAACGATTGGCGAAGTTAGCGAAGGTTACTTCAACGACGCTGAAGAAGGTGTTGTCGCATACAAAGGTCTTCTCGACGTTAGACCTAAATATCAACGCGAATTTGTCTATAACACCACACAACGCGACGAAGTTGTCCGAACAGTAATGAAGGGGCTTCCGTTAAACGTCATATACTGGTGCAAAGTTAAAAAAGACGACGGCTCAGACGGTTTTGAAGTTCTTGACGGTCAACAGCGAACAATCGCAATTTGCGAATATATCGCTGGTTCCTTCTCGGTCGACGAAAAGTATTTTCACAATCTTCCACAAGATATAAAAGACAAGATACTGAACTATAGACTTTTCGTCTATGTTTGTGACGGAACAGACTCAGAAAAATTGGAATGGTTCAAAATAATCAACATTGCGGGGGAGAAACTGACTGATCAGGAATTACGAAACGCCGTCTATGCAGGTTCCTGGACTTCCGACGCCAAAAAATATTTTAGCAAAACAGGTTGCGTTGCCGGTAAATTCGCCGGAGATTATTTAAAAGGCGCGTCTATTCGTCAAGAATTTCTTGAAACGGCAATCCGTTGGGCGGCGGCGGCTGAAGGCAAGACAATTGAAGGGTATATGGCGGAACGTCAGTCCGAGCCAACTGCCGTAGAATTATGGAATTATTTTCGCTCAGTAATCGACTGGGTAAAAGCGATCTTTCCAAAAAAACGCGCAATAATGAAAGGGTTACCGTGGGGATTGTTTTATAACGAACACGGTAAAAGAAACGATCTTGACCCACAAAAACTCGAAGAAGAAATCCAACGTCTTATCAAAGACGATGACGTTACTAGAAATCAAGGAATATACGAATATCTTCTCACGGGAGACGAAAGAAAACTTTCAATTCGTCAATTTGAACCTAGAGAAAAACAAGCCGCATACGAAAAACAAGGACATAAGTGCGCGATTTGCGGAGAAACGTTTGAACTTGAAGAAATGCACGCCGACCATATTACCCCATGGAGTAAAGGTGGAAAAACAATTCCTGAAAACTGCCAAATGCTCTGTCGAGATTGTAATTTGAAAAAAGGCGCTCAATAGCGTTTGCTGAAACAACCTAAGGGCAACGCAATCATTCAAGATGTTGCGTCGCCTTTTTAATAGAAATCATCGCGTCGTCTGTTTCTGCCTGCGGCATTCGCGGAACAAAGCCCGCTACTGCTCGCGACTCTTATCCAAACTCTTATCGCATTGTACTCAAGCAACGATTTCAACGCAAACGCGCCGCAGAAAAAACTCGTATCAACGGATACCAAGTTTTTCAAAAAGAATTCGATTTCTTTTTTCGGCGTCGTTTCTGATCTTATCGTAGGTGATTACTTCAACGTATGCGTTGAGCGCGGAATTGTAAAGATACGCGCCCAAGTTGTCGGGAGTAAACGTAAATCCCCTCTCTATTAAAATGTCTCTCAACTTGTCCGTAATATCGCATACTGCGTATAAATGAAAATGCGTTGAATTTGTCGTGCGAATGGGACGGCCTTTGCTATCCTTCACTTTTTCGTCGCGTATTCTTTTCGCATATCTCAACAGTTGCTGAACAGGATTGTCGTCGTCTGGGTCGTAGTCGTCGCGTTGAGGTCGTTTCAGTTCAAAAATCACAATTGAATTAAAAGCAGTGCCGTCGTTTTTGACGTCGGCGACCGCAACTGGATAGTTAAGGGCTAGTATATCGGTTCTTTCTTCATTGGACGAATTGTTAAAAGGTTTGTCGGAAGAAAGAAAATGACTAAACGACAATTTATCGTCAATCAACCATAAATTATGACACTCATACGGGGTGTCGTCCAACGTCGCCCGCGTCGGATAGATCAAATCGTGCATATATTTTTCAAGGTGAAATTTACCGTCGGGTTGAATCTCCAATCCGCTTTCAAATAAATTGAGAACGATTCGTCTGTGAACGATATATTCTGCCAACGAGGCGCCGTTAATGTCGCTGACTTTTTCGACAATCGTTTGAAACTGTTGTTGATATTCGTCGGGCGAAATGACTTTTCTATTTAATCGATCAATGAGTGTCCGACATTCCGAGGTCGCGTCGTTTTCAAGTTTCCGTTTAATCCTGTTGAGTTCGTCGTCTAATTGTTCGTCGCTTAAATGAGGTTTTAAAGCGGCTATCTCTTGCGGAGCGTAGCGTTCCAAATGCCTGTACTGTGGAGCGCTGTTTTGAACGTATGTCCACAATCTTGTCTGTTTCTCTTCTTGTACCTCGTCGAGATATTGAGCTAAGAACGTTTCAATTCTTTTACACGCCTCGGAAACAATTAAATTGAGGCTCGGACAGTCCTTTAACATTTCATTTCCTTCTTCTTCAATGTTAAACGACAGTCTGTTCATATCGACGTTTTCGTCGAAATATTTACTTGTTAATATTCCAAGATACCAAAAACCCGTTCTTTCAAAGATTGCGTCGTCAAGATTCACAATCAAATCGTCCAACTTCTTTCTCTTGACGGAACGATCGTTCGCGCAAAGGAACAGTTGATTTTGGGAAGAAAACTTTTTGTCGTTGATTTTGACGTTCAAAAGATGAAACTGTTTGTCTCCGACAAAAAAGTCAACCTTTTTGTCATCGGTCGCAAAATGATCGTGAAACAGCTGATTTAAATTTAAAGCGGCGGCGTTGTTTTCATCTCGCAACTGAATAGTCGGACATTTGGGATTTAAGAAATATACGAGACAATGTTGAATGATATGCGTCGCAATCGTTTCGAGTTGCTTCGGAGTGTTTTTGGCGTACTGGCTCTTATAATCAATCAAGCTTACGGTCGTATGAAAGCCAGTTTCAGCAGTATCCTGAACAATATCGTCGACTTCCCTATTTTTAAGAGTAAAATCAAACGCCCTCGATTCAAAATCGCCGTTTCCTTCTCTTTTGTAAACGCTTTCAATATGGACTTGTGAAAAAGCTACGAGCCAAGAAAACCTGCCGACGCCTTTTCCGCCGATTTTCATTTTGTATTCAGAATCCGCTTCCATAAACGACCCCATATTGGCTTCGTCAAAACCAATACCGTTGTCGCGAATGGTAAAGCCTCTCACAGACTCCTCCGTCCAGCCTTCGGAAAGGGGCTTATCCCCGCCGCGAATGACTTGGACGTCTATAAAGCCTTCTTCTCCCCCATATTTCTCCATACGTTCATTAATTGCGTTTATAGAATTGACAATCGCTTCAAACAGGGGAACCAGCGGTTGTTTTATAGGAAGCGTAAAATTACGAACTCTACCGCTAAGACTGGTCGAAAAAGAACGAATCATTATCCCCTCCCCAAAAGTGAGGTTATTCTGGAATGATCGGAATACAAAATAACTTAGTTAATACTACTAAACTTTTACTCAGCATGCAAGAGTATGATAGATTTTTAAAGATAGTCAATAAGAGCGCGACAAGAATTCCCGCCGCGCTCTTATCGTAATCTTACGCGCCTAACCGCGCTCTTCATTCGTCAACGACCTGATGTTCCGCAACCTCTTGCACCACGTTCTCCAACTGAATCACCTTTTGAAGAGTATGCGTCGCCACGTTATGATTAACGCAACTGGTAGCGATGATTGTCAACAACGCCAGACACCCCAATGCGAGTTTTGCCAATTCAAGCCGACTTTTCATCTGATTGTACGTCATTTCCTTTATCTCCCTTCTCAACGGCGACGTCGGGGTCGTCCTCCAACGTAACGAGCGTCTTGACCAATTCCCAAAGACTTACCAGCCCCTTTTTGATCGCGTCCGCAAACCAGATCGCGAC